>JBDTYA010000030.1:0-17378 GCA_040005915.1 Ilumatobacteraceae bacterium
ACGACCTCGGCGGTGTGCGAGGCGCGGATGCCGTGCTTCTTGTACTTCTGACCCATGCTCAAGCCCTTCGTGCCGGGCGGCACGATGAACGACGCCTGACCACGGCCCTTCAACTCGGGATCGACCGTGGCCACCACCACGTGCACATCGGCGATACCGCCATTGGTGATCCATGCCTTGGTGCCGTTGAGCACCCACTCGTCGTTGGCCCCGTCGTAGACCGCACGGGTGCGCAGAGACGAGACATCGGAACCCGCGTCGGGTTCGCTGACGCAGAACGCGCCGAGTTGCACCTTCTTGGCGTCGCCGTAGCACTGCGGCACCCACTCCGCCACTTGCTCGGGCGTGCCGTTGCCGCTGATGCCGGCAGCAGCCAGCGCCGAGCCCATGATCGCCATCCCGATTCCGGCGTCACCCCAGAACAGCTCCTCGATCGCCACCGGCAAGGTGAGCCCTGTCGGATCGCTGAAGCTGTTGAGCAGGAACTCCCACCCGTAGAGCCCGATCTCGGCGGCCTGCTCGACGATCGGGTACGGGAACTCCTCGCGTTCGTCCCATTCGTGACCAGCCGGACGGATGACGTCCTCGGCGAAGTCGTGCACCCACTTCTGGATCTGCAGTTGGTCTTCGTTGAGTGCGAAATCGGCCATGATCACTCCCGGTCGGCGATGTTACCTGCGGGTAACTATACCGCCGGGTAACCGCCCGGTGTCAACCCGTGACGCCGGTCGCGCTCAACTCCTGGGTATTGCCAGCAAAGCCGGGGCGATCGTTTCGTAGATCAACTTGGCGCCCGGCTTGTACACGTGCACGCCGTCCCAGCGATAGCCGGCATCAGTTGCGATCGCCGGATCGGCGCACCACTCGGTGGGTCCTCTGACGAACGACACGTTGGTGGGATCCGTCGCCGCGACCTGCCGCAGCAACTGGTTCACGTGGGCGACTCGGGCGTCGTCGCCGCGCTCGGGAAGTGCCGGCACGCCGGCGCCCTTCACATCTTTCGGCCGCATGCACGCCACCTCGAGCAGCGCAACCTTGGCGCCGGCGCCGCGCAGCGCGGCGATGCCCTTGCCGAGATCATCGGTGAACCGCTTGTCGCCCGCCGGCGTGTTGAAAGCGACCAGTTGACCGCCGACGTCGACGTCGAACACATCCCACGCCCCGAGCACGACGAGCGCGAGTTGGGCGTGGCCCTTGCCGGCCGCCTTGCCCCACTTGTCGGCCCAGCCACCGCAGTCGGCGAACGAGCGGCTGAAGCTGGTGCGCTGCGAGCGGACCTTGCCGTCGTCGTACACGCTGCAGCCGTCGATGGAGCCGTCGGAGATCGTGAACGCGCTTCCGATCCCGGTCGGGAGGTTGATCGCCAACGCATGGGCCTGCGAGTCGCCTACGATCACCAGGCGCGCCGGTCCAGCCGGCTGCTGGGCCGGCGCCACACCGATGGCCGTCGTAGCGGTCGAGGTCGGCGTTACGGCCACGTCCCCCACCGGCGATGTCGCCACGGAGATGCCGCCGACGGTCGCGATCGACGTTGCCGGCGCGCCGCCTGCTCCGGCAACCGGCAAGACCTTCGACAGGTCGATCGCCACATCGGGGCCGCCCGCGGCGCGATCGAACGGCTGCACACGCGAGTAGTAGACAGCGAGCGACAACACCAAGACGGTGCCGACCACACCTGCGGCGACCGTGCGGTTCGTCCAGTCCGAATCGCGCTGGCGCATGAACCACTTCCGCAATGCACCCCTGCGAATCGGTGTCTCGATGTAGACGTACGAGAACTCCGACACCACGATCGTCAGCGACATCGCAGCGATGAACCGAGTCCACGAACCGACGTATGCACCACAAAGAACGGAGATCGGCCAGCTCCACAGGTAGACCCCGTACGAGCGCTTGCCGAGGCCGACCAATGCGGGCGAGCCGAAGAAGGCCCGGGTAGCGCGCGCCGACGGATGCACGACCGCGGCGACGACGACGAGCGACAGGATCGAGACCACCGCGAGCTGCCAACGGTAGAGCGAACGATCGGTGAGGTGAGCCGCGGTGAACGCATAGACCAGCAACAAGGTGCCGCCGAGCCCGGCGATGTTCAGCAACGAACCTGCACGGCTGGACACCGCTGCCGTCGCTCGCCACGGCCGCCACACGAATGCCGCCCCGGCGCCGAGCAGAAGTCCACTGGATCGGGTGAGCGTCGAGAGGTACAAGAAGTTGGTGCGATCCGACGTCAGCAACGCTGGCGAAGCGAGCCACCAGGTGATGATTATCACGACACCGGCCGTAGCGAGGATCGATCGCCCGACGTGGACGGTTCTGTTGCCGCGCCGCGTGATCAGCACGAACGCCAGTGGCCACAACAGATACCACTGCTCCTCGACGGCGAGGCTCCACAGGTGACGCAGCGGGGAGAAATTGCCGAAGTACTGCGCGCCGCCGAAGATCTGTCCCCAGTTGGCGAAGTAGAAGATGCCGGGCAGCAGATCGCGGTGGAGATCGGATCGTTGTTGAGCCGTGCCGAGCAGTGCGACCCACACGCCGATGGCGATCAGCACGCCGAACAACGCCGGCAGCAATCGCCGCGCCCGGCGCAGCCAGAACTGCCGTAGTGCCACGATGCCACTTCGTTCACGCTCTTCGAGGAGCAGGGACGTGATGAGGAAGCCGGACACCACGAAGAACACCTCGACGCCGAGGAACCCCCCGCGCATCCACCCGAATCCGGCGTGATACAGGATGACCGCGATCACCGAGATCGCCCGCAGCCCATCGAGGCCGGGCTGGTAACCCATCGGTCGGAGGGCGCGGCGAGTTGGCAACGAGTCCGACAGCCAGCGTGCCTCGAAGTCGGCGAGCCGATCGAGCGCGGGATGTTCGAGAACGTCAGTCATTGCTCGGGACATTCTCGCAGTCCCTCGCATCCACGTCTGACATCCGCCGATCGACGCCCCATTTCACCACGAGGCCCGTCGCCACCGCACACAACACCGCGCCGCCGATGTACGGGCTCCAGATCCCGACCCGGTCGAACATCGCGCCGGCAGCTGGCGGCCCCAACACCCGGCCGACCCCCGTTGCCGACTGCTGGTAGCCCAACGCCTCGCCGCGCCGCTCGGGTGGTGCGTGCTGCGTCACGAGCGACGTGATCGACGGTGAGGCGACACCCTGGCCGGCGGACAGGAGCAGCAGGGCGAGTATCAACACCGGCCACACGGTGGCCACCGCGGTCACGGCGAGGCCGGCGATCAACAGAACAAGGCCGGCCTCGAACAGGCGTTGCGTGCCGTAGCGCTGGGCCATGCGGCCATATCCGCCACCCTGGATCGCAACCAGCACCAGCCCCACGCCGAGGAAGACGGCCGCGGATGAGGCCTCGGTGAGGCCGAAACGACGATCACCGAACAACGAGAACGTCGCCTCGAATGCAGTGAATGCGATCACTGTGATGAAGCCGATGACGGCGAGGTGTCGCAGGTACGTCGACACCGGCGCCTTCGTGCCCGATTTCCGCGTCGTGTCGCGCGGGCGCGTCTCGGGTAGGCGGATCATCGCTGCGACCGCGTTGATCGAGGCCAGCACACCGGCCACGTAGAACGGCACATGCGGGCCGCCGAGCGCCGCAAGGCCACCGATCGCCGGGCCCAACACGAAGCCGACGCCGAACGCGGCACCGAGCATGCCGATGAGGCCGGGGCGATCTTCCTCCGGGGCTATATCGGCGACAGCGGCCTGGGCGACCGACAGGCTTCCACCGGAAGCGCCGTCGATGATGCGACCGGCGAACAGCAGCCACAGCACGCCGGCAGCGCCGGTGACGAAGCTGCCGATCGCGGTGCCGACGAGTGAGATGACGATGACAGGCTTGCGACCGATTCGGTCCGACAAGCGACCGAGCAGAGGCGCACACAGCAACTGGGCCAGTGAGAAGGAGGCGAACAGGAAGCCGACCGTGAGGCCCGATGCGCCGAACCGTTCGGCATATCGGCCGAGGATGGGGACGATGATCCCGAACCCGACGAGGTCGAGCGCAACCGTTGTCCATATGGTCCAGTAACCCTTGGGTACCGGCCTTCGCTCTCGCTTCGCCACGACCCCCCGTTTTATCTGGATGTCGCCCGCCGGAAGCGTCATCGCGCCCGATTGATCCCGGCTCGAGCCGTATTTGAATCCCGGGGGCGGCCCGAGTGGGCGATGGGCCAGCCCCGCCACCACCGGGGGACGGTGACGGGGCTAGAAGGGCGGGCCGCGACGGCGGCCGGGGTTCAACTCCAGCGGTTGCGCCAGTCGGGACGCCCGGTGAAGTCGGGACGGGAATCGATGCCATGCCATGGTGCAACCGCGGCACCGACGAGTATCGCTACGAGGACCAGAGCCGCCATGATGAATCTTCTCCTTGAATTGAGTTGTAGATTAGTATCGCCCGTTGCGATCAATAAGAGAAATAGATAAAAATGCTGAAGTCAATCTCTGAATTCGATCTACCGATCGGTGTCGAAGTACGCCACCTCATGGCGTTGGAAGCCGTCTCCGACACCGGTTCGTTCTCCCAGGCGGCAACGCGACTCGGCTACGCCCAGAGCGCGATCTCGCAACAGATCTCGACGCTGGAGAAAGCCGTCGGGCATCGACTTGTCGACCGTCCCGGTGGACCGCGGTCCGTCTCGCTGACCGAGGCCGGCAAGGTGCTGCTCGAACACGCCGGCCACATCATCTCGCGGCTCGCCGCAGCGAAGGCCGATCTCGACGCGATGGCTGCCGGCGATGCAGGGGTGTTGCGCGTCGGCACCTTCCAATCAGCCAGCGCTCGGCTGCTGCCACCCACCCTCGCTCTGTTCCGCACCGCGTGGCCCGACATCAATGTCGAACTTCGCAACGAGCCTGTCATCACCAACGTCGAGGGCCTGGTGCGCAGCGGTCAGGCAGATCTTGCGTTCGCCGACGTTGCGTCGCTCGTCGATTCCCACGCGATGGTCGAACTGATCCGCGATCCCGAGGTGCTCATCACCGCTCCTGACCATCCGCTGGCACAACTCGACACCGTCGACCTCTCGGAGCTCGCCGGCATTCGTATGATCTCGATGCCCATCGACGACGCCTGCGCAATTCGTGCAGCCCGCGCCCTCGAGCGAGTCGGCGTCGAGCCCGACATCGTCTTTCGCAGCGACGACAACCTGACCACGCAACGCCTCGTGGCAATCGGCCTCGGCGTGGCAATCGTTCCGCTGCTGACGATCGAGCGATCGATACCCGATGCCAGGGTTGCCATCCGCGGATTGAACGCCAACCTCGAGCGGCAGATCGGCATCATCTGGCACCGCGACCGACTGCAGTCGCGCGCCGCCGAAGCGTTCATCGCGACCGCGATGCAGATCAGCCGCGAGGTCGACATGCCTGCAGTGCCGTCGATGTCGTCGGCCGAGTAGCCGGTCGCCAGCTTCGTCAGCGACGCAGGGTCGTGCCGGCCTTGGTGGTCTCGACCGTCCAGCCGGCGGCCTGCAACTCGCCGCGGATCGCATCGGCGGTGGCAAAGTCCTTGGCGACCCGCGCCGCGTCGAGCGATGCGGCCTTGGCCGCGTCGTCGGCAGGCACCTCGCCACCCGTGTTGAGGACGAGACCGAACGCCGTGCAGATCTCTTGCACTGCGGCGACGAGCGACGCGGCGATCGGATCGCCGGCGTCGAGAGCGGCGTTGGCCCGCCGAACCGTGTCGAACAGCAGAGCGGTTGCGCCAGGTGTGTCGAGGTCGTCGTCCATCCGCTCGCGGAACCGGTTCAACACCTCGGCATCGGGTTCGGCTGCGTCGAGACCGGAAGTGCGCGACGCGAACGAGTCGAGACCGGCGAGGGCGCGGACCGAGGCGTCGATGTTCTCCTGACCGACGGAGACCGGGCCGCGGTAGTGCGACTGCAGCAGCAGCATGCGGTAGGCCCGCGGGTCGTAGTGCTCCATGAGGTCGAGGAGGTTGGCGACGTTGCCCAGGCTCTTCGACATCTTCTCGCCTTCGGCGTCGACAACGAACCCGTTGTGCATCCAGTGGTTCGCGAAACGCTTGCCGAGCGCTACCGCCTGGGCCCGTTCGTTCTCGTGGTGCGGGAACTTCAGGTCCATGCCGCCGCAATGAAGGTCGAAGCCTTCACCGAGGATGTCGAGGCTCATGACGACGCACTCGCTGTGCCATCCCGGCCGGCCGTCACCCCACGGCGATGGCCACGACGGCTCGCCCGGCTTGGCCGACTTCCACAACACGAAGTCTGCGGGATGGCGCTTGTTCCCGGCGCCGAACACCTCGCGATCGCCACCACCCTCGACCATGTCGGACAGGTGCTGGTTGACGAGGAGCCCGTAGTCCTCGACCGATTCGACGTTGAGGTAGACGCCGTCCTCGGTCGTGTACCCGCGGCCGATCTCTACGAGCTGGGTGATCATCTCGACCATCTGCTCGACGTACTGAGTCGCGTGCGGCACGTCGGTCGGCCTGGCGACGCCCAGCTTGCCCATCGCCTCGAACCAGACCGCTTCGCACTTGGTGGTGATGTCCTGCCACGGCCGGCTCTCGGCGTTGGAGCGGTTGATGATGGCGTCGTCGATGTCGGTGATGTTGCTGACCAACCGCACGTGGATGCCGGTCCACTCGAGATATCGACGCAGCACGTCGTACACCAACGTCGCCCGGCCATGGCCGAGGTGCGGTGGGCCGTACACGGTCGGACCGCACAGGTAGATGCTCACCCTGCCGGGCTCGCGCATGGCGAGCTCACGTACCTCTCGGGTGGCGGTGTCGTACAGGTGCAGCATGGCCGGCCAGCCTACGTGTCGGCGACTGCGAGCCCCCGGATGAATTCCCTCGTCAGGTCGAAGGCAGCGACCGCCCCGATCACGATGGTGGCCGGCGATTCGACCACTGCTGAGGCGAGATCGCCGAGGGTGCAGCGCACCACAGTTTGCCCGCTGGAGGTCGCATGGCGGATTGCCGCGACCGGTGTGTCGACAGGCAACCCGCCTTCCATCAACTCCGCGGCGATCGTGCCGCGCCGAGCGACTCCCATCAGCACGATGATCGTGCCGCCTGCCTGTGCGAGCGCGCGCCAGTTGACGGCGGACTCGCCGCGTTGTCGATGGCCGGTGACGACGGTGAACGATGCGCTGACGCCGCGGTGCGTCACCGGTATGCCGGCGGCGGCCGGCGCGGCGATGACCGACGAGACGCCGGGCACGACTTCGAAGTCGAGTCCGGCGCGGGTCAAGGCGATCGCCTCTTCGCCGCCACGCCCGAAGACGAACGGGTCGCCGCCCTTCAGTCGCACGATGTTGCGGCCGCTGCGGCCGAGTTGCACGAGCAATTCGTTGATCAGCTCCTGCGCTACCGGCGCACCAGGGCGCTTGCCGACGTCGACGAGCTCGGCATCGTGCCGGGCCAGCGCCAGAACACCCGTGCCGACGAGCGCGTCGTGAACCACCACGTCGGCCTGTTGCAACCGACGCAATCCGCGGACGGTGAGGAGCTCAGGATCTCCCGGACCGGCGCCGACCAGTGAGATCACGCCGTCCCCGAACAAGACACCGGGTGCGGCCGTTCGCCGTTGTCGGGGGCTCGGAACACGCTCACCGCGGCATCCTACCTATTCACGACCAATTCGATCAAGATTAGGTGATCGCTCGTTGATAGCCTCGCCGGGTGGCATTCGACTACCCGATCATGCTCGATCTGACCGGGGTCCCGGTACTCGTCGTCGGTGCCGGGCGTGTCGCGCTCCGCAAGGTCGAAGGCCTGCTCCAGGCCGGATCCGACGTCACGGTCGTCGCCCCCGACGTGGACGCATCGTTCGGCCATCTGAAGGCTCGCGTCCTCGTTCGGCCCTACGAGATCGGCGATCTCGATGGCGTGAAGTTGGTGATCACGGCCACCGACGATCCCGCGGTAAACGCTGCGGTGGCCGCCGACGCGACGAGTCGAGGGATCTGGGTCAACTCGGCCGACGATCCGGCCAACTGCACGTTCATCCTGCCTGCCGTGGCGCGTGCCGGAGCCGTCACGATCGCCGTCAGCACCAGCGGCGCCAGCCCGGCCCTCGCCTCGCACCTCCGCGGCGCGGCGGAAACATGGCTCGCGGACATCGGGGCCGCCGAGGCTGCCGTGACGCTGGGCGAGCAGCGACGAGTGATGCGTGCGGCAGGCGTGCCGACCGAGTCGATCGAGTGGACCGACCGAGTCGAAGCAGCCCTGCGCCACACACCCTGACCCCGACCACGAGTGGAGTGCGAGGCGCCCACCTGGGTGCGCCGTCGAACTCCACTGGCGGTTCGCGGAGCACGCTGTCGTGGCGACTATCGCTTCATCCGGCCGAATCACAGGCTCTGGCCGCAGCACGTGATCGGTAGCCTTGGGCAACCATGCCTGATACAGCGTCGAACATTCCTGACAAGCCGTCGCTCGACGGCATCGAGGCCCGCTGGATGCAGCGTTGGGAGGGCGACGGCACGTACGACTTCGATCGCACGGCGACCCGCGACGAGGTCTTCGCGATCGACACCCCTCCACCTACCGCCAGTGGCTCACTGCACATCGGACACGTCTTCAGCTACACACACACCGACACGATCGCCCGCTTCCAGCGGATGCGCGGCAAGTCCGTCTTCTACCCCATCGGCTGGGACGACAACGGCCTGGCGACCGAGCGACGCGTCCAGAACGTGACAGGTGTCCGCTGCGATCCGTCGCTGCCGTTCGACCCCGGCTTCGTCGCGCCCTTCAACGGCGACGTCCCGAAGGATCATCGTGCAATTCCGGTCAGCAGGCCAAACTTCGTCAGCCTCTGTCACGACGTGATCCATGACGACGAGCAGGTGTTCGAGCAACTGGTCCGCAGGCTCGGCATCTCCATCGACTGGTCGCTCCTCTACACCACGATCGGCCAGCGCGCCCAGCGCACGAGCCAACTGGCATTCCTGCACAACCTGGCTCGCGGCGAGGCGTACCAGCAGGACGCCCCCACGCTGTACGACATCGACGACCGCACCGCGGTCGCCCAGGCCGAGATGGTCGATCGCGAAGTGCCGGGGGCGTATCACAAGCTCGCGTTCCATCGCAGAGCCGACGATGGAACGGCCGGCGACGGAGACCTGTTGATCGACACAACACGGCCGGAGCTGTTGGCCAGCTGCGTCGCGATGGTCGCCCACCCCAACGACGATCGCTACAAGGCGCTGTTCGGCACGACGGTTCGCACTCCGCTGTTCGAGGTCGAAGTGCCGGTGCTCGCCCACCATCTCGCCGACCCCGACAAGGGCACCGGCGTCGCCATGATCTGCACGTTCGGCGACACCACCGACGTGACCTGGTGGCGCGAGCTCGATCTTCCGTCGCGCGCCCTCATCGGATTCGACGGTCGGATGGCGGCCGACACACCCGACTGGATCACCACCGGAGGCGGCCGGGCGGCCTACGAGCAGATCGCCGGGCTGGCGCCGAAGCAGGCACAACGCAAGATCGTGGAGATGCTGCTCGAGACGGGCGAGATGCTGGGCGAACCGCGCCCGATCACCCACCCGGTGAAGTACTACGAGCGCGGCTCACGCCCGCTCGAGATCGTCGCGACGCGGCAGTGGTACATCCGCAACGGCGGCCGCGACGAGGCATTGCGCAACGAACTGCTGCACCGAGGCCAGGATCTGCGGTGGCACCCGGACTACATGTTCAACCGGTACCAGAACTGGGTCGGTGGCCTCAACGGCGATTGGCTCATCAGCCGCCAGCGTTTCTTCGGCGTGCCGATCCCGCTGTGGTACCGCCTCGATGGTGAGGGCCTCCCGTTGTACGACGACATCCTCATACCCGACGACGGCCGGTTGCCGGTCGATCCGTCGACTGTCTGCCCGGCGGGCTTCACCGAGGATCAGCGAGGCAAGCCGGGCGGTTTCATGGGTGACCCCGACGTGATGGACACGTGGGCAACCTCGTCGTTGACGCCGCACATCGCCGGCGGTTGGGTCGACGACCCCGATCTGTTCGCCCGCGTCTTCCCGATGGACATGCGTCCGCAGGCTCACGACATCATCCGGACGTGGCTGTTCGGCAGCGTCGTGCGAAGTCACCACGAGCACGGCTGCCTGCCGTGGACCGACGCGGCGATCTCCGGCTGGATCCTCGACCCCGATCGCAAGAAGATGGCGAAGAGCGTCGGCAACGTCGTCACGCCGCTCCCCCTGTTGCAGGAATACGGCACTGACGCTGTTCGCTACTGGGCGGCATCGGGCCGACCGGGTGCCGACACGGCCTTCGACGCCGGGCAGATGAAGATCGGTCGCAAACTGGGCACCAAACTGCTGAACGCGACCAAGTTCGTGCTCGGGTTCGGCGAGCCGCCCGACGGGGCCGCGCCAACCGCCGCGCTCGACAAGGCGCTGCTCGCCCGGCTGGCCGAGGTGATCGACGAGTCGACTCGGGCACTCGACGGGTACGACTACGCCCGCGCGCTCGAGCGCACCGAGGCGTTCTTCTGGTGGTTCTGCGATGACTACGTCGAGCTGGTCAAGGGCCGCGCCTATGGGACACAGGGCGACGACGAAGCACACTCGGCACGTGCCGCGCTGCGCCGAGCACTCGAGATCATCGTTCAGCTCTTCGCCCCCTTCCTGCCCTTCGTCACCGAGGAGGTGTGGAGCTGGTGGCGCGAAGGGTCGGTGCACAGCTCGGGTTGGCCGGCCGCAGCACCGCTGGCATCCATCGGCGATGTCTCGTTGCTGGATCCGGTCAGTGAGGTGCTCGCCGCGGTCCGGCGGGCCAAGACCGAGGCCAAGTTGAGCCAACGGGCAACCGTCGACCGGCTGACGATCGAGGGCCCGGCAGTCACCCTGGCCGCCCTCGAGGCCTGCCGTACCGACCTCGCCGAGGCCGGCGGTATCAACGAGTTCGTCACCTCGGAGGCCGCAGCGCTGGTCACTGCGGTCACCCTGACCCCTTCGACGGATTCGACAGCAGCCCACTAGCCTGCTCGACGTGAAGTCGAGGGTTCGGGTTGTGGCGCTGCTCGTAGGCGTCGGGACGCTGTGGGTGGGCGCGCTCGCAGTGCCCGCCGTCGTGTCGGCAACCACACCCGCCACTACCACCACGATCGCCGGCGACGGCGGAGCCGTCAACGTCCCCATCGCCACCAACATCGCCCCTGCGGACGCCCCGGCCCAGGCCACCCGCGGCAGCAGCATCCAGGAGACTCCCACGCTGCCGCCGCCGCCCGCCGAACCGCCGACCACCGCGGCAGTCGTCGCCCCGGTCGACACCGGGGTGCCGTATCTCTCGGGCGTCGGGCGACGCGTCGTCTACTCGAAGAATCAGATGCGGGTCTGGATCGTCGGTAACGACGACGTCACGATCCGCACGTATCGCGTCTCGGGCCGCATGGGCCAGCCCTCACCGGGGACCTATCACGTGTTTTCGCGCTCGTCCTACACATGCAACATCGACCACCCGAACATCTGCATGCGGTTCATGGTTCGCTTCACACACGGCCCGAGCGGCGACAACATCGGCTTCCACGAGATCCCCAAACAGAACGGCGTCCCCATCGAGGCCGACAGCCAACTGGGTCAGGCGCTGTCGGGTGGATGCGTGCGCCAAGCGACAGCCGATGCAGTGTTCATGTGGGACTTCGGCGTCATCGGCACCACAGTCGTCGTCACCGACTGAGCACTGCGCCGACATCGACGGCGGTTGTGTCAGGAGCAGCGGTTCCACCCCGCATGCGCGTAGCCGAGGTCGAGCGTCCCTCAGTGGCAGCTCGCAGAACGACAGTCGGTCAGTGTGCTGACAGTGACATGGGTGCGTGAACAGCTGGCGGCAATGGACCGACTCACTCGGGTTCGGTGACCGAACCCGGGACGAACCCTGACGAGGCCGGAGCGGCGACGCTGCGGGTGAGCCCCGGAGACCCGGACGGGGCACGCAGCTCGCCTTCGCTGAATGATCGGAGCACCAGCCGTCGCCACGCCCGGCGGACCTCGTCTCGTCTGCCGATCGACGTAGGAACGGAGACCCGGTACACCAGACGATCGTCGCGGACGTCGGTGAGTCCGACGATCGTGACGTCGCCCGTCAGGGCCTTGCCGACGGTGCTGTGCTCGCCGAGCTCGCGGGCCAATCGGGCAACCACCTCGTCGACGTCGCCGAGGTCGCTGTCGCGGGCCAACTCGAGATCGAGAAGTGCCACCGACGACTTGGACAGGTTGGCGACGCACACGACGTTGCCGTGGGCCACGTGCCACACCCGGCCTTCGTCATCGCGGAGCCGAACGCTCCGCAACGTGATGCGCTCGACCTGACCGGTTGCGTGCCCGAGATCGACGCTGTCACCGACGCCATACTGATCCTCGGCGAGCACGAACAGACCGGCGATCACGTCGCGGATCAACGTTTGAGCGCCGAACGCCACAGCGCCGCCGATGACGGTTGCGGTAGCGATGACACCGCCGATGTTGACGCCCAGCTCGCTGATGATCGTGATGACCGCGGTGCCCCACACCACCCCGACGACGGCCGAACGCAAGGCCGATGACAACGCTCGCTGCCGGGCGTCGGCACGACTGCGGTCATGGCCGGGAAGTCCCAGCGTACGACTGAGCACACGGGTGACGATCGAACGCAGCACGATGGCCACGATGATCGCGACGAGGACGATGGCGAGGATCCGAAGCGGCGTCAGCAGATGTAGCTCATCGAGGCGATTGATCCACGAAGGCCGTGACGTAGGCACACCCCGACCATAGTCAACGGCATCAACCGGGCGCCGCCCATCGTCGGGGCCGGCGGGCTAACCTGCACGGCTCATGGCCGAAGCTGAACCAACGGAGTCGACGCCAGAACCGAAGCCGTTCCATGGCCACCACACCGCCGGGCAACGCCTGGTACTGATCGTCAACTGCCTCATCGTCGTGCTCTGCTTCGCCGGCGCGATCGGTTTGATCATCGGCAAGAACGCCGGCGAGAAAGGCCGCAAGGTCGAGATCAACACCGCGACACGCCCGGTCAACACTCCGGCTGCTCAAGGACCCGTGGCGACCGCACCGCCCGGTCAGACGCTGCCCGACGACACCGGTTCGCCCGACACGTTCCCCGAGGCCGATCCGGCCGCGATGAACTTCCTCATCACCGGCGCCGACAACTCCACCGACAAGAGCTGTGTCCAATTGGAGGACAAGGGTGCCCGAACCGGTGAGCGCAGCGACACCATCATGGTCATCCGCCTCGATCCGGCCACCAAACGATCCGCTGTCCTGTCGTTCCCCCGCGACCTGTGGGTGAAGATTCCGGGTCACGGGACTCAACGCATCAACGGCGCCTACCGGCGCGACGATCCGCAGTTGTTGATCGACACCATCCAGACCGAGTTCGGTGTACCGATCGATCACTTCATCCAGATCGACTTCTGTGCTTTCGAGCGACTGGTCACAGCTGTCGGCGGTGTCAGCGTTCCTCTGCAGTACCCGGTGCGCGACGCCGCCACCGGGCTCAACGTGCTCGACGCCGGGTGCCACTCGTTCAGTGGCATAGACGCCCTGAAGTACGTGCGCTCACGACACTTCGAATACCAGGACGCCACAGGCATGTGGCACGAGGACCCGTCATCCGACCTCGGTCGAATCGCCCGGCAGCAGGACTTCCTCCGTAGAACGCTGACGGCGGCTTTGAAGCAGGGCGTGCTGAAGCCGAAGATCATCAGCAGCCTCTACGCCTCGTACCGCGACGACCTCGTCATCGACACGGGGATGACGATCGACAAGATGATCGAGTTCGTCGGCGTCGTGCGCAAGGTCACGGCCTCCGCCATCCGGACGTATCAGGTCGAGGCCACCGGCAAGATCATCGGCGGCGCCGATGTGCTGATCTGGCACTAGGACTCGAAGAACATGCAGGCCATCCTCGACATCTTCCGGGGCCTCGCGCCACTTGCCGATGCGCCGGTCCAGGCATACGACACGACCGCTGCAACGACCACCACCACGACAACGACCAAGGCGCCAACCACAACCGCGGAGTCACCGGTGCCACCGGCGATCACCTCGGTGCCGCCATCGAGCACGATCGCCGCGACAGGCACGACGCTGCCGGCGACCGCCGAGACCGCTCCGCCGTCGAACATCCCGAAGTCGGCGATCGTGCCCGACCCGGCAATCGAGTGTTGATCAGCGTTCGAGCACGACCGCCAGCGCCTCGACGACTCGCGTCGGTCCATCCACAGTCACGAATCGCGCACCGCACTCGCGTGCGAACCTGACCGCCTCATCGCAGTCGTCCTTCGGGGCGACGACCACGATCTCGGACAGCATTGCGGCAGCCTCGTGCGCGTCGCCCTCGACGGTCGCCCGACAATCACTCAACACGATGGCGATCTTGCGCGTCGCCCGACTGCGTCCGAGCTGATCGGCAGCGGCGCGAAGCGCTCCGGCCACGTCGGTCGTTCCGTGTCCGCGCAGCGAGAGCACATCGGTCACGACCCGCTCACTCGACTTGTCGGCTCGTTGGCTCTTCACCGCGACGACGTCCTTGCCGAATGCCAGCACGCTGTAGCTGCGCGGGTTGCGCAGGGCGATGCATGCGGCAGCGACTGCCGCTGTCGCCAACGGCTTGCCTCCCATCGAGCCACTCCGGTCGATCAACAGGCACAGCGCCGTGTCCGCGGTGGTCCACGATCTGACCCGTAGCCGCTCGACATCGAGTGCCGTCCCACCGGCGATCGCCTCGGCAATCGCATCGAAACTGGCGTCGAGATCGAGGTCGCCACCGTCGGGGCGATAGGGCTGCTCGACGATCCTGTCGATGCCGCGTCGCGCCGACGGTCCACGACGGGCGAGATCCAAGAACAGCCGCCCGGCGAGCCGTCTCGCAAGATCACGCAACCGTTGGTCGGTGGCCCCGGCAAGGTCAGCGAGCAAGGCGAGCACGCCGTCGGGGTCGTCGAGGATGCCTTCGGAGACGGCGGCCTCGTCGAGCTCGCCAACTTCGGGCGAGATCTGTTCGAATCGCGGGTTGCGGGCGAGGTCTCGCCGCGACGTGGTGCGCCGCCGCGAGTCGGCAATCACCGCGTCGGCCGCGACGTCCTCGCGGGCTAGCTGGTTGGGCGCGTCGCCCCGACTGGGGCGATCGCTTTTCCCGAGGGGTCGGCCTGGCGCTCGGTGAACACCGCGTTCCACAGCTCGGTCACCACCGATTCGGCGGTGCGCGACACCCCATCCCGCAAGCGCAACCGGCCGGAAAGGGCGACGATCGCACTGTCGAGCCCGACGTCGAATGCTGTCGCCGACGACTGGCGCAGCGGCGCCAGCGACGCGGCGACCGCGGCGATGTCGATCGCGCCACGCACCGACGAGCCGATGCGCACGTCGGGGTGGGCGCGGGTCGAGCGAACCACCTCGATGACCTTGTCGAGCCATTTCCGGTCGGGCGTCGGATCGACGAGCCTGGCAACGATCGCGGCCTCGTCCGACGGCGATTGGTAGTCGACCGACAACCGGCAGACGCGGTCGTAGACGGCGCTGCTGATTCGTGCCGTGCCGACCGCGTCGAAAGGATTCATCGCCGCCACCAAACGGAAGCCCGGCTCGGCCACCACCCTGCCGAGGCGAGGCACGTGCAGCTCGCGTTCGCTCATCACCGTGATCAGCACGTTGAGCGTCTCTTCCGGGATGCGGTTGATCTCCTCGATGTAGAGCAGCGAACCGTCGCGCATCGCCGAAACGAGCGGACCATCAACGAAGACATCGGGGTCGTAGCCGTCGGCCAGCACACGCGCCGGGTCGAAGTGGCCGACGAGGCGAGCGGGCGTCAGCTCGGCGTTGCCCTCGACGAACTCGAAGCCGAACCCCAACTCGTGGGCGACAGCGCGGAGCAACGTGCTCTTACCCGTACCGGGGGGACCTTCCAGCAACACGTGACGATCAGCGGCCAAGGCGGCGACGACCAGTTCGACTTCCCGCTCGCGCCCGACGACGCGGCCCAGCACGCGCTGGACCAGCGCAGCGGCATCAGCCACCGTTACTCATAGACCAGCACGCCGCGGATGTTCTTGCCGGCGAACATGTCGGCGTAGCCGTCGTTGATGCCTTCGAGCGGGTAGGTGCGCGTGACGAGACCGTCGAGGTCGAGCTGACCCTGCGTGTAGAGCTCGAGCAGCTTTGGGATGTCGCGCCGCGCATTCCCAGAACCGAACAGCGAGCCGATCAGCTGCTTCTCGAACAGGGTGAGGAACACGGCCGGAATCGCGATGGAAGCCTCGCTACTGGGGTGGATGTTGGTCACGACGATCTTGGAGCCCTTGCCGCCGAGCCAGAACGCCTGACCGAGCGCATCACCGTTGCCGACTCCCATCGCCATGATGACCTTGTCGAAACCGCGGTTCCACGTCGTCTCGGGGATGGCGGCGAGCGCCTCGTCGATCGAGGCGTGGGTGTGCGTCGCGCCGAACTCCATCGCCTTCTCACGCTTGAACTCGACCGGGTCGATCGCCGCGATCACTCGCGCCCCGGCGAGACGTGCGCCCTGCACGGCACTGGCGCCGATGCCACCGATGCCCACGACGGCGACCGTTTCGCCCGGGGCGACGTCGGCGGCATAGACGGCCGATCCCCATCCGGTGACAACACCGCAGCCCATCAGACAGGCACGGTCCAATGGGATCTCGCTGTCGATCTTGATGCAGCTGGCCTCGTTGACGACCGTGTGGTGGGCGAACGTACCCAGGGCGCCGATGCCGAGCCGCAAGTCTTGACCCTGGGCGTGATGGCGGCTGGTGCCATCGGAAATCTGCATGCCCGTGGCCGTGACTCCGCCGAGGTCGCACAGGTTGCTGCGACCACTGACGCAGAACGGGCAGCGCCCGCAAGCAGGCAGAAAGCCGAACACGACGTGGTCGCCCACGCTGACGTAGGTGACCCCCGCGCCGACCTCTTGCACCACACCGGCGCCCTCGTGCCCACCGATGCACGGCGGTTCTCCGGTGAGGCCGGCCAGATCGCCCGAGACCAAGTGCTCGTCGCTGCGACACATTCCGCTGGCCGACAGCTTGACCAGCACCTCGCCCGCCTTCGGCGGATCGAGCTCGATGTCCTCAACGCTCCACAACGCGTGCCGCTCCCACAAAATCGCAGCCTTGGTCTTCACGCTCGAACCCCCATGTCGCTCGGTGTGCCAGCGACCATAGTTCGCGACTGATCGGCGGGAGCAGCGGGCACATTCAGTGATCCACGTAACGTTCGGCGACGAATACTGCGGTCGACAACCCGGAAAGCACGTCATTGACAGCACAAGAGACTCCCCCGAAGATCGGTGCGTCCCTGGCGAAGATCGGTGCGTCCCTGGCGAAGATCGGTGCGTCCCTGGCGAAGATCGGTGC
>JBDTYA010000031.1:0-10703 GCA_040005915.1 Ilumatobacteraceae bacterium
CGACGGCGGTGTTCGAGGTGATCCATGCCGCAATCGACATCTGCGGTTTCGCCGCGTTCCGCAACGACACCAAGTTCTCGATGGGCCGTCAGCTACGCGACGCCAGCAGTGCCTCGCTGATGGTGCACAACGACCGCCTGCTCGAGTACAACGCCCTCCTACTGACAGTCACGAAGGACCTCTGAGTCGATGACCGCAGAATCCGTTGGGTTGCTGGATCTCGATCCCCTGACCTACACCAGCCACGCGCTGCACAGTGACGATCGGATCTGGCCGGAAACGAACTGCTACGTCGATCTGTGGATCGAGACCCTGCATGCGTTGGGCCTCGATCCGGTCGCACCGCTGGCGTTCACTTTGGCGTGTGATTTCAACGGCGAGCAATGGGAGTTCTTCAAGTATCCGCACATCGATCTGCAGCACCTCTACGGTCTGCGGATCACGGAGATCAATTTGTGGCGCGGGGCCGACATCCACATCGAGCGCCACCTGCGAATGGGCCGGCTGATGACGATCGAAGTCGACTCGTGGTTCCTGCCCGACACAGCAGGAGTCTCGTACCGGGTCGAGCATCAGAAGTCGTCCATCGTCCCGCAGATGATCGATCGTCCGGCCCGACGGCTGGGCTATTTCCACAACCGCGGCTACTACGAGATCAGCGATGCCGACTACGTCGGTGCTCTTCAGTTGGGCGACGCCGACGGTGCCCTGCCTCCCTATGCCGAACTCGTCGATCTGGATCATCTCCGGCGGCCCTCGTCCGACACTCTCGCCGTCGACGCCGAACAACTGGCGCGGCAATACGTCTCCCAACGGCCATCGAGCAATCCGATCGCCAGGATGTCATCGAGCCTGCAGGGCGATGTTCCGTGGTTGCAGGCGGCCGGCATCGACGAATTCCACGCGTACGCGTTCGGCACACTGCGACAATGCGGCGCGTGGGCAGAACTGGCGTCGACGTTTCTCGGGTCGCTTCATCGGGCCGATCTCGCGCCAGCCGTCGATTTGCTTTCCAACATTGCCGCGACGGCAAAGACGTGTCAGTTCAAGCTCGCACGCGTCGTCGCCGGTCGTTCAGCAGACATCACATCGTCGTTCTCGACCATGATCGATGATTGGGACGGGGCGTATGCAACGTTGGCCAAGGTGTTCGGTGCCTGATCTCGAGCTGACCGATTGGACCATGGTCCGTACCGCGCCCGCTGCCATCAGCACGCCGCAGGAGCTGGCTGATGCCTCGCTCGGGTGGATCGAAGTTGCATCGCCTGGCACCGCTGCCGGAGGTCTCCGCGCCGCAGGCGAGTGGGTCGTCAGCGACGTGGTCGACTTCGACGCGTCTGACTGGTGGTTCCACACGACGTTCGACGCGTCCGATGCGTGTTCGGCCACTCTCACCTTTGCCGGCATCGCGACCGTGGCCGAGGTCTGGGTGAACGGCGCACTCGTGCTGCAGTCCACCAACATGCACCTGTCCCATCGGGTGCTCGTCGAGGTTCAGGCGCACAACGATGTTCATGTGGTGTGCCGGTCGCTCGACCACCACCTCTCGACCAGGCGACCCCGGCCGCGTTGGAAGACCCGCCTGATCGAACGCCAACAACTGCGCTGGGTCCGGACCACGTTGTTGGGACGCATGCCCAGTTGGACGCCGTCCGCCGCGCCGGTCGGTCTCTGGCGGCCGGTCACGCTGTCGTTCGACGGGCCCGGGTCCGTCAGCGACGTCTCGGTTGTGACCGCATTGGAAGCCGACATCGGAACCGTCACCGTCACCGCGACGGTCGCCGGTTCGCAGGTTGCACCGGTCGGTGACCTGTGGGTCGACGACGTGCCGACGCCGATCGTCGCTGCTCGCGAGGGCGACAACTGGCACGTGACCGCCGTCGGCACGGTACGCGATCCTCGTCGCTGGCAGACGCACACGCACGGTCGCCCCGAGCTCTACCCGGTGCGCCTCGAACTCGCCGTCGAGGGTATCTCGGCATGCCACGACCTCGGTTGCATCGGTTTCCGCACGGCTGTCGTCACCACGACCGATGGCGAATTCTCGATCGCCGTCAACGAGGTGCCGATCTTCGCTCGCGGCGCATGCTGGACGCCCCCGGACCCGATCGGATTCCAGTCGTCACCAGCGGATCTCAGGCGCTCCATTCGCCTCGTCGTGGAAGCCGGCATGAACATGGTGCGAATCATGGGCACCACCGTGTACGCAGACGACGACCTGCTGTCGTTGTGCGACGAGTTGGGGGTGATGGTCTGGCACGACTTCATGTTCGCCAACATGGAATATCCCGTTGCCGACGAGGGCTTCCTGGCATCGGTGGCGACCGAGGTCGATCAGTTCCTGAGCCTCGTCCATCGACACCCCTGCCTCGTGGTGCTGTGCGGCGGCAGCGAAGTCGAGCAACAGGCAGCGATGATGGGCAACTCCACATTCGACAACTGGCTCGCTCGAGTCTTCCTGCCCGAAAGGATCTCGCAGCAGGGTTTGAACGTCGGATACGTTCCGTGCAGTCCCAGCGGTGGGGTCTTCCCGTTCTCCGTCGACACAGGGGTGAGTCACTACTACGGGGTCGGCGCATACCTGCGTCCCCTCTCAGACGTGCGCGCCTCCAACGTTCGGTTCACCGCTGAGTGCCTCGCCTTCTCGAACATCCCCTGCCGTGAGTCGGTTGACGAGTTCTTGGCCGACGGCGAACGCGCCGGCAATTCGCCACGATGGAAATCGCGTGTCCCGAGGGACCGCGGCGCCGGATGGGACTTCGAGGATGTCCGCGACCACTACGTCACCACGCTGCTCGGGGCCGATCCGCCGAGCGTCCGCTACGCCGACCCGGACCGCTACCTCGATCTCGGCCGAGCGGCCGTGTGCATAGCGATCGAGGCGACGGTCACCGAACTCCGTCGGCCCGGGTCGACATGTCGAGGCGCGCTGATCTTCCTCCTCCGTGACCTCTGGCAGGGGGCCGGCTGGGGACTCATCGACTCCAGTGACCGGCCGAAGTCCGCGTACTACGCGGCGAAGCGATCGATGTCGCCGGTCGGCGTCTTCGCAGTTGACGAGGGCCTGAACGGTCTCAACGCCGTCGTGCACAACGATCGGGCAGAAGTGCTGGAGGCGACGCTCGAGGTCAGGCTGTTCGCACCTGGCGGCGCCCAGGTCGGGCGCGTGTGCACGCCGATCGTGATGGGCGCGAACAGCGGCTGTACGTTCAGCGTCGACGCGATGTTCGACACCTTCCGCGACCTCACCTACAGCTACCGATTCGGCCCGCCGCAACTCGACGTTCTTTCCCTCCGGCTCGTGGACTCGGCCGGCGTCGTGTTGCACGAGTGCCATTACCTACCGCACGGCCATCGCCGAGCGGTCGACCACAGCCTCGCCGTTGATGCACGAGTGTGGCGTTCAGACCCAAAGGAGCTGATGGTGACCGTCCAGTCGAATCGATTTGCGCAGTTCGTGTCCATCGATGTGCCCGGAGCGATTCCCGACGAGAATTGGTTTCACCTGTGCGCCGGCGACGAACGAACCATTCGCTGCAACGTCGTCTCGGTCGACGCTTCCGCGATCGGTGAGGTGCGCGCGTTGAATGGCGCCGCAGTGACGACGTTCAACTTGTCCGGGGCGATGGCATGAAGCCGATCGTCATCGTGTCGCCGCATCTCGACGATGCGGTGCTCTCGATCGGAGCGACCATGTCGACGTGGTCGCGGCGTGGGCTCGAGATGCAGCTCGTCACCCTGTTCGCCGGCGATCCCGGCCGAACCACACCACCCTCGTATTGGGATTCGAAACGAGGGTCGGCGACTGCCTCTGAGGCCACCATGGCGCGGCGGATCGAGGATGCTGCCGCGGCGCGGGTCGTCGGTGCGACGCCTGTCTGGGGCCCGTTCGACGATTCCGCCTACGTCGCCCAACGCGATCCCGATGTGATGTGGAACTTTCTTCGGCCCCACGTCGAGGCGGCATCGATCGTGCTGCTGCCGGGGTGGCCGCTGAGCCACACGGATCATCGCTTCGCGACCATGCTCGTCCTCGAACGGCTGAGAGGCGTTGCGGTCGGTTTCTACGCCGAGACCCCCTACGCCTCGTCCCCCATCTCGCTGTTGAAGAGTGCCGTGAGGGGCCGCACGAGCTCGGTGATGCGTCATCTGCTCGGCGAGGAGATCACCTGGGGGAAGGTGCCGTCGGCTCGCCGCGCCTACGCGGTGAAGCGCGAGGCCGAACGGTGCTACTCCGGTGAGCTCGAGGCCTTGGGCGCCCACCTGACTCTGTCGTCCATTCATGAATACGTCGTGCACAACGAGTCGATCGGCCGGCCCTGTTCGGCCTCGTTGCCGGAGGAGTTGTCGGTGGACTGGAAGATCAGCAGGATCGCCACCCACGGAATCAAGAGTTGGAGCGTCAGCACATGAACGATCGAGCGGCCCAGCGCGTGGCCATCGTTGGCCTCGGCTACGTCGGGCTTCCGATCGCCCTGAGATCGGTTGAAGCCGGTTACACGGTGTTGGCAGTCGAGGTCGACCAAGGTCGCTTCACGATGCTGGTCGACGGGCACAGCTACGTCGAGGACATCTCCGACCGAGAGCTGGCCGACGCGTCGGCCACCGGGCGGTTCCACGTCGTGTCGTCGATCGCAGCCGTCGAGTACTTCGACATCGCGCTGATCGCTGTTCCGACCCCCCTCCGCGAGGGCGTTCCGGACCTCACATACGTCATCGAGGCAGCCACCGAGCTCGGCAAGTTGTTGCGCGAGGGTGGCTGCGTCGTTCTCGAGTCGACCACGTACCCGGGTACGACCGAAGATGTCGTCGTTCCGGTGCTCGAGGCGGAGTCCGGCATGAGCCGTGACCGCTTCCTGGCGGGCTTCAGCCCCGAGCGCATCGACCCCGGCAACAAGACGTGGACGTTGGCGACGACACCCAAGATCGTTTCGGGCATCGATCAACCATCGCTCGATCGCATTGCCACCTTCTACGCATCGATTGTCGACACGGTGATCCGAAGCAGCAGCCCGAAGGTGGCCGAGCTGGCCAAGCTGCTCGAGAACACCTACCGGCACGTCAACATCGCTCTCGTCAACGAGCTTGCGATCTTCGCGGCTCAGTTGGGCATCGACATCTGGGAAGTCGTCGACGTTGCGGCATCGAAACCGTTCGGCTTCCACAAGTTCACTCCTGGGCCGGGGGTCGGCGGACACTGCCTTCCCATCGATCCCAGCTATCTGTCGTGGCAGGTTCGACGCCAGCTCGGTCACCCGTTTCGCTTCGTCGAGCTGGCCAACGACATCAACGAGCACATGCCCGACTACGTCGTCAGTCGCATCCAGCGTTCGTTGAACAAGCTGCACAAGTCGGTCAACGGCGCGCGGATCCTGGTGCTGGGGCTGGCTTACAAGAAGAACTCGGGTGATGCCCGCGAGTCTCCGGCCGTGCGAGTCGCCGAACTGCTCGCGGAGTTGGGCGCCGATCTGCGCGCCGCCGATCCTCTGGTTTCCACATCGACGGCAGTCGCCGGCACCCGTGTGCTCGCAACCGTCGAGGAGCTGGCGGCGGCCGATCTGGTGGTGGTGCTCACCGACCACGACATGTTCGACTGGCCCGCCGTCGTCGCCAACTCCAAGGCCATCTTCGACACCAGGAACCGGTTGAGAGCCGAGCATGTCGAACGCATCTGAGATGTCGCCCCCGGCCGATTACAGCAATCTGACGACGCCCGTGCTCGGTGATGTCGCGGCCCTGCTCAAGTTCAGCACCGGCGTGATCGCCGGCTTGCGAAACGACGACGGTGTCTACTGCTACGACCGCAGCTTCGAATCCACCGTCAATCGCGGTCGTTCGCTGCGCTACACGCTGATGGTCGCGATCGGGCATCAGCGGGCGTCCGCAGCAGGTTACGACGTGTCGGTGTCGGCCGATGCGCTTGCCTCGCGGGTCCTGGAACAGCAACACGAGCTGAGCCCGGGAGATCGTGGCCTGTTGCTTTGGCTGTTGAGCAGGTTGGGCGACGACAGGGCTCAGGCTCTTGCAGAAGACATGCGGTCGATCGACGCCACCGCGCTGCTCGGGCTCGCTGGGATGGAGATCGGATGGCTCGTTTCCGGAGCGTCTGCGGCAGTGGCCGCCGGGCTCGATGTCGAACCGCTCATGCAGTCGATGGTCGATGTGTTGCGATCGCGGCGCTCGGCGAACTCCCCGCTCTTCCGTCAGACCGGGAACGACTCAGGGCGCGCGTTGTACCCCAACTTCGCCACGCAGATCTACTCGGTGTTGGCGTTGGCAATGCACGGCGCCACCGCCAACGACGCCACCAGCATCCGTCAGGCACGGGAGCTCGCCGATCTGCTCATCGATCTGCGTCACCCCGACGGGGGCTGGCCGTGGATCTTCCACACCGCCAAGGCGAGTGTTGTCGAGCGCTATCAGGTGTACTCGGTTCATCAGGATGCGATGGCTCCGATGGCCCTGTTCGAGCTGGCTGACGCCACGGGCGAGATCGGCTATGCGCGTGCCGGCGTCGAGGGGCTTCCGTGGTGCTTCGGTCACAACGAGCTGCAGTTCAACTTCTATGACGGTGCGAACCGGTTTGCGCACAGGGCGATCAAACGACGCGGCTGGGCCGACCGGGCGGAGCTGTGGTCGAACACGGCGCTCGCTCTCTCGCACACGACGAAACGGCTGACGCTCGGCGCACCGGAGGTCAACACGACATGCCGCCCGTACCACCTGGGCTGGATCCTCGAGGCCTGGGCCGGCCGCGAGCGCAACATCGAACTGATCGTGCTGCCATGAGCACGGCCAACCCGGCGAGGGCTCACCTCTTCGGTGTCGACATCGATGCCGTGACCATGGACGAAACCGTCGACATGGTCATGCGTTGCATCGATGACGGACAGCAGGTGCAACACGTCGTGCTCAACGCAGCGAAGATCGTCGCGATGTCGAAGGACGCAGCGCTCCGCGAAGTGATTGCTGCCTGCCCGATCGTAAACGCCGATGGCATGTCTGTCGTCGTCGCCAGCCGCCTCCTCCGGCAACCGCTACCGGAGCGCGTCGCCGGCATCGACCTCTTCGTGCGACTGGTGGAGCGAGCCGCTGACACCGGACACCGTGTGTACTTCCTGGGCGCACGCGACGAGGTGCTCGATGCAATGGTGCGCAAGTTCAGAACGCAGTACCCCACCCTCGACATCGCCGGGTACCGCAACGGCTATTGGACGGACGACGACGAGGTGGTGGCTGAGGTCTGCCGCTCGAAGGCCGACCTGCTGTTCCTCGCGATACCGAGCCCGCGCAAGGAGTTCTGGCTTGCTTCGAACCTCGCTCCGCTGGGCACACCGTTCGCCATGGGTGTCGGCGGCTCGTTCGATGTCGTCGCCGGCACCATCAAGCGGGCGCCGGTGTGGGTACAGAAGGTGGGTTGCGAGTGGGTCTACAGACTGGCGCAGGAGCCGCGGCGGATGTGGAAGCGCTACCTCGTCGGCAACACGACGTTCATCTGGCTCACGTTCAGAGAGATGTTGAGGAGACCATGAGCAAGCGCTTCGCAGTGATCGCCGGTGCACGGCCGAACTTCATGAAGGTCGCGCCCATCCTGCGCGCGTTCACGGCTCGTGGGGTTCAGCCACTGTTGGTGCACACGGGCCAGCACTACGACGCGAAGATGTCGGGCAGCTTCTTCGAAGTGCTCGGACTGCCCGCCGCCGATGTGAACTTCAACGTCGGCTCGGGAACTCATGCACGACAGACGGCGGCGGTGATGATTGCATTCGAGGAGTGGGCCGAGTCCCAAGCGTTGGATGCGGTCGTGGTGGTGGGCGACGTAAATTCGACGATGGCGTGTGCCATCGCTGCCGCAAAGATCGGCCTGCCGATAGCGCACGTCGAGGCCGGATTGCGGGCGTTCGATCGAGCGATGCCCGAAGAGGTGAACCGCATCGTCACCGACTCGCTGTCGACGTGGCTGTTCGCTCCATCGGCTGATGGGTGCGCCAACCTCGTCGCCGAGGGTGCAGAGCCCGCGCGAATTCATCTCGTCGGCAACGTCATGGCAGACAGCCTCTTCGCATCGCTCGATCGCGCCCGGGGCCGCCGGCCGGCCGAATCGCTGCAACTCCCCGCGCGATTCGGGCTCATCACGCTTCACCGCCCGGCCCTCGTCGACGATCCGGACCGGCTCGCCATGGTGTTGCAAGCGATCGCCGGGGTCGACCCCGATGTGCCGTTCCTCTTTCCGGTACATCCACGCACACGGGCAAATCTGCGTGATGCGCTGCTCGACGCCCCCAACATTCGCCTGACCGATCCACTCGACTACCTCGACTTCATCGCCCTCGAAGAACTGGCCGCCGTCGTCGTGACGGATTCGGGCGGCGTGCAGGAGGAGACCACCCTTCTCGGCACCCCCTGTGTGACAGTCCGAGAGAACACCGAACGGCCGATCACGCTCACGCACGGCACGAACACTCTCGTCGGGTTCGACCTCGAACGGTTGCGCTCTGCGGTGTCGCTGGCTCTGACGTCTTCGCGACCGTCGCTTCCCGCCATCCCGTTGTGGGACGGTGGGGCCGCCGAGCGGATCGTCGACGTGTTGCTCGCCGACCCCCCGGTCGTCCGGTTCATTCCGCCCGGTCTGAGCGGTGCCGCCGGCTTTGACGGACCCGGGGCCCGGTACGGCACGTGAGCAAGGGCGTTCCTGCTCGGTTGCGCAAGGCTTCCGCCGGCGATGTCGTCAGCACTGTGTGGTTCGCGGGCGCCTGGTTCGGCGTGTACGCGCTGATCTGGCTCGTCGTGTCGCGATTGGCCGACATCACCACGCCGGTCCGGCTCACGGTCGTGCTGCAGAGCCTCACGCCGTTGGCCTTTCTGCCGATGTACGCGTTGCTGGTCACTGCCCTGCTGGCCAGACGGTTCACTCAGTCCGGGTTCGCGCTCGTCCTCGTCGTGGTCCACATCTTTTCGGTCGCTCCGGCGATCGGCGGCGCCGATCCTCCGCACTGGGCAGCGTCGGCCCCGACCATTCGTGTCGTCAGCGCGAATGTGTACGACCACAACTCCTTGCTGACCGCAGCCGCGTCGACGTTGGTCGCGCAGGACGCCGACGTGATGATGGTGGTCGAGCTGACACGGCCCATGCTGCGCGCGTTGGTCACCGCCGGCCTCGACGATCGCTACCCCTATCAACTCGTCGGCAGCTTTTCGGACAAGCGCTCCTCCTCGACCGAGTCGATCTTCTCTCGCGTTCCGTTCGATACCGCGAGGAAACAGTCGATCGGCCAACAAGACTGGCCCATGGTCACGATCACTGTTGGCGACTCGACTGTCGACCTGCTCGCGGTGCACGCCGAGAACGCCCTTCGCAATGTCGACGAGTGGAATCGCGAACTCGCCCAGATCCGTGAACTGAGCTCCGAAAGCCACGACCCGATCATCGTCGCCGGCGACTTCAACTCGACCCGGTGGAGCCCTGAGTTCGGCCGGCTGCTGGGCAGCGGCATGGTCGACGCCAGCGAATCAGCCGGAGATGGCTTGTCGTTCTCGTGGCCGGTCGGGCGCCTGTTGCCCTTCCCCGTGATGCGATTGGACCATGCCCTCGGCAGTGCCGGCCTGGCCCCAACCGCAGTGAAGAACCTCACGATTCCGGGGAGCGATCACCGTGCCCTCCAGGTCACCTGGGCAGTGCAGCAGGTAGGAGCGTGAGCGACATGGCAGAACGCGAGCCAGTCACGTATCTCGTGACTCAGATCCCGGCGATCTCACACACGTTCATCGCCGACGAGATCATCCATCTCGAGCAGAACGGTTGGCAGGTCAGGACGATCGCGATCAACCCACCGACCGGCGTCGACGAGCACAACCCGTCTGACCAGATGTGGATGCGCCGAACGCTCTACCTCAAGCTGATACCTCGTCTCCGCGCTTCGATGACGGTGCTCCGCCACGTCGTCCGCCACCCCTCGATCGTCCTGCTGCCACTGAGGTTGGGTGGGTTCGATGTGAGGAGCTACGTGTGGCGGTACTTCTACCTTGCCGAAGCGATCCTGGTGGCCGATGCGATGCACGGTTGGGGAAGTCATCATGTGCACGCCCACTATGGTCAGTCGCCGG
Organism: Ilumatobacteraceae bacterium; assembly: GCA_040005915.1. Classification (GTDB taxonomy): domain Bacteria; phylum Actinomycetota; class Acidimicrobiia; order Acidimicrobiales; family Ilumatobacteraceae; genus JAENVT01. The sequence continues at coordinate 10,105 of JBDTYA010000031.1, forward strand.
CCAGCGTCGCCTGGTTCGCCAGCGAGGTTGGCAACCGGGTGTTCCCCGGCTCCACGGCGTGGACGTGGAGCATGACTGTCCATGGATGGCACGAGTTCGTCAACGAGGAGGCGGCGAACCTGAAGGAGAAGCTGGCCGCGGCATCGTTCGTCGTCGCCATCAGCGATTTCACGCGGTCGCAGCTCTTCCGCATCGCCGACCCCGAGCATTGGCACAAGATCAGTGTGGTCCGCTGCGGGATCGACCTGACACGGTTCACACGGCGCACCCCGCCGGCCGAGGCGTCAACGGCCGGCCCCATCCCAAAGTGCTTGCTGATGGTGGCGCGAGTCTCGCGGGAGAAGGGCCACCTCGTCGCCCTCAACGCCCTCAAGCTGCTGCGCGACAGAGGCGTCGACGTCGTTCTCGAGCTCGTCGGGCCCGGCCAGTTCGGGTTCGAGGCCCACGTACGTGCCGAGATCGCCAGGCTCGGGCTGCAGGATGCAGTCGTGTGGCACGGCCCCGCCACACCCGAGCAGATCGCCGATCACCTGCGTCGCGCCGATGTGTTCTGCCTGCCCACGTTCGCCGAGGGTTTGCCGATCGTGATCATGGAAGCA
>JBDTYA010000032.1:0-24899 GCA_040005915.1 Ilumatobacteraceae bacterium
CTCGTCGCCAAGTACGGCGCCGCCGTCGTCGCGATCTCCAACGACGAGACGGGGATATCGATGGACCCCGACGTGCGCTTCGCGGTGGCCAAGCGAATCGTCGAGCGCGCCAGCGATTTCGGTGTGCCCGCCTGCGACGTCATCGTCGATCCGCTCGTCATGCCCATCGGCGCACTCGGCCAGGCCGGCCAGCACGCGTTTCAACTGATCCGCCGGCTGCGCGACGAACTGAAGGTCAACACGATCTGCGGCGCGTCCAACGTCAGCTTCGGCCTGCCCAACCGCCACCAGGTCACCGGCACATTCCTGGCCATGGCCATCGGCGCCGGAATGACATCGGCGATCATGAACCCGATGCATCCCGAGGTGAAAGCTGCCGTGATGGCCGCCGACGTCCTGGCCGGTCAGGACAAGGACTGCGCTGCCTGGATCCGCGCCAACCGTGATCCAACGGCGGCCTCGACGGAGCGCGACAGCCGCCGTCGCCGCAGCCGCGAGTAGATCCGGATGCCCCGTATCGTCTTCACACCTTCCGGCCTCACCGGCGAGGTCGAAACAGGCACCACGGTGCTCAGCGCGGCGCGCCAGCTCGGCGTCGACCTCGACTCGGTGTGCGGCGGCCGCGGGATCTGCGGGCGCTGTCAGATCGAGCCGTCGACGGGTTCGTTCGCAAAGTGGGCGATCGACAGCAAGGCGACGGCCCTGTCGGATTGGTCGCCGGTCGAGGTCGACTACGAGACCAAGGGCAATGCCCGACGTCCGTTGCGCGAGGGCCGCCGGCTCGGCTGCGCGGCGACCGTGCTGGCCGACGCCGTCATCTCCGTGCCATCCGAGAGCCAGGTGCACAAGCAGGTCGTGCGCAAGTCGGTCGACCTGACCGGGCTCGTCATCGATCCCCAGTTCACCCTGTTCAACGTCGATGTGCCGAAGGCGGTCCTGGGGGACTCCGAATCGGTCACCGAACTGATCGGCGAGGCGGTGCTTCGTACCCACGGCTACGAGGTCCGGTCGTGGAGCACGACCGTGCTGCGGACGGTTCACCGTGCAGCCGCCAACGACCAGGCGTCCGTCACGATCGCCGTCGACCGCGATGGTCTGGCGGTGGCGGTCTGGCCCGGTTTCGTCGACACTGCGCTGGGCATTGCCATCGACGTCGGCTCCACCACCGTCGCCGGTCACCTCTGTGACCTGTCGACGGGCGAGGTGTTGGCCACTGCGGGGATCATGAACCCGCAGATTCGTTTCGGCGAGGACCTGATGAGCCGGGTGTCGTACGTCATGATGAACCCCGGTGGCGAGAAAGAGCTCACAGCGTGCATCCGCACCGCGCTCAACGACCTCATCGCCGATCTGTTGCGTCAGGCCTCGGCGCCGGCCAACGAACTGCTCGACATCGTGATCGTCGGTAACCCGATCATGCACCACATCGTGCTGGGGATCGATCCGACGCCACTCGGCCAGGCGCCGTTCACGCTTGCAACCGCCGAGGCGGTCCGCACGACCGCACTCGACGTCGGGCTCGACTTCCCCACGTCGCGTGTGTTCGTCGGACCGTGCATCGCCGGTCACGTCGGCGCCGACACCACTGCGGCGATGCTGGCGGAGGGGCCGCACCGCAGCAAAGCGTGGCAACTCCTGGTCGACGTCGGCACCAATGCGGAGATCGTGCTCGGTTGCTCGACGCAGCAGTTCGCCGCGTCGAGCCCGACCGGCCCGGCGTTCGAGGGTGCTCAGATCTCGTGCGGCCAGCGGGCCACTGCGGGTGCCATCGAGCGCGTCCGCATCGACCGACACACACTTGCGCCGCGGTTCAAGGTCATCGGCAGCGATCTCTGGAGCGACGATCCCGCCTTTACCGCAGCGACCGAACATCTCACGATCAGCGGCGTGTGCGGTTCGGGGATCATCGAGGTGATCGGCGAGATGTACCTCTCGGGCGTCATCGATTCCGAGGGCGTCGTGCGCGGCGAGATGGTCGGCACCTGCCCGTACATAGTCGCCGACGAGCGCACCTTCCGCTACGTACTGCACAGCACCCCGAGCGTGGAGTTGTCGATCACGCAGAACGACGTCCGAGCCATCCAACTCGCCAAGGCCGCGCTGCGCGCCGGCATCGATCTGCTGATGGGCCACGCCGGCGTCGATGCACTCGGCGACATGCGACTGGCCGGCGCGTTCGGCGCGCACATCGATCCGCTCTACGCCCTCGTGCTCGGGCTGGTTCCCGACGCGCCCGTCGAAGCTGTCCGCTCCGTCGGCAACGCCGCCGGCGCCGGCGCGGTGCGCGCCCTCCTGTCGATGCAGGCACGTACCGAACTCGAGTCCGCGGCGCGGGCCGTCGTCAAGATCGAGACCGCCACCGAACCGCGGTTCCAAGACCTGTTCGTCGCCGCGATGGCCTTCCCACACGCGACGGCGCCGTCGCCGCACCTCGGCGCAGTGATAGCGCTTCCCGAACGAACCTCACCTGTCGATGGCGCTGGGGGCCGTCGACGCCGCAGACAGGAGAACAGATCATGACGTCAGCCGACCACGGCACCGATGCCGGTACAGGCCGGCGCAGCGGGGGCCGCGCCGGCCGCCAAGCGCTGCGCGCCTCGCACGTAGTGGAGGCAGAGACATATCTGACTCGCACGATGAAGCCGTTCGAGATCGTCAGTGACGAGGGCCTCGAGATCATCGAGCACAACGCCGAGACGATCCTGCAGGAGGTGGGCGTCGAGATCCGCGACTACCCCTCGGCACTCGAGGTCTTCGCCGATGCGGGGGCGTCGGTCGAGGGAACGCGGGTGAAGTTCCCTCGCGGTATGTGCCGTCAGATCGTCCAGGCCTCGGCGCCGCGCGAATACATCCAGCACGCACGCAACCCGGCGCGCAACGTACGCATCGGCGGTGACGCGACCGTGTTCGCACCCAACTACGGGTCACCGTTCGCCTTCGATCTCGACAACGGCCGCCGATACGCGACGATCGAGGACTTCCAGAACTTCGTCAAGCTCACGTACCAGTCGCTGTACCTCCACCACAGCGGCGGTACGGTTTGCGAACCCGTCGACATCCCCGTGAGCAAGCGTCACCTCGACATGGTCCTGGCCCACCTGCGCTTCAGTGACAAGCCGTTCATGGGTTCGGTCACCGCCGCCAGCCGCGCTCAGGACTCCGTCGACATGGCCAGGATCGGCTTCGGTGGCGACCTCGCCGACCGCACCGTTTTGACCAGCCTCATCAACGCCTCGTCGCCGCTGGTGTGGGACGGCACGATGCTCGGCGCGGCCGAGGTCTACGCCCGCAACAACCAGGCCTGCATCATCACCCCGTTCATCCTCGCCGGGGCCATGGCACCGGTGACCTCCGCCGGCGTGGCCGCGCAGACGCTGGCCGAGTCGCTTGCCGGTATGACGTTCACGCAACTGATCCGCCCCGGCGCGCCCGTCATCTTCGGGTCCTTCGCCTCGTCGATGTCGATGCAGACCGGCGCACCGACGTTCGGCACTCCCGAGCCGGCGATCGTCCTCTACGCCATCGCCGCGTTGGCCCGCCGCCTCGGTGTTCCGTTCCGCTCCGGCGGTTCGCTGACCGCGTCGAAGATCCCCGACGCGCAGGCCGCGTACGAAAGTGCCGCGACGCTTCTTCCCACCGTGTTGGCCGGCACCAACTTCGTGCTGCACGCCGCCGGCTGGCAGGAGGGCGGACTGTCGATCGGCTACGAGAAGTTCATCATGGACGAGGACCAGTGCGGGATGATGGCCACTTTCGTCAAGGGCATCGACCTGTCGGAGAACGGCCAGGCGATCGCCGCAATCCGTGACAACGGGCCGGGCCAGCACTTCCTCGGCACGGCTCACACCTTCGCCAACTTCGAGACCGCGTTCTACCGCAGCAACGTCGCCGACAACAGCAGCTTCGAGCAATGGACCGAGGACGGTGCTACCGATGCACCGCAACGCGCCAACGCTGTCTGGAAGAAGCGTCTCGCCGAATACGAACCGCCGCCGATGGACGACGCCATCGCCGCAGAGCTCGACGATTTCGTCGCCCGTCGCAAAGAGGAGTTGCCAGATGAGTTCGCCTGACGCCCGCCGCCGCCTGATCGCGAAAGCTCGATACGAGGTCATCCCGCTGAAGTCGCTGAACGCCCAGATCCCTCACCTGCCGGCCGGGTGCTCCGTCTCGGTCACCTGTTCGCCGACGAAAGGGATCGAGCCGACCCTCGACCTCAGTGCCCAGCTGAACGGTGCCGGGCATCACGCCGTGCCGCACATCGCTGCCCGTCTCGTCGAGAGCCGCGAACACGTCGAGAAGATCGCGGCGCGCATCAACGAGCACGGGATCTCCGAGATCTTCGTGGTCGGCGGCGACCCCGAGCCGGTGGGTCCGTACTCCGACGGCCTCTCGGTGATGCGCGACCTGCTGCCGTTGTGTCAGACCGTGCGGATCGTCGGCTTCCCCTCGTACCCCGACCACCACACGGTCATTCCCGACGCCGCGCTCGACGAGGCCCTGCTCGCCAAGCAGGCGCTGATCGCCGAACTCGGTTTCGAGGGTTTCTCCAGCACGCAGATGTGCTTCAACGTCAAGACCATCGAGGCCTGGTTGCGTCGTCAGCGCGACCGCGGGCTGACGGTGCCGATCCATCTCGGCGTGCCGGGCGCAGTCGAGCGCGCCCGCCTGTTGAGCCTCGGCACGCGACTGGGGATCGGCTCGTCGTTGCGGTACCTCCGCAAGAACTCCGGGGCCATCCTGCGGATGTTCTCCCCCGCCAGCTACGACCCCAACAAGCTCATCACGCCCCTCTCGCGCCACGCCGAGGAGCTCGACATCGCCGCGCTGCACGTCTTCACGTTCAACTCCATAGAGTCGACTGCGGCCTGGCAACGCAAACAGCTCGCCTGAGTTGACCGGTTCTGCACCCCGTCCCGATCGACCGTTCGATCACGCAGGACCCCCGATAACCGGAACGACTGTACTAGGAATGGCTCGCCTGGCTAATCTCTCGGCCGGTGAGCAACGACCCGGTCAGACGCAGACGCGGCCGCGATACCGGCCCGCGTAGCACCCTGCCGTTGCAACGTCCGTGGAAGCAACCGCGGATGCGGTTGAACCACACCGAGGTCGTCTCCGCCGACGAGCTCGAGTCGATCCACGACGCATCACTGACGATCCTCGAACGGATCGGCATGGACATCTGGGACGGGGAGTCGCGCAGCATGTTGGCCGAGGCCGGCGCCGACGTCGACGAGGCCGCGCTTCACGTGCGCTTCCCGAGGGAGATGATCCTCGAGCGGATCGCAACCGCTCCTGCAGAGTTCACGCTGCACAGCTGGAACCCCGAGAAGAACCTCCACATCGGCGGCAATTGGATGGCCAACGGAACCGTGGCCAGCGCCCCGAACATCGTCGGGCTCGACGGTGTGCGCCACACGGGCGATCGCGCCGGGTTCGACGATCTGCTGAAGCTCGCCCATATGTTGAACTCGATCCACTTCGTGTCGGGATACCCGGTCGAGCCGGTCGACATCCACGCCTCGGTGCGGCACATCCACGCCGCGTTCGATGTGCTGACGCTGACCGACAAGCACATCCATTGCTACAGCCTCGGCCGGCAGAAGAACCGCGATTGCATCGAGATGGTCCGCATCGCCCGCGGCGTCGACGATGCGACCATCGATCGCGAACCGTCGATCTTCACGGTGATCAACTCCAACTCGCCGCTGCGGCTCGACACGCCGATGCTGCACGGCATGATCGAGATGTCGTCTCGCAATCAACCGGTGGTGATGACACCGTTCACGCTCGCTGGGGCAATGGCCCCTGTCACCCTGGCCGGGGCATTGGCCCAACAGAACGCCGAGGCGCTTGCCGGCATTGCCTTCTGTCAGATCATTCGACCCGGTGCGCCGGTGGTCTATGGCGGATTCACTTCCAACGTCGACATGCAATCCGGTGCTCCTGCGTTCGGCACCCCCGAATACGTGCGCACGGCCATGATCGGTGGGCAGCTGGCCCGCCGGTACAACCTGCCGTACCGCAGCAGCAACGTGTGCGCTGCGAATGCGGTCGACGCCCAGGCCGCGTACGAGAGCGTGTTCGCCCTGTGGGGATGCGTGATGGGTGGAGTCAACATGATGATGCACGGCGCCGGTTGGATGGAGGGCGGCCTGCACGCCAGCCTGGCCAAGATGGTGCTCGACGCGGATCTGTTGCACATGGTGTCGTCGATGATGGATCCGGTCGTGGTCGACGACGAAACACTGGCCATCGACGCGATCGAAGAGGTCGGGCCCGGTGGGCACTTCTTCGGCGTGCAGCACACACAAGACCGGTTCCGGACCGCGTTCTACAAGCCGATGATCAGCGACTGGCGCAACTTCGAGTCCTGGGAAGAAGCCGGTCGTCCCGAAGCCGCGGGCAAGGCTCACGATCTCGCGGCAACGTTCCTCGCCGCGTACGAGCAACCCGAGATGGACGAAACCCGCCGCGAGGAACTCGAGGCGTTCGTCGCCAGACGGGTCGCCGATGGCGGCGTCGCCACGGATTTCTAGAACACGAGCCAGGAGCAGGAGCAGGGATGAAGTCGTCAGCACAGGTGGTTGTCGTCGGGGGCGGCGTGGTCGGCGCCAGCGTGTTGTACCACTTGACCAAGGCGGGTTGGACCGACGTCGTCCTGTTGGAGCGCAAGCAGCTGACCGCCGGCTCGACATGGCACGCAGCGGGTGGGATGCACACCTTGAACGGCGACCCCAACGTGGCCCGCCTGCAGCAGTACACGGTCAACCTCTACCGCGAGATCGAGGCCGAATCCGGTCAGCAGTGCAGCATCCACCTCCCCGGTGGACTGATGCTGGCCGACACTCCCGAGCGGCTCGACTGGTTGCGCATGGCGCAAGCCCGCGGGCGCTACCTCGGCATGCACATGGACATCATCTCCATCGCCGAGGCGAAAGAGCTGAACCCGTTGTTGGAGGAGAAGTTCTTCGTCGGTGCGCTGTACGACCCCGACGAGGGCAGCGTGGATCCGTACGGCGTCACGCACGCCTACGCGATCTGCGCCCGAAACCGCGGCGCCGAGGTGTACACCGACACATGGGTCACCGCGCTGCAACAGCGCCCCGACGCGACGTGGGATGTGATCACCGATCGCGACCACACGATCCATGCCGAACATGTCGTCAACTGCGGCGGCCTGTGGGCCCGAGAGGTCGGCCGGATGGTCGGCCTCGAACTACCGGTGCTGGCGATGGAGCACCACTACCTGCTGACCGAACCGATGCCGGAGGTGATCGCCTACAACGAGCAGAACGGGCGCGAGCTGCCGCACATGATCGACTTCGCCGGCGAGATCTACGCCCGACAGGAAGGGCAGAGCATCCTGTTGGGGACGTACGAGCAGGACAACCGCCCATGGTCGCCGAACGAGACACCTTGGGATTTCGTCTTCCAACTGTTGCCACACGATCTCGACCGCATCGCCCCCGAGCTGGAACGTGGCTTCGCCCACTTCCCCGCGGTCGGGCGAGCCGGCATCAAGAAGTTCGTCAACGGCCCGTTCACGTTCAGCCCCGACGGCAACCCACTCGTCGGGCCGATCAAGGGGATGCGCGGCATGTGGGTCGCATGCGCCGTGATGGCGGGTCTCTCGCAGGGCGGCGGCGTCGGGCTGTCGCTGGCCAACTGGATGGTCAACGGCGATCCGCAGGACGACATCTGGGGCATGGACGTCGCCAGGTACGGCGATTGGGCGACGCTCGCGTACACCAACGCCAAGGTGCGCGAGAACTACTCGCGTCGCTTCCGCATCACGTTCCCCAACGAGGAGCTCGCCGCCGGCAGGCCACTGCACACCACGCCCATCTACGACAGGCTCACAGCGCACAACGCAGTGTGGGGTGCCGGGTTCGGCCTCGAGCATCCCCTGTGGTTCCAGGAGCCAGGCGCGGATCCGATCGAGAACGTCACGTTCCACCGCTCGAATGCGTTCCCGCTGGTGGCCGAGGAGTCGCGCGCCGTGCGTGAACGGGTCGGCCTGTCGGAGGCGTCCAACTTCGCCAAGTACAAGGTCTCGGGCGACGGGTCATCGGAATGGCTGCAGAGCCTGCTGACCAACACGCTGCCGAAGATCGGCCGTACGAACCTGACCGCGATGCTGAACCCGCAGGGCCGGATCGTCGGTGAGTTCTCGGTGTCGCGCGTCGGGGCCGAGGAGTTCTTCCTGTTCGGTTCGCAGGCCGCCGAGGTGCATCATCCGCGCTGGTTCCTCGACCATCTACCGGCCGACAGCCGTGTGCGATTCGAAGTGTTCGCGCTGTCGATGGTGGGTTTGACCGTTGCCGGCCCGCTGGCGCGCGACGTGTTGCAGAAGGTGACCAACACGTCGCTGGCAACCGCCGACTTCCCGTTCATGTCGTTCCGCGAGGTGACGCTGGGGATGGCACCGGTATGGCTTTCGCGAATGACGTACACCGGTGACCTCGGCTACGAGATCTGGATGCGGCCGGAGTACCAGCGCTACCTGTTCGACCTGTTGTGGGAGGCGGGCAGCGAGTTCGACATGCGCCTGTTCGGGTTCAGGGCACTGATCACGATGCGGCTGGAGAAGAACTTCGGCAGCTGGTACCGCGAGTACCGCCCCATCTACACGCCGCTCGAAGCCGGTATGGATCGCCTGCTGAAGCTCGACCACGAGTTCGTCGGGCGCTCCGCCGTCGAGGCCGAGATCGCCGCCGGCGGGCCGCAGCGGAAGCTGACGATGTTCGTCGTCGACCCCGATCCCGACGAACCCGCAGACGTGATCGGCGATGAGCCCGTGTGGCACGGCGACAGCGTGGTCGGCTGGATCACCAGTGGCGGCTATGCCCACCATTCGGGCGTTTCGCTGGCGTGGGGCTACATCCCGGCCAACCTGGCCCAGCCCGGAACGACCGAGTTCGAGATCGAGATCATCGGCAAGCGGCGCCCGGCGCGCCTTCAGCTGGAGCCGGTCCTCGATCCGGCGGGAACGAGAATGCGCGCCTGACGGGTAACGTCGGTGCGGGCGTTGGAAGTACAAGGAGTGTCATGAAAGTGCTTCGTCGCCGTCTTGCGCGAGTCGTGGCCATCGTCGGGGTGTTGTGCGTGAGCGTGGCCATCGTCGCGCCCGCAGCCGTGGTGCACGCTGCACCGGCCGGAGCCTCGGCATACGTGCCGGTGAGCCCGTTCCGCATCCTCGACACACGCATCGGTCAAGGCTTCGGGCGACACGTACTCGCCGGCGAGGCATTCTCGCTCGCGCTCCCCGGGGTGCCGGCGGGTGCCAGTGCCGTGGTGCTCAACCTCACCGCCGACGGAGCGGCCGATGCCGGATTCGTCACGGTCTACCCAACAGGGGTCACCCGTCCGCTGGCATCGTCGATCAACGTCGATGTCGCCGGTCAGACCATCGCCAACCTCGTCACTGTTCCGATCGGCACGGGTGGCACGGTCGACGTCTTTGCGCAGATGACAACCGACCTCGTCGCCGACGTGCAGGGCTACTACATGCCGGCCACCTCGGCGCAGGCCGGCCTGTTCGTTCCGTTGGGCCCGATCCGGCTTCTCGACACGCGAGAGCAGAACCCGACTCGCTTCGGGCAACTCGGCATCGGCCAACAGGTCGACGTCAACGTCGCCGCCCTCGCGGGGATACCTGCCGACGCAACGGCGGCGGCATTGAAGGTGACGGTCACCGACAGCATCGCCAGCGGGTTCTGGACCGTGTATCCCACGGGTGCACAGCGACCCGTCGTCAGCAACCTCAACGTCTCCGGTGCCGGTTCGACCATCGCCAATCAAGTGATCGCCCGGCTCAGCGCGGGCCACACGACCGTCTTCGCACAGACGGGAGGGAACCTCGTGATCGACCTCGTCGGGTGGTTCACCGGGGCCAGTGCGGCGGCCAGCGATGTCGGGTTGTTCGTGCCGGTCGCACCGTCCCGATTGCTCGACAGCCGCGAGCCCCCGCTCGGCGCGATACCCGGTCGCAACCGCACCGCCGAGGTACCCGTCGCGGGTCGCTTCGGATTGCCGGCGACCGGCATCGGCGCCGTTGTCGTCAACGCAACCGCAACGGCGACGCTGGGGCAAGGCTTCTTCTCGGTGTGGCCGGCGCAGACGTATCGACCGACGACGTCGAGCCTCAACGCGACACATACCGGCCAGACGATCGCGAATCACGTGATCACGCCGGTCAGCACGGCGGGCCTCAGCATCTACACGCAGAACGGCGCGCACCTCGTCGTCGATCTCGCAGGCTGGTACACCGGCACGGAGGTGCCAACGGTCCTGCCGCCACACGTTCCGTTGACCGGTCCGACCGGTCCGCCGCCGACGCAGCCGTTCACGTTCTCGCAGATCAGCCGCGGGGTACCGGTGAGATGGAACCCGTGCGCCCCGGTGCGGTACACCGTCAACCTCGGCGGCTACGACCCGGGCTTCCGGCAGGTCATCGCCGAGGCGGTCGAGCGACTCCAAGCGGCCACGGGGCTCGGGCTGGTACCCATCGGCGACACCACGTTCATGCCGACCAACGCCTTGGGCACGTCGAAGGCCGCGACCGATGGCGAGATCGTCATCGCCTTGGGCGACAAGGTACAGACCGATCTGGTGCCGGGCCAAGTCGTCGGCCGTGCCGGCTTCGTGTTCTCGTCGACCTCCATCCTGCGAGCCTCGGTAGTGATCGACATGGGCGACATCGGGACGCACCCGGTGTGGTCCAGCACCGGTCCCGGTCCCGTCCTGCTCCACGAGTTGGCTCACGCTGTCGGGCTCGACCACGTCGACGATCCGACGCAACTGATGAACGCCGTCGCTTCGCAAGGTGGCCCGGTGACCTACGGCGCCGGCGACCTCACCGGCCTGTGGCAGGTCGGTGCGGCGGCAGGGTGCACCGGCTGAGTCTCCGGTGTCGATTCAGCCGTAGGCCGCGGCCTGGATCCTGAACAGCTCCGCATACTGACCGTTGCGAACCATCAGCTCCTCGTGACTACCGAACTCGACGACCCGTGAACCGTCCATCACGAGGATCAGGTCGGCCATGCGCACCGTCGAGAACCGGTGCGATACCAACACGGTGATGCGGCCGGTGCCGGCGTGTGATCGCGATGCCTGGGCGAACCGCTCGAACAGGGCATGCTCGGTCTCCGCATCGAGCGCCGCGGTGGGTTCATCGAGGACCAGCAGCAGCGGAGCGTCGCGCATGAACCCGCGAGCCAGGGCCAGCTTCTGCCACTGCCCGAAGCTCACCTCGGCGCCCTCATCCCACGACGGGCCCAACTGCGTGTCCAGGCCATAGGCCAATCGGTCGATCACGTCGTGCGCACCCGCCCGATCGACGGCGCTCCGTGTCGCATCACGATCTTCTACCCGAGGTAGATCGCCGACGCCGACGGTCTCTTGGGCATGCAGCTCGAACCGGTAGAAGTCCTGGAATGCCCCCGCCAGGCACGCTCGCCACTCGTCCGTGGCGATGTCGGCGAGATCGATTCCGTCGACCGTGATCCGGCCGGCCGTCGGCGCGTACATGCGAGCGAGCAACTTGACCAACGTCGACTTGCCTGCGCCGTTCTCGCCGACGACAGCGACCACGGCTCCAGCAGGGAGGTGCATCGACACGTCGTCGAGCACCAGGCGGTCGGTGCCGGGGTAGCTGAACGAGATGTGTTCGAAGTCGATGCCGTCGACGAGGCGAGCCGGCGCGGCGGCGATCGCCGACGCGTCGATGCCGGCTGCGTAGTCCTCGAGCCACGTCAGGCGCCGTGAGGAGTCGAGCCAAAAACCGCGGAGGAACCCCAACTCGCCGGCGGTCGCTCCGACGTATCGGGCCAACCGGGTGCCGGCAGCCAGCACCAGCACGACATCGCCGACACCTCGGTCGAGCCCGGTGGCGACGTAGACGACAGCGGCGATGTAGGCCGCGGCGAACATGGACCACGCTGCTGTGTGCCACGCCGCCGTCACCCAACGCACCCGCGACACCGGCCCGTACCATCGCTTCCACGCCGCCCGGCTCTCCGCCATCAGCCACTCACCGGTGTTCGTGACCCGCACCTCCTTGGCGGGCGGCGCGGTGGTGCCGAGCACGAACAGGTGACGTGCGAGACGCGTGTTGGAGATCACCGATTCCTCCACCCGCCGCTCGGCACCTGGCCGCCATGTCGAGACCCAGAACGCCGGCACGGCGAACAGCATCAGCAACACGAGCGCCGGATCGATCGACGCCAGGAGGATGGCCGTGATCGTCAACCTGAACAGCCAACCCAACGTCGAGAACAACGACATGAACATGTGGTCGAGCGCGAAGACCTGATCACGGAGCATCGCCAGACGATCGAGGTACTCGGGTCGCTCGTGGTGCTCGATGGTCGGTACCGATGCCTGCAGATGGGCGACGTGAGACTCCAGCGCGATCGCGACCCGGTCGCGGAACCGCCGCTGCACGCGTTGCGACAGCAAGGACAGATACCACGTTGCGGTGACCGACACGGCCAACCCGATTCCGGCGACGATGACGGTGCGACGATGGTGATGCAGTACACCGTCGACGAGAAACTTCAGCCACAGCGCAAGCAGCGCGTCGGGCAGCATCATCAGCAGGGCCAGGCCGAGCGACAGCCCCAACAGCCTCGGCTCGGCGCGGTAGCCGAGGCGGAACGTGCGGAGCAGCGACCGCATCGCCGGCGGCAGGTCCTCGTTGGCGCGGCTGCCCTTAGCGGAGCGAGTCATAGGTCACCTCCTCGCCGTCGTCGTCGTACTCGTCCTCGGTGAAACGCGACGCCTGCAGATCGAACATCGTCCGGTAGCGCCCGCCCAGCGCGATCAGTTCGTCGTGACTGCCCAACTCGACGACCTTGCCATCGTCGATCACGCAGATGTTGTCGGCCAACCGCACGGTCGAGAAGCGGTGCGAGATCAAGATCGTCGTGCAGTCCCGTGTCGCCGAGAGCACGCGTTCGAAGATCTCGGCCTCGCCGCGCACGTCGAGTTGCGCTGTCGGCTCGTCGAGCAGCACCACGCCGGCCCCCTGTCGCACGGCGCACAGGGCGCGTGCCAGGGCGACGCGCTGCCACTGCCCACCCGACAGGTCGGTGCCCCCGGGATACCCCTTCGACAGGATCGTGTCGAGGTTTCCGCCGGCCAGATCCGAACCACCGGCCGCTGCCAGTGCGGCGCGAATCACGTCGTCGGGCGCTCCATTCGGCGCGACGTTGTTGCGCAAGGGCAGTTCGAAGTGGATGAAGTCCTGGAACACTGCGGTCACCTGCGACCGCCATGCGGTCAGTTCGAACGAGGCGAGGGGAAGGCCATCGATCTCGATGGAGCCTGCCGTCGTGTCGTAGAGGCGGCACAGCAACTTTGCCAGGGTGGTCTTGCCGGCACCGTTCTGCCCGACGATGGCCATCGACGAGCCGGCGGGGATAGTCAGATCGAACCCGTCGAGAACCGGCCGGCCGCCGTCGAGATAGGCGAACGACACGTCGCGGAACCGGATCTCCTTGGCACCCGCGACGGGGATGATCGATCGCCCGTCAACTGCGGCGGCCAACGCGCCGGTGACCACCGATGCCTCGACGCGTGCCAGCGCAGCGACAGGCGCGGCAGCACCGTCCATCGCCCAGTTGAGGCCTCCGAACGCGATAGATGAAACACCGATCGCGGCTTGCACGAACACCACGACGCGCGCGGTCGTGAGGGTCGTGGTCGCCGCACCGTCGGCGAGCAACCAGAAGACGATCACGTTGGCAGCCAGCACGACCAAGAGGCACGATACGACCGATTTCTCGCGCAGCCGGGTCGCTTCGTACTGCAACTGATAGAGCCGGCGCCGCGTGGTGACGAATCGGTCGGTCACCCAACCGGCCAGGCCGAAGAATCTCAGCTCCTTACCGGGCGCGGCGTCGACCGCAAGCCGGTACGAGTACTCGGCGTGCCGTTGGGCCTTGCGTACCTCGTCGGTGTTGCGGTCCTTCCACACTCCGCTCTCACGCAACAGCCAATGAGTCGAGAGCCATGCGACGACGAGCAACAGGGCCGCCCACCAGTGGAACGCGGCGAGCAACATCGCCGCGCTGACACCGACGACGAGATCGACGAGACCGCCGGCGATGAAGTCCATCGAGATCTCGAGAGGAGGGCCCATCATCCCCAGGTCGAAGTCGCGAGCCATCGTGAGATCGGTGGTCAGTTCGGCACGCTCGAGATGGGCGATGCCGGGCGGCGCGACACACACGGAGATCAGCCGGTCGTACAGATGCGCCGCCATACGTGCGCCGAGGTTGGCCGACACCACTTGGTGCAGCGGTTGCGAGATCAGCAGCAGAGCGAACGATGCGCCAACCATCACCATCGGGCCGGTCAGCGACACGTGCCGCGTCAACGCACTGACGAGCCAGCCGAACGCCACCGACGTCACCGCGGGCAGAGTCCCGCGCAGCACGATCAACACCCACCACCCGATCGCGTACACAGGAGCGGCACGGCGCAGGGAACCGAAGAACTGCCACTCCTGCCGGCCTCGCAGACGATCCATCACGTGCACCCCCTGTTCGCTCCCTGATCGCTTCGTCGTCGCTTCATGGCCCATCATTGTCCAACACGTACGTCGCCCCGGCGAAGCCGAATCCGTCGGCCTATCATCTCGTCGAACGGAGGACCATGCCCGATGCGCAGTCTGTCATCGTCGGTATCGACAACGGCGGTACGAAGAACAACGTGACGGTGCTCGACAACGCCGGGCAGTTCCTGATCGACAAGATGATCGAGGTTCCCAGCCGCGTGACGGATGGAACCGCGCCTGCGCTCGATGCCCTGGTAGCGGCGTTCGACTACGGACTGCGGATGACGGGCATCGACCGTGCCAGCGTGCGTGCCGTCGGCCTCGACACGCCGGGCCCTGCGTCGGCGGAAGGTGTGATCTCCTCGAAGGGGGCGACCAACTTCGCCCTTCCCGAGTGGTGGGGCTTCGACGTTCGCGGCGCCCTCGAGACCAAGCTGGGCATCCCTGTGGTGTACAGCAACGACGGCAACGCCGCCGCGCTCTACGCCCATTACGCGTACTTCGGTGAGAAGGCGTTGAAGCGCTCATCGGTTTCGGCGATCGTCGGCACCGGTCTCGGCGGCGGAGTGATCGAATCCGGCGACGTCGTGCGCGGGGCAGCGGGCATGGCCGGCGAGCTCGGTCACGTGCACATCCCGATGGACGGATTGCTCGGCGAGGGTCAGCCGATGCCGCGATGCAACTGTGGCTTCGTGGGCGATGTCGAGAGCGTTGCCTCGTTGACCGCCATCAAGCACAACCTGCTGCCGTACTGGCTGACCCGATACCCCGATCATCCCCTGGCCGGCACGCCCATCGACGCTGCAGCCAAGGAGCTGCGCGGGTTCGGCGAGCGTGGCGACGAGATGGCCCGCAAGGTGTTCGAGCAACAGGCCATGGCCATCGGTCGGCTGTTCACGATCGCCGCGAACTTCACCGACCCCAACGCCTACTTCGTCGGCGGCGGTGTGGTCGAGGCCGCGGCCGAGTTCCGCGACTGGTATCTGTCGGTCGTCCACGCCAACACACATCTCCGCGCCGAGCAGGTCGACGTCGCCGAGTTCTCCCTCGTGCCCGACCTCGACATGGCCGGCGCTCGCGGCGCCGCCGTTGCCGCACGCAGCGCGTTCCCCACCTGAGCATCCTCGTGGGCCGTCAGCGGCTCACCAGGAGCCCGAGCTACCGCCTCCGCCACCACCGCCGACGCTTCCGCCGGAGAAGCCGCTGAACGAGCTGCCGCCCGAGCTGGATTGGGTGGGCGCGCTGCGCGTCGTCTCGAACGACGGTCCCATGCTGTACAGCCAGATCGGGCTGGCCAAGCTCATCTCCGGGGCCGGCACGTTGCTGGCCGCCAAGGCCCGGCCCCACGCGTCGGCAGCGCCGAGTGCAACGGCCCACGCGCTGTACTCGCGGAGCAAGCCCTGCTTCCACGCCCAGTCGACGTGCTTGCCTTCGCTCGCGGCGAGGAATCGCCGGAACGATTCCGCACGCAGCGCGAGCGCCGAACCGGTCGCACTGCGCGCCGGCAGCAGAACGCTGTAGAGGAAGTGGGCGAAGATGAAGGGAACCACGACGGCGAAGGTCAACGCCGCCACGCGGCCGCGAAACGCTCCGAGCAGCGCGGTGATCAACGAACCGGCGCCGAACACGAAGAAGGCGACGACCATGAAGCCGATGAACTTGGTGGCCGCGCCACCCTGGCGCGCACTGCCGGGCGGTAGCCGCTTCCACCATCCCGAATCGGCGATGCCCTTGCGTTCGAGCTCCCACACACGGCCCCACGCCTGGCCGAAGTTGGCGTTGTAGGTGCCGAGCTTCAACTCGTCCTTGTAGTCCAACATCTGATCGACGAGAGCCTTGGTGTCGGGATCCAGCTGATCGTGCTTGGGGCCGCGGCCTATGACGAGACCGTCGTCCTGGGTCAGGGTGATCGCGTCCTTGGCGACGAGACCCGAGACCCACGCCGCGACGGTGGTGCGATCGAAACGCTCGCTGAGCAACACCGCGCCCTGCCACGGGTCGATGCCCTTCGGCGGCACGAACTCGATGGTCGCGAGCTCGAACATCTTGTCGTCGGGGACCATGCGCACGTCGTCGGCCTGACGCCGCGCATCACCGGTCGGCCCCGGCAGCGAGCCGTAGGCAGCGTCCGCGGCGCCGCCTGCAAACACCTCGTTGCGGCCGCGACGACGGGCCGAGAAGTAGACCGCGCCGGCCGTGGCCAGGCCGAGGGGGATGGTGGCCAGCGCGAGCAACCCGCGCTTCTCGGCGGCTCGGCGCACCGGGATCGCCGGATCAGCCGGCGCCGCAGTGACCGCGGTGCCTGTGACAGTGCCGCCGATCGTGATTCCATCCCCTGCCTTCAACGGGCTGATCACGGTGCGATACAGGTCGCCGTCCTTGGCAAGCGTGCACCCGCCGACCGCTCGGGGGCCACCGACGTTGCACGTCGTGTTCGCCAGTGTCATGCCCACCACGACGACTTCGAATCGCGTCGTCTCCAGTGTCTCGTCGGTTCCGATGATGTCGAGTGCGAGCTTGCCTGTCGACAACTGCGCGGCCGGCAGGGTGTACGACAGCACGTAGCGATGCTGACCCGTGACCGTGGTGTTGGGGTCGCCCAAGCGGATGCGAAGGTCGGAGCCCAGCGAGTCGCGGTTGACGTCGGCGTTGGCGTCGGGTGAGTAGGCCTCGATGTCGCTCGGCACCCCGAAGTCGGTCGGGATGATTCGCTCGTAACCATGGCGGTCCTCGCTGCCGAAATCCTCGTCGACGACCTCACGAATCCGCACGCCGTCGGTGCCGGACGGTTCTACCGTGACCACCTTCGAGTCGAACCGCTCGGGGTCGTTGCCCCGGCCGATGACCCCTGTGGCGGCCAGCAAAGCGGTTCCGCCGACGGCTGCTGCTGCGACGACATGACGCCACACACCAATTTTGCCGAGCATGGTCGCCATTGTGCCGTTGCAAGCGGAGTTTCGATGTGAAATCCTGACGGCGTGGCCGACCAGCAGAAGTCGGATCTGGTCTTTGCCGGATCGATTCCCGAGATCTACGAACGCAGTTTCGTACCGTTGATCTTTCAGCCGTACGCCGACGATCTCGCCCGTCGCCTGTTCGATCTGCAGCCATCGACAGTGCTCGAGATCGCTGCCGGCACGGGGGTGGTGACCCGGGCGATGGCCGACCTTCTGCCCGCCGCCACGGAGATCACGGCAACCGACTTGAACCAGCCGATGCTCGACTTCGCAGCATCCGTCGGCACCTCGCGGCCTGTCACATGGCGGCAGGCCGATGCCATGTCACTCCCGTTCGACGACGAATCGTTCGACGCGATCGCCTGTCAGTTCGGGGCGATGTTCTTCCCCGACCGACCGACTGCGTACGCGGAGATGCGACGCGTGCTGCGGCCCGGCGGCGTGCTGCTCTTCAACGTGTGGGGTGCCATCGAGGACAACGACTTCGCCGACGTTGCGACCAACGCTCTGGCCGCCCTGTTCCCCGACGACCCACCGCGGTTCATGGCGCGCACACCTCATGGCTACCACGACCGCGACCGCATCCGGGCCGACCTCGCCGTCGCCGGGTTCGAGTCAGCGTCGACGATCGAATCGGTCGATGCCCGCAGCCGTGCCGCCACGTGCATGGACGCGGCGATCGCCTACTGCCAGGGAACCCCGCTGCGCAACGAGATCGAGTCGCGCAGGCCCGGCGCGTTGGCGGAAGCCACCGACGTTGTGGCCGCGGCGATCGGCGATCTATTCGGCCGGACCGACGTGGACGGCGCGATCCGCGCGCTGGTCGTAACCGCCCTCAAGAACTGACGGTTGGGTCGCACGGATCCGCCGCAACCACCGAACATGCGCTTGGCGTTTGCCCGGCCCGATGCGGGGCCCGCGGTGTGGTCATCCGCGACCGGCGAAGGGCATCCCGGCGGCCATGACCGTCATGAAGAGTACGTTGGAACCCGGCGCGAGACTGGCCATGTAGCGGACGGCGCGGGCTGCGTCGCCAACGTCCATCGTCGGCTCCGGCCGTCGCGTACCGTCGGGCTGCGGCACGCCGTCGGCCATGCGCGCTGTCATCGGGGTGGCCGCGTTCCCGATGTCGATCTGGCCGCAGGTGATGCCGAAAGCCCGGCCGTCCAGGGCGATCGACTTGGTCAGCCCGGTGATCGCATGCTTCGTCGCGGTGTACGGCGCCGAGTTGGGACGAGGCGTGTGCGCCGAGATGGAGCCGTTGTTGATGATCCGGCCGCCGCTCGGGTCCTGGCGCTTCATCATCCGCATTGCGCCCTGCGCACACAGGAACGATCCGGTCAGGTTGGTGTCGACGGCGCGCCGCCACTGCTGGAGGGTGATCTCCTCGAACGGGACCGCCGGCGTGCCGGTGCCGGCATTGTTGAACAGCAGATCGAGTCGCCCGAAACGGGAGTCGATCGCAGCGAAGAGTGCGGCGACGTCGTCGGCGTCACCAACATCTGTCGGATGCACCATCGTGTCGGCGTCGCCGTGTTCGGCGACGATCGACCCCGCGGTCTCGGCCAGCATCGCCGGCCGGCGACCGGCGAGGACCACCGCGAACCCGTCGGCAGCCAGGCCACTGGCAACCGCCCGGCCGATGCCGCTACCGGCCCCTGTCACCAAAGCAACCCGCACGCCCTCAGCATTCATCGACCGCAGCTTGTCATGTCATCGTGAGGTGAATTGACCGCACACTCGTGCCGGGAATCACCCATTGGCTACAGTCGGCTCGGCATGCGCATGGCGGTCGACGACCAACCTATCGAGTACTCCGAAGGCGATTCGGTGGCGATGGCCATCGTTCGCGCCGGGCAACATCCTCAGCATGGGGGAACCCTCTGCCTGGCCGGCGATTGCGGCAACTGCTGCGCCGAGATCGACGGGATCGCCTTCACGCGCACGTGCCTCGTGCCGGCCACACCCGGTCTCCGTGTCGTCCGCCATCCGGTCGTCGGCGGGCCGGCGTTGAAGCTGGACGCACCGATCGATCCCGTGGCTTCCCCGAACCACAGCGACATCACGCTGCGCCGCGAGCATGCCGACCTCGTCGTGATCGGAGCCGGGCGCTCGGGCATCGAGGCCGGCGCCACGGCGCGGGCCGGCGGCCGCCAGGTGCGTGTGCTCGCCGGCGAACTGGGCCACGACGTCGTAGGTGTCTACCCGGGGCCAGTCGTCGTAGTGCGACTGGCCGACGGACAGATGCTGCACGTGCACGCCCACGACGTCGTCATCGCCACAGGTGCTGCAGAGGTGCAGCCCGTGTGCGACGGCAACATGCTCCGCGGCATCTACACCGCTGCAGCAGCGGCAAGCTTGCAGGCGGCCGGCGTGGATCTCGGCGTCGTCGCGACCGCGGACCTGGCGCAGCTTGCTCGCATCATCGGGATCGATCGAGTGACGGGTGTTGTCACCAAGAACGGAACGACAACCCCGTGCGACTCGCTGATCGTCACGTCACAGACGAAGGCGCCGCGCGACCTCCTCGCTCGGATGGTCGCCGATCCACATGTACGCACGGTCGGTCCAGCAGCGGAGCTGTTCGACCTGCCGCCTTGTCCTACCACCGGTACCGTGTGCCCGTGCTCGAAGGTCACCGTCGGCGATCTCGAAATGGTGTGGGACAAGGGCTTTCAGCACATCGAGTTGATGAAGCGCGCATCGCTGTGCGGCACCGGCACCTGCCAGGGAAGCGCCTGCCTCCCGCACCTGCGCGCGTTCGTGACCGAGAAGTCCGGACAGCCGGCGGCGCCATTCACCGGCCGGCCGGCGTCACGGCAGCTGACGATCAGCGAGGCGGCCGCCGACGTGCACCTCGACGCGTTCCGGCGCACGACGCTGCACGACGAGCACGTTGCGCTCGGGGCGCGAATGGACCGCTTCGGTGGTTGGTGGCGGCCGTGGAACTACGGCAACTTCCTCGACGAGTACTGGGCGGTGCGCGAGGGCGTCTCGCTGGGCGACGTCTCCACCCTGGGGAAGATGATCGTCACCGGTCCCGACGTCGTCGAGGCGCTCGAACGCATCTATCCGACGACCATCGCCGACATCCGTCCCGGCCGCAGCCGTTACGTGTTGCTGCTCAACGAGCGCGGCCACCTGATCGACGACGGCATGGTGTGTCGCGAGGTGACCGAGGACGGATCCGACCGGTTCGTGTTGACCTTCACGTCGGGCGGTGCGTCGTTCGCCGAGGCATGGATCCGCGACTGGATCGAATCGTGGGGCCTCGATGTGCACATCCTCGACCGCACCCTGGCGCTCGGCGCTATCAACGTCACCGGGCCACTTGCTGCCGAGCTGTTGAGTCGAGTCGGCCTCACCCAGCCGCCGCGATTCCTTCAGCACGTTCACACCGATGTCGCCGGCATCCCGTGCCACGTGATGCGGCTGTCGTTCACCGGCGAGGCCAGCTTCGAGCTGCACCATCCGCGCACCAACTCCGTCGAGTTGTGGCAGGCGTTGATGGACCAAGGCCGCGATCTCGGCGTGCGCCCGCACGGATTGCAGGCCTTGTTCGCCCTGCGACTGGAGAAGGGCCATGTCATCGTCGGCATGGACACCGAGATGGATTCGACGCCCCGCCGACTCGACATGGATTGGGCCGTCAAGCTCGACAAACCGGCGTTCATCGGCAAGACCGCACTGCTGCGAACCGGCGGCATCGAGGACCACCGCCGATTGTTCGGATTGACGATGGAAGGCCCGGCGCCCACCGAGGGCGCACCGATCTGGGTCGGCGACGAGATCGTCGGTCACGTGACCTCGAGCTTCTGTTCCCCCGGTCTCGGCCACACGGTGATGCTCGGCTGGCAGAAGCACACACCGTTCGCCGACACCGTGACAATCGACGGGCGCGACGCGCACGTCACGCCGATCCCGTTCTACGACCCGGCCGGTGCCCGTGCGCGCGCCTGAGCAACTGCACGGCCTGCGAGTTGTGGCCAAGCCCGCGGCGCTCGACGTGCTGACCCTCCCCGACGGCGCAACCATGCTGCGCATCGCGCCCGACGACGCGATCGTCGCCGGAGCAGCGACCCTGACCGTCGACGACCCGTTCGCGATCGTCGAACCTGAATACGCGTTCGTGCAGTGGCGTCTCACCCCGGACGAGTTCGAGAGCGTCACCCACCACATCGAGTGGCCGGTACCCGCCGTCGGCCAACTCGCCCAGGGCCTCATCGCCGGCGTGCCCGCCAAGATCCTCGTCGCCGCCGACCACATCCTGCTGGTTGTCTCCGCCGGACTGGTCCACGAGATCGCCGAGCGTCTCTGGTGAACGAGTTCGTCGAGACACTGCTCGAACTGAAATGGCACGAGCCGAAGACGAGCTACGACGTCGTCATCATCGGCGGCGGCGGCCACGGTCTGGCGACCGCGTACTACCTGGCCACGCGACACGGCATCACCAACGTCGCAGTGATCGAGGCCGACTACATCGGCTCCGGCAACTCGGGGCGCAACACCACCATCATCCGCGCCAATTACGGCATCCCGGAGTCGATCCGCTTCTACAACCACTCGATAGAGCTCTACCGCGACCTGGAGGACGAGACCGGTTGCTGGATCATGCACGCGACCAAAGGCCTCATCTGGATGGCGCACACCGAGACCGGCATGCGCGCCGAACGCTCGCGGGTGCAG
Source organism: Ilumatobacteraceae bacterium (assembly GCA_040005915.1). Classification (GTDB taxonomy): domain Bacteria; phylum Actinomycetota; class Acidimicrobiia; order Acidimicrobiales; family Ilumatobacteraceae; genus JAENVT01. The sequence continues at coordinate 22,210 of JBDTYA010000032.1, forward strand.
CTCAACAACGCATGTGGTGTCGAAACGTTGTTGGTCGATCCGATGGAGGTCAAGAAGCTGTGCCCGCAGATCGACCTCACCGGCGGAGGTCGTTACCCGGTGCTCGGGGCGTCGTATCACGTGCCCGGCTCGACAGCCCGCCACGACCGCGTCGTCTGGGCATACGCCCAGGGTGCGATGCAGCGAGGTGTGCACGTACTACAGGGCACGCGGGTCACCGGGCTGCTGCGCGACGGGGAACGAGTCGTCGGCGTGAAGACGTCGCGCGGCGACATCGCCGCCGGCACGGTGATGAGCGCTGTCGGCGGCGACGTCTCGACGATCGCCGCGCACGCCGGCCTGCGCCTGCCCGTCCGTACACATCCGCTACAGGCCTTCGTCACGAACGGGTATGCGCAGGGCCTCGGCCCCATCGTGTCGTCGACGGATCTGCTCTGCTACGTCTCGCAGACCGCGCGCGGCCAGATGTTGATCGGCCACGAGTTCGAGCGCGAATCCAGCTACTCGCGCCAGTCGTCGTTCCAGTTCCTGCAGTCGTGCTCGTTGAAGATGGCATACCTGTTGCCCTTCGTCCGCGACCTCAAGATCCTCCGCCAGTGGACGGGTCGCTGCGACATATCCGCCGACTTCTCCCCCATCATGGGTTTCACCGGCGTCGACGGTTTCGTCATCACGACCGGCTGGGGCACCTGGGGATTCAAGGGGATCCCGGCCGGCGGCGAGCAGATGGCGGAGTTGATCGCGACCGGCAGCACACCGGCATTGATCGCTCCGTTCGCCCTGTCGCGATTCGCGGCAGATCACCCGATGGCAGACCAGGGCTCGACGGGCACCCGCTGATGCTGACCATTGTCTGTCCCAACTGCGGTCCACGACCCGTCGAGGAGTACCGCTTCGGCGGCGAGCTCCCCCAACCACCCGCGAACCTCGCCGACGAGTTCGACCGCGACCTCGATCGGGTGTGGATGTTCACCAACGCCGACGGCGTGGAAGTGGAGCGCTGGTTCCACGAGGCCGGCTGTCATCGGTGGCTCACCGCCCGACGCGATACAGACATCGATCGCTTCGTCGACTGACCGCTTACAGGACCGGCTCCTTGGCCTGGAGCCGACGGAGCTCCTCGATGGGGATGTGGCAGCGCATCGCGTGGCCGGGGGCGACCTCGAGCAACGGTGGCTCGGTCACTTCGCACACACCGGGGATCACACGAGGGCACCGCGGGTGGAACACGCAACCGCTCGGCGGGTTGGCCGGCGACGGGATCTCGCCATGGAGGCGGATGCGCGAGGTGGGCTCACCGTCGACACTGGGGATTGCCGACAGCAACGCCTCGGTGTACGGATGGTTGGGCCCGTTGAACACATCGTCGGTCGGCCCGACCTCTTGGATGCGGCCGAGGTACATGACGGCGATCCGGTCGGCGAGATAACGGACGACACCCATGTCGTGGGTGATGAAGACGTAGCTGGTCTTCTCCTCGGCCTGCAGATCGGCCAGAAGGTTGAGGATCGCCGCCTGCACGGAGACGTCGAGTGCACTCGTGGGCTCGTCGCACACCACGATGCGCGGATCGCCGGCGAAGGCCCGAGCGATCGCGACGCGTTGCTTCAGGCCGCCCGAAAGTTGGCGCGGCTTGAGATCGAGGTGCCGTGGCGTCAGCCGCAGGTGAGCGGCGAGAGCCTCGACACGTTTGTCGGCCGCGTCGCCCTTGATGCCGGTCAGCTTCTCCACACTTCGCGTCAGGATGCGGCGGACCGACCAACTGCGGTTGAGCGCAGAGTCCGGATTTTGGAAAACCATCTGCATGGCGCGCTTGTCGTCGGTGCTGCGCGACGAAGTGTTGGGCGCAACCGTGTTTCCGTCGAGCGCAACCGATCCGCCGTCGTCGGCCGATTCGATGCCGAGGATCGTCCTGGCCAGTGTGGACTTGCCCGAGCCCGACTCGCCCACGATGCCGAGCGTTTCGCCCTCGGCCAGTTGGAGGTCGACATCGACCAGTGCAGGCACGTCGGAGCCGCGCTGTTTGAACGTCTTCGAAAGATTGGTGAGCTCGAGCACCTCCGGGTTCTTGTCGGACGGGGCCAGGATCCCGATCGGCGCGTCCGGCATCGCTTCGATCATCTCGGGGATGCGCTCGGGGTGATGGCAACGAGTGAACCGCAGGCCGAAGTCGCCGACCGGAACCACCGGGGGCACTTCGGTGCGGCAGGTCTCGTCGGCCAGCGGGCAACGGTCGAGGAACACGCACGTCGGCAGGTTGCTGCCGATCAGCGGCAAGATGCCCGGGATGGTGGCGAGTGCACGCTCCGTCTTGCGGACGCCGTGCCGCGGCAGGGAGCGCAGCAGGCCGACCGTGTACGGGTGCTGAGGGTCGTCGAACACCTGATGGCTAGGGCCTTCCTCGACAATCTTGCCCGCATACATCACGCCGACGCGGTCGCACAACGAGCGAATGATGCCGAGGTTGTGGGCGATCAACAGCACGGCGGCGTTGCTCTCCTTGCGCAGCACACGCACCAGATCGAGCACCTCGGCCTCGACCGTGGCATCGAGGCCGGTGGTGGGCTCGTCGAGCACGAGCAACTTCGGGTCGCATGCCAAGGCCATGGCGATGACCACACGTTGCTGCATTCCACCCGAGAGTTGGAAGGGGTAGCGGTCCATCACTCGCGTCGGGTCGGCGATCCGCA
>JBDTYA010000033.1:0-2216 GCA_040005915.1 Ilumatobacteraceae bacterium
CTGCGCCGTCGCGAGTACGGTAATCTCAGGCGAGGAGGACAGAGAATGCCGATCTGGAGAAACGCAATGGACTGGTTGGGACTGGGGCCCGACGATGCGTACGACGACTACGACCCTGCCCCAGAACCCGAGCGTTCTCCTCGTTCGTCCAGGAGTCAGCGCGAGGAGCCGGCCCCGCGCGGCCAGCGCGGATATCAGGGCGGCGACTACGAGCCCGACGGCACGGTGCGCACCATGCCGACACGGCCCAGCTATCCCACCCGCGATGCCGACCTCACCGGTCGTCGCCCGGTGCCTGCCACCGACGATTCGAACGTACAGCCTCGCCCCATCAACACCCAGCGTCCGGCAGCGTCGAATTCGGCGGATCCGTACACCGTTCGCCCGCGTCGATTCGACTCGGCCCAAGAGGTCGCCGACAAGTTCAAAGATGGCCAGCCGGTCATCATGAACCTCGAGGCCAGCGATCGCGAAGTGTCGCGACGGCTCATCGACTTCGCGAGCGGCCTGTGCTACGGCCTCAACGGCACGATGGAGAAAGTCGCCACCGGTGTGTACCTGCTGAAGCCGATACCGCCCCGCAAGGGCAGCCACGACAGCAACGAGTTCGATAGCTGATTGTCCACCGCTGCGGTCCCGCGACGCGTAACATCCTCAGAATGGACTTCAGCCCGCAGACCGTGAGAAGTGCCGGTTTCAAGACAGTCAAAAAGGGATACGACCCGTCCGAGGTCGACGAGTTCAAGGAGAAGGTCGCCGCGGCCATCGAAACCGCGCAGAATCAAGCGACCGCCATGGAGGCGCGCGCCCGCGCCGCCGTCGCCAAGCTGCAAGAGGTGTCCCAGCAGGTCACCAGTGGCCCGCGGGAGTCCAGTGGAACCCCGAATGCCAGCGACGAAGACGCCGAGACCATCAGCCGCACCTTGCTGCTCGCCCAGCGCACCGCAGACCAAACCGTCGCCCAGGCGAATGCCGACGCCGAGAACATCTCGGTGAAGGCGCGCGTCGATGCCACGACGGTGATCGACAACGCCAGATCGATGGCCGACAAACTTCTCGACGAAGCCCGGCTCGAGGCACGACGTTCCGCGGAATCGGAGCGGATCAAAGCGGAGAACGAGGTGCAATCGCTGCTGGCCCGCCGTGATTTCCTGCTGTCGGATGTCGATCATCTCGAGCACCACCTCGGTGCGCAGCGAGAGCGGCTGCGCGATGCCGCGGTGTCGCTGCAGGACCTCGTCGAGCGCGTGCCGGGCGGTCTCGGCGAGATGCGCCGCCCATTGCTGTCTGCCTCCGCCGAGTCGCCGGCCCCGATGACCACACCGGCAGCCCGCGTGCCCGAGCCGACAAAGCCGTCGCCGTCGGTCGCGCCACCCGAGACCGTCGAGCAGCAATCCGATGTCGACGACTTCGCCGAGAACGCGTCCAACTACGTCGACGCGTCCAGCGCAGCGCAGGTCGCCGACCCGTACGACTTCCCCTCGCTCACCGATGCAACGCCTGCGCAGATGGCTACGGCCGATCCCGACGTCGTCGACGAGACGATCATCATGCGTCTCGAGCTCGGCGAGTTCGATGTCGACCATGCCGCGGGGACCAATTGGTCGACGGCCGGCGACGACCCACTGATCGTCGGAGACGAGCTGCAGTAATCCCTGCGCGCGGATCGCGGCTCGCAGGTAGGATCGGGTGTGACGTCGACGAGGCAATCACCTCCGAGTCTCCGGAAGAACAGCCGGCCGGCGTAAAGCCGATCGACCCATTAGAACCGGACGGGTCCAGCCCGATACAGCTGGCGAAACCGAGGGGTTGCCGTCTGCGGGCGGCAGCAAACAGGGTGGGATCGCGAGCAGTCCGCTCGTCCCTGTGCAACATGAATTCACAGGAGCCCGCACATGTACCCCGACGTAGACCCGCAACCCTCGTTCCCCCGTATCGAGACCGACGTGCTCGCCTCGTGGGCGAAGCGGCACACGTTCGAGGAGTCGATCCGTCGCCGCGCCGACGCCCCGGAGTACGTCTTCTACGACGGTCCGCCATTCGCCAATGGCCTGCCGCACTACGGCCACCTGCTGACCGGGTTCGTCAAGGACTCCGTGCCGCGCTACCAGACGATGCGCGGCAAGCGCGTCGAGCGTCGCTTCGGGTGGGACTGCCATGGGCTGCCCGCCGAGGTCGTCGTCGAGAAGGAACTCGGCATCAGCGGTCACCCGGCC
>JBDTYA010000034.1:0-4198 GCA_040005915.1 Ilumatobacteraceae bacterium
TGCTCTTCGACCAATGCTCTCCGAACGGAGTGCAGCCCATCCCGACAATGGCGATCTGATCTCGAATTCCCCGTGATGCCATCGTCAGTCCTCTGTTCTCGTGAGCTTGGCTTTCCAGAAGTAATCATGAACTCCGCTCGGCGCTGTGTACAGCCGCCGGAAGGTCATCTTCACCCGCTGACCGATCTGCACCTCGGTGGGGTCGACGGCCACCCCCATCGAAGTCCACGACCGCCGTCACCACTGGTGGTGAGAGCGAGAAGGCCAAGTGGTCGACGGTGTACGTGCGAATCGTTCCCGTCACGTTGGCAAGGCAGACCTCGCTCATCTGGTCGACAGCGTGACAGTGATGGCAGACCCGTGCCGGTGGGAGGTGCCGCGTGCCGCAGGCCTCGCACTGGCTGGCAGTGAATCCGAACTTCCATGCTTCGTTACGCAGCGACGGGGGAGCGGCCGGCGAGTCGGGATCCGGCCGGCGCGGTGGCTCGAACTGCAGCGAGCCTCGCCACCTCAGGAACTTGGCGTAGGGAAGCCCAGACCGTCCCGCAGTGATCTGCTCGGCCACCGTCGTGACGCGACGTTCGCGGTAGGCCGACAATGCATCGGTCGTGCGCAGAACGACGGCATCGGCACCATCAGCCAGTTGCACGACCAAGATCGTCTGGCCGGGCTCGGCTCGATCGAGCACGTCGGCCAGCAGCAGACCCGCATGAGCGATCGCGGTGTTACCGACGGTCCCGGTCAGGTCGTCGGAGATCGCCGAGGACGACACGCCGAGCGAACCGATCAGGGAACGCACCGCCCGGGCGTGGAGCCCGGCGACGTCGAGGTGATCGACCTCGCCGATGTCGATGCCGGCGCTCTTCAGCGCGTCGACGGCGGCGGCCTGAGCGAGCGGCAGGTAGGCGATCTCGCCGAAGCGCTCTTCCCACACGCCACTCGACGGCGCACCCGGTGTGCGCCAACGCTCGAGGAACTCTTCGGTAGACGAGCCCGCACCAAGTGCTTCGACCAGACCCGGGCCTTCTCCGAATGCGAACGCGACTGCGGCGTCGCCGTTGCTTGCTTCGTCGGCCCCACCAGCAAGGCCGGTTCTGACATCGGAGAGGACCACAAGGGACGGCGTAGCCGAAGCCTGCGCAAAACGAAGAGCGCCGGTACCGCTGCGGACCGCGCCCACGAAGTCGTACGCAGCCACAGACTGGGGGAGCCGCAACGCGGCATGTATTGCGGTGGCATTCGTCTTGTCCTGGTACGCCGGGCTCGTCGTGCTGAGGATCATCGCGGACGGATGCCAGCATGCTGGTGCAGCAGCCACAGCGACTCGCGAGGCCTCGACCGCCATCGACGTCGAGTCCTCGTCGAAGGAACTGACTGATCGTGACCCCTTGGTTGCGCCGGTGCCGAGCACGGCGGCGATTGCTGCACGCTCCAGCCGCCAATACGGCACGTACGCGCCGTACGCCACAAGCTCAGCCATCGAAGCCCCCGTTCAAAAATTCCTTCGGATCAATCGAATACTGCACCAGTATAGTATGCAGTGGGTCGGATGTTGCGCCCGTCTTCGCCGGACGTTCAGTGCCACACAGTGTTCGAAGAAGGGATCAACCATGGGACTCGTCGACGGCAAGGTTGCCATTGTCACCGGAGCTGGTCACGGTCTGGGCCGTGGTCACGCGCTCGACCTCGCGGCAGCTGGAGCGAAGGTGATCGTCAACGACCTCGGTTCCAATGAGAAAGGCGATGGCGCCGATCAAGCAGCTGCCGACGTGGTGGTCGAGATCATCCGCTCGAGAGGCGGCGAGGCAGAGGCGAACCACGACGACGTGTCCGACTTCGCGGGTGCCGAACGGATGGTGAACCAGGCGGTGGAGACCTTCGGCGGCCTCGACATCCTCGTCAACAACGCCGGAATCCTGCGCGACCGGATGATCTTCAAGATGGAAGAGGCCGACTGGGACGCAGTGATGAAGGTGCACCTGAAGGGGCACTTCGCACCATCTCGATTCGCGTGTGCCTACTGGCGTGACCAGACCAAGGTCACCGGCGGCCCGGTTCGGGCATCGATCATCAACACCTCGTCGCTCGTCGGGCTGGAGGGCAACATCGGCCAGACCAACTACGCCGCAGCCAAGGGTGGCATCGCAATGTTCACGATCGCACTCGGCTTGGAGATGGAGCGCTATGGCGTCCGCTCCAACTGCGTTGCTCCGTCCGGCAACACCAGGTTGATCTCGGCAACCCTTGGTACGGAACCGGCTCCGGAACCCGACGAGTACGTCGATTGGGACGAGAAGGATCCGGGCAACGTTGCTCCGTTGATCGTCTGGCTCGCATCGGATCTCTCTCAGCACGTCACCGGGCAGGTGTTCATGTCGAAAGGCGCATCGATCACGCACTACTACCCGTGGCAGCAGAACGTGACGGTGACGGTCCCCGGAGGGGATCGCAAATGGGAGCCCGAGGAGATCGGCGTCGCCTTGAACACGTTCGCGTTTTCTACCCGCCATCCCGGTTACACCAGTCGTGGCCTGTACCGGCCGACAAACACTCGTTGAGTGGGACTGTGAACTCGAGCTCGTGAGCGCGACCGGCATGGAGACCGTCGAACGGTTCCGAGAGCGATCGAGACAGTGGCTCGAGCAGAACGCACCGCCTCGACCGTTGTCGACAGACATCGACGCGTGGGGATCCGGCTCGGATTCCATGGCGATCAACCGCAACATGACCTACGAGGAGGAGCTGGCGTACATCGCCGACTGCCGCCATTGGATTCAGCGAAAGGCAGACGCGGGCTTCGAGAACATCTCGTGGGAAGTGGAGTGGGGTGGTCAGGGCCTCTCGCGGATGCATGAACATGCATTCGCCGAAGAGGAGAGTCGGTTCGTCGTTCCGCAGGGCCACGCGTCGATCAACGTCACGCGCAACCTCGTCGCACCGACGATTCGCGCCGCCGGCACACCGAAGCAGCGTGACTTGTTCGTCCGCCGGATGCTGCGCGCCGATGATCTGTGGTGCCAGCTTTTCTCCGAGCCTGGTGCAGGATCGGATCTCGCAGGAATGATGACCAGCGCCCGTCGCGATGGCGACGACTGGGTCGTCAACGGTCAGAAGGTGTGGACATCGGGTGCTCGCTACGCCGACTGGGGCTACATCCAATGCCGCACCGATCCCTCTGCGCCGAAGCACCGCGGCCTCACCGCGTTCGTCGTGCCGATGTCGGCCGCCGGCATCGAGGTCCGCCCGCTTCGTCAGATCACTGGAGGCGCATCGTTCTACGAGGTCTTCTTCACCGACGTGCGCATCCCCGACAGCGCCAGGCTGGGCGAGCCCGGCGACGGGTGGCGTGTCGCGCTGACCACGCTCGGGTTCGAGCGGTCGTCGTCGACGGACGACGGCACCAGGGCGGTGCGAATGCTCCGGGCGCTCGCCCAGCACACTGAACGCACGAATGACCCGGTGGTTCGGCAACTCCTGGCGCGCGCCTACACCCGACAGAAGCTGCACAACCTCACGGGGGCACGTACGCGATTGGCCCTCCGTCGTGGGGAGACACCGGGGCCCGAGGGTTCGATCGGCAAGCTCTTCTGGACCGAGACCTTGAAGTCGTTCAACGACGTCGCGGCCGCGCTGCTGGGCGCCAGCCTCATCGCCGATACCGGCGAGTGGGGTACCTACGCATGGGGCGAGCACTTGCTCGGTACGGCGGGAGCGCGCATCGCTGCCGGCACGGACGAGATCCAACGCAACATCATCGGCGAACGTGTGCTGGGCCTACCATCGGAACCGCGGCGTCATGGATGACAGGAGATAGCTAGAAATGGCGAAGACCGACGACGAGAATGCTCCCGAGCTGCCATCTATCCTGCAGCGACTCGACACGGACGAGTACGACGCACCGCCATATGACACCACTCAGCAGCAGGCTGTCGTCTCGGTGGCAGAGTCGGGCGAGAACGATGCCCGTGCGATTCGCCGAAATCTCGGCGACTACTGGTCGAGCAGGCTGGGTACGGCGGCCGGTCTGCGTGCGCTGAACGAGGCCTTCGGCGCCGAGTACTACGACGTGCCGAACAACGTGTACAACAAGTTTTTGAACACCGAGCCACGTTCGCGGTTCGCTCGCAGGCACATCTTCCACACGTTCGTGCGCCGGCAGGTGAAGAAAAGCACCCCTGCCTGATCGACAGACGGCACT
>JBDTYA010000035.1:0-20269 GCA_040005915.1 Ilumatobacteraceae bacterium
ACGTCTGGCGGGCTCATGTGGTTGGGTTCCCATCGACGATCAGAACTTCAACTCACGTGAAGATTGATTGCACCGTCTTCAAGATGATCGCCACGTCGCTTCGCAGCGAACTGGTGGGGAAGTAGGCGAGATCCAGCCGAAGCTTGGCCCCGGAGATGGTCGCATACGCCGTTTCGAGATCGGCAGCCGACTCGAGAAGGGTTTCCTCATGTCGGTAGGCGATCGATGCCGGAGAGGTGATGCCGGGTCGCCAACTCAAGATCCCTCTCTGCTCGGGTGTGTATCGACTCACGTAGGTCGGATCCTCGGGCCGTGGTCCGACGATGCTCATCTGTCCGAGCACGACGTTGAGTAGTTGAGGTAGCTCATCGAGCTTTGTCGCCCGAAGCACTCTGCCGACGCGAGTGACGCGGACGTCACCAGCGGCAGTCACGAGGCTGGCCTCGCTGCTGTGTGTTATCCGCATCGACCGGAACTTGTAGAGCGTGAAAGGCGCGTCGTGTCGCCCCGTCCGTGTTGCCCGGTAGATCGCCGGGCCGCACGATGTCAGCCGCACACAGATGGCAATGACGAACATGACCGGCGATGCGACTACGAGCGCGGGCGCCGCGATCGCGATGTCGAGTAGTCGTTTCGATCGATACGGATCGGTTCTGTCGAACAACTCGGGGCTCATCCGGCGGGGTTCGCCAGCGCTATCTCGCGTACAGCCTCGACCACGTCGTGTGCGTCGTCGGGCGTCATGCGGGGGTTGAGCGGCAGACTGATCAAGCGTTGGAACTCGCCCCATGCCACCGGGAAGTCGGTGGGCTCATACCCGTAACGGTCGCGGTAGTACGGGTGGGTATGCACAGGGATGAAATGAACGCTCGTACCGATGTTGTGTCGGCCGAGTTCATCTATGAATGCCGACCGATCGATCGTCAGCCGGTCGAGACCGAGTCGGATCGGGTAGAGGTGCCAGGCACTTCGATAGCCGGGCAACTCGGTCGGCAGCTCGACGCTGTCGAGATCGGCGAAACCTTCCTGGTAGACCTCGAGTACGGCTCGACGCCGTTGCTGCAGCTCAGCCAGGCGCTCCAGCTGGTGCAACCCTAGCGAGGCCTGGATGTCGGTCATGTTGCACTTGAACCCAGGCCGCACCACTTCGTAGAACCAGGATCCGCCCTGGCCGTAACGCTTCCAGGCGTCGCGGCTCATTCCGTGAAGACTCCACAGTCTGGCCTCGTCGATGAAGTCCTGAGTCCCCGTCAGCATCCCACCTTCTGCGGTGGTCAGGTTCTTGGTTGCATAGAAGCTGAACGCGACCGCACGGGTCACTCCATCCGGTGCCGTCGGGTCACCGATCATTCGATCGCCGACCGATGCCGGGAGCGCGTGCGCGGCATCCTCGACGATTGCGAGGCCATGTTGGGCTGCCAGTGCGTCGATCGAGTTCATATCGCAGGGATGCCCGCCGTAGTGGACCGGGATCACTGCCTTGGGGACGAGTCGGCCTTCGCTCTTCGTTCGTTCGATCGCGTCGGCGAGCCGATCTGGGGACAGGTTCAGCGTCATGGCGTCGATGTCGACAAGCACCGGTGTCGCGCCGAGATGTTCAATGACGTGGACTGTGCTGCAGAACGTCAACGTCGTCGTGAAGACGGCATCTCCTGCGCCGACTCCCAGCGCAGCGAGCGCGACCTGTAGCGCATCGGTGCAACTCGACACCGCTAACGCTGACGGGCTGTTCACGTAGCTGGCGAAGTCATCCTCGAATCGCTTGGTCTTCGGCCCAGTCGTGATCCAATCCGACCGAAGCGTGTCAAGGACCTCGGTCAGCTCTTCGTCGAACAGCGTCGGTGGTGAGAAGGGTAGAAAGTCGGCACGCACGCCAACAGTCTGGCCTGACGGCATGCACGTTCGCCACCTATCGCTCGGCGATCTGTCGGTCGAGCAGCAGGCGTTCGCGGCCCGGGATCGTCGGGCGGGTCCAGTGGGTCAGGGACCGGTCACCGTGTTCGCGGTAGTACGTCATCTCGTCCGTCGGTGATGCGGAGTCGTCGTACCACGGCAGGTGCCGCGCGACGTACGGGGGACCGGTGCGAATCGACGGCATCGACGACGGTCGCGCCACACGCGAGAGGGCAAAGGTGGTGTCGATCGGGGCGCTGAACAGACCGGGGGCGATCTCTTGCTTCCAGAACGGTGATTCCCAGGCGATCACGTCGGGCTTCGGAGCGTAGTGATCCGGAAGGTCGTCGATTCGCAACCCGAAGCCGACGCGGTGCACCTCGGGATGCGCGGCCATCACCTCGGCGAAGTGATCGATGGCGTCCAACGGGCAGGCGTCGTCCGGGACGATGTCGGGATCGGTCACCACGTACTGCTCGTCGTGGGCGAAGTCGAACACTGCACCGCTGAGCCACGGCGAGCGGTGACCCATGTTCCAACCACACCGCACGACCAGATGCGACGTCGAGGACAAGAAGTCGACCATCGCCGGATACGCCGAGGCGTTGTCGATCAGGATCACCCGCTCGTGGCCGGCGCGTTCGAGCCAAGCCAACAGTTGCTGCAGCGGCGACAGGAGATCGCGCACGACGATGAAGATCGGTCGCTGTGTCATGTCACCTTGCGACGACGTGCTTTGCGCAGCACGCGCCCTGGCATACGTGTCAGCCGGACAGCGATCGATTGGTCGACCGCTCGCAGGCGCGCGTCGAGGGACTCGACCTGTTGTCTCAGGCCGTCGATGGTGGAACGGAAACCGTCGCGATCCGCGGCGACCTCATTGAGGAGCCGGGCCAATCGGACACGCTCCTCGACCTGGCTCTCGGCGAAATCCGTCAACACGTTGCAGCGTTGGAGGTATGCCTCGACGTCGGCGACGAGCTCCTCGACGAAGGCTGAGTCATACGCCATGGTTCAACGATCGTACTCGGCCGATTTTCGCCAGGACCACAACGCTTCGATCTCGGCATCGGTGCCACCGGCGAAGCTCGGTCGCTTGGCGAGCTCGGCCTGCCAGCGATGCAGGAACACGGACCGGTTGTGGTGCCACAACGCCTGCGAGACGACGGGGATCACCGAGCCGCCGCCGAGATGGATCACGTGGCTCGCCGGCTCGGCCCACACCTGCAGCCCCTGCTCCCACAACCGCATGCACAGGTCGAGGTCCTCGTAGTACGCCAGCCGATATTTCGGGTCGAACCCCTCCATCGACCTGAACACGTCGGTCCGCATCAACAGGCAGGCTGCCGAGGCGTAGTCGACGACGATCCTGCCTGACGGGACGGGGACAGGCTGGCCGAAGCCGCGCGTTCCGACCGGCCCGGTGTAGCCCCAATGGTCCACCATCGCCCCGGCTTCTTGCAGCTGGCCGTCTGCGCCGATCAACGCCGGCGCAACTGCTCCCACCTGCGGGTCGTCGAGCAGCGCCAGCAACGGTTCGAGCCAGCCGGCCGTTGCGCGGGCGTCGGGATTGAACATGCAGATCACCGGGGCCCGCGCCTCGCTGGCCGCTCGGTTGTTGCCGCCACCGAAGCCGAGGTTCTTCGGTTCTGTCACCAACTTCAATCCCGAGATGCCCACTTGTATGGCAGCCACAGAATCGTCGCGGCTCGCGTTGTCGACGAGGATGACCTCGAACTGCACCGCCGTGTGCTCCACGAGCGAGGCGACAGCATCGACGGCCAGCGCACCCCCGCCATAGACCACCATCAACACCGAGACCGCCGGTGAATCTGTCGAAGGGATCACCACCGGCACGGCGAGAACTATAGGCAGCCCACCCGAAATCGGCTGCTGCCCCATGTAGCGTTCGGCGTGATGGAGGACCTCACGATCGAAGACCTCATCATCAACGTCATCGACGATCCGACGCCCAACCGGGTGTCGTGCCAGCCCGTACTCCTTGAGATCGTGCCATCCGCACGGCGCTCGCTGCGAAGCGTTCTCCGGGCCGTCGTTCGGCGGTTCACCGCTGGTCGGAGCTAGCTGAACTGCCACTCGGGGCGCAGCGTCACGAGGCCGGATGACTCGTAGGGCCGGCCGGTGGTGACATCAAAACGCGTTGCCAGTTGCAGATAGTCGTACTCGTGTTGGCGGTTGAAGTCGTGCACCGCGGTGTGCACGTCGTAGGCGCCGGGCAGCAGGCTGATGTCACGTACCACGACATCGACGAAGCCTTCGCCCTCCACGGTGTCTGGAATCAGGCCGACATCGCGCGTACATGGCGACGACACGGTTGCGCCGCCGAGCGCGTCGATGATCAAGCTGAAGATCGGTCGCGGGACCGCCTTGAGCGTTGCGTAGGAGAGCCGGAACCGCACGGTGTCGCCCGTCTGGAAACGGTTCACAGGATTGGGGTCGTCGCCCACGAACATCTCGACGCTGTTGACGATCAGCTCGCCGGAGCCGCGCCGCGTGCTGCCGGTCTCGTCGTGCACGACAGAGCCGAGCATGCTGTCGGTGTACGCCTCGACCAGAGACTTCGGGTCGCCCTCGCCACTGACACGCCCCTGCTTCAACCAGATCGCCCGATCGCACATGTTGCGCACGCTGGCGAGGTCGTGGGTGACGAGCACGATCGTTCGACCGTCGTTGCGGAACTCGACGAACTTCTCGAGGCACCGTTTCTGGAACGTGACGTCGCCGACCGCAAGGACCTCGTCGACGATCAGCAACCGCGGGTCGACGTTGATCGCCACCGAGAACGCAAGGCGCACGTACATGCCCGAGGAGTAGGTCTTGACCGGCTGGTCGATGAAGCGTTCCAAGCCGGAGAACTCGACGATCTCGTCGAACCGCTTGGCGATGTCCTTGCGGTTCATCCCCAGGATCGCGGCGTTGAGGAAGACGTTCTCGCGACCCGAGAGCTCCGGGTGGAAACCGGCGCCGAGCTCGAGCAGGGCCGACATCCGACGATGCACCCGCACGGCTCCCTCGTTCGGTTGGAGGATCCCGGCCATGCACTTCAACAACGTCGACTTGCCGGACCCGTTGTGCCCGATCACGCCGAACACCTCACCCTGCTGCACGTCGAACGTCACGTCCTGCAGTGCGACGAACTCGTCGAACCGGTTGCGTCCCTTTGCTGCGATCCGTTGCTTGAGCGAGTTGGCGCGCTCACGATGAATCCGGAACGTCTTGGTGAGGTGATCGACCTCGAGGACCACGTCGCTCATCGCTACATCTCCTCCGCGAAACGCGGCGAGAGTCGGCCGAAGGCGAACGTGCCGAACGAGAACGCGACGACCGCGTAGGCGATGAGGATGCCGAAGTCGCGCAGTGAAGGCATCCGCAAGTCATACATCACGTTGCGAACCGCGGTGACGAAGCTGCCCGTCGGACCGTGCGCGGAGATGATCCGCAACGCGCGCGGGATGCCGGGGTTGTTGGCGTCGTAGATGATCGGGGTGGCGTAGAACAGCAGCTGAGCGACGATGCCCCACAGGTAGTTGACGTCGTGGAAGAAGACGTTGGCGGCGGCCAGCGTCAGCGCGACGCCGGTCGTGAAGAGGGCCAGCAGCACCATGATGAACAGAAGTACAGGCAGCCACGGCAGCACCATGTTGCCGCCGATCAACAGAGCGACGATGAGCACCAGCGACTCGATCAGCATGGTGACGAACTGGGCGACGACCACCGAGTACACGAGGTGCTCGTGTGGAAACTGGACCTTTTTGATCAGTCCGGCGCCGCCCTGCACGTTGCCCATCGACACGCTGACCGATATCGAGAAGAAGTTGAACGGCAGCAGGCCGCACAGGAAGTACAGCGGGAAGTTGGCGAGTGCGCTGGGCTTGCCCACCGGGGCCGCCTGGTGGAACACGTACAGGAAGATGACCGTGAAGATCAGCATCTGCGTGATCGGGTTCAGCAGGCTCCACGCCCAGCCGAGGATCGACTTCTTGTAACGGGTCCGGAGCTCCTTCAGCGAAAGCAGGTACAGCAGGTTGCGGTGCGCCAACGCGGATCGGAGAGCCATGTCGGCCGAGAGTGTACAGAGCCGACTTGTCAGGTCTGAGGCACGTGTCCCCCACGCAAGGTCGCCTGGGCTGAATAGCTGGATCGAGGTCCTCGAGATCGGTGACTAGTCACCGGCAGTGTCGGGCGGCCAGGGGAGGGTGGGGTAGCGCGCGTGCATCGCTGCGATCGCGTCGTCGGTGGCCATGTTGGTGAGGGCGATCATCGAGCCGCGCTGCACCCGATAGCGACCGAGGACCTGAGTCACCAGCATCGCCTGGCCGCCACCTGCGGCGAGGCGCAGCCACAGGTCCCAGTCCTCCCAGCCGTAGACGAGGTCGTCGTCGGCGCGGTACCCGCCGAGACGTTCCCATGCCGACTTGCGGATCATCGACTGGGCGTCGATGTAGTTGGCGCGGCACAGGCGTTCGACATCCCATGCGAGCGCGCTGCGGATGTTGCGTTGGTCGCCGAAGTCTTCGAGGATCGCGTACGCGGCGTCGACGTCGGGATGTTCGTCGAGCGCGTCGGCGAGCTTGCGGAGACAGCTGGGATAGATCGTGTTGTCGGCGTCCATCACCATCACCAGCGGGGCACGAGCGTGTCCGAAGCCAGCGTTGCGGGCCGCAGCCAAACCCTCGTTCGCGTCCTTGGCGATCAGGGTGATCGGCAGTGCCGGATGACCGTGGACGAACTGTTGAACCACCGCCCGGCTGGCGTCGGTGGCATGGTCCTCGACGACGATGATCTCGAACTCGATGCCCTCGCTGGCGGCGATGCTGTCGAGGGTGTCGACGACGACGTCGGCGTAGTTGTACAGCGACACGACGACGCTGACCTCGGGTGCTGCGCTCGCGAACGCGGCTGACGCCGTCACGACGACGTGCTGCCTACTGCCGTGGGCGAGCTCGCAGGCCGCGGCATCGAGCCGCCGTAGGGCCTCGTTCTCGGCCATGGCCACACTCTTGGCTGCCACCAATGTCGGTAGGAACGGCCTGAACGGGCCGAGCCGCACCGGGTGCGGACCCTTGCTGAACCCGAGCCGCCACGTGCCTTTGCGAACAGCCGAAGAGGACGAATGTGCAACGACGTCGAGCAACACGTTCTGCTCGATCCGGTCGAGCACCGGCGCCAGCGAGTTGACCAGGGCGAGTTCGCCGAAGACCATTCGCCGCGCTGCACCGGCGATTTCTGAGCGACGTTCGTCGTCATCCAGCAACGCCTCGAGCACCGACGCAAGGTCATCGATCGAGGCGTCGACGAAGTGCAGGCCGGGCACCAGCGGCGTGTACCCCTCCGACGGTTCGGAGAGGAGGACGCAACCGGCGGCCATCGCCTCGACCGCCCGGGCCCATTCGAAGTACGGCGGATGGTGAGCGCCGGGCGTGCCGCTGTCGCTGCGATCACGATGGATGTTGACGAGCACCTTGGCCGTCGACAGCAGCCGATACTTCTCATCGCCGAACACGGTCTGCGGCGTGGCCGCGTCGATGGGGCGGTCGACGCCGACGACGCGGATGTCGGCGTTCCGCCGCCACAGATGAGGAGCCAGGGCGGCCAGCGCAGCACCGCGGCGATCGTCGAGACCGCCCAGGAAGAGCACGTCGATCGGTCGGTCTGCATCGCCCGTGTCGACCTGCATCGACGGGACGCCGCCGAGGCGAACCCTCTCGACTGCGACCCCCGCGTCGCGCAGTGCCTCGACGCCTTGCTGACTGATGTCGAGGGTCAGCAGGCCGCGCCGGCAGGCATCGAGGGCGAGCTTGAACC
Source organism: Ilumatobacteraceae bacterium (assembly GCA_040005915.1). Classification (GTDB taxonomy): domain Bacteria; phylum Actinomycetota; class Acidimicrobiia; order Acidimicrobiales; family Ilumatobacteraceae; genus JAENVT01. The sequence goes on from JBDTYA010000035.1 coordinate 7,720, forward strand.
ACGACGTGCCGGGCTGCTCGGTGTTGAGGCAGATGCTCGCCGCGGCAGCGCGCTGCAACGACTCCCGCGGAGCCTCGAACAGCTCGAAGAACTCGTGTGGCGCGACGACGAGGTTGATCGAGCCGTCGGCGGCAGGCAGCCGATCACCGACGAGCTCGACGGAACGGCCGGTCAGCGCCGCGGCCTCGGCGATCCAACCGGCGATGTCGGTCATGAACTGGTTGCCGCGCTCGGCGACGAACACCTTGACCGGAGCCACGCCTCACTGGCTCCGGGTGATGGAACGGATCGCCTTGCGCGGTGCCCTGCCGAGCTTGCGAACGGCACGACCGACGACGCCCGCCTTGTCGGGGTGATTGGCCCCCTCGGTCACCATTTGTCGCACGACGGCCCGCCGGCTGACGACCGTCGGCAGATCGGCCACCAGTTGACGAACCTCCTGCCGGCGCTGCAGCGATTCGGCGCGCAACTCGTCGATCTCGGCGCGCACGACATCGATCCGGCGGCGCAGTTCGGCGTTCTCGGAACGCAGTTGGTCGAGCTCCTCGGAAGACACCGTGGTAAAGATACGCCCGGATGTGCAGTCGCGATCGATCTCCGGAGCCACGGCCATGACCGGCCGTGTCGCGGCAGTGCTTGTCGTCCCGCACGGGACACACCGCCCCGAACCCGTGGCAGACGCACTGCGCTCCCTGCACCCGGATTGGGAGGTCGGCGCGGTGTGGTGCGGCGACCCGTACTCGCGTCCGCAGCTCGACGGGGTCGACTGGCTCGACGGCGGTTCGTTCGATACTGCCGGGGAAGTGGCGATCGTCGCCGGTGACCCTGAGGTGGGGGAGTGGAATCGTGCGGTTGCTGCGGCCGCCGCATTGCTGGCCGGCGACGTGGACCGGGTCGTGATGCTGTGGGTCGGTTCGGTCGCGGTCTTGGGCGAGCTCGACCTGCTGGTCGACTCGGAACAACCGCTGACCTTGGTGGCGCGCGCTGTCGACCGGCTCCCCGGCGACGGACTCGTGCCCACAGAAGCCGACCTGATCGCCGCAGGGCCGTACAGCACCACGGCCGTTTCGATGACGGGCAAGCCGGTCGTGGTCTGGTTGGCCGCGCAGCTGACCGGTGGCGTCGGCGTCGGTCACCTGTTGGCCCGGGCAGCCCAGCTGTTCGGAGCCCACACCTGTGCCGCCGAGTCGATCGGGGTCGGTCCCTGGCGTTGGCCCGATGCCGAACCGGTGCTGCTCGACGTGCCGGCGTACGACACGACGACTCCATGGACGCTCGATGGGGGTGTGCAGCAACAGATGCGCATCGAGCTGTTGGGCCATCCGTCGCGTCAAACGGTGATGGAGCGTGCCTCCGCACAACTGGCCGGCGAACGGACTCAACTGTGCCTGCCCGGCGGCATTGCCGTCGATCACATCATGAGGAGGGTCGTTGCAGATGCAACTGGTTGCCCACCGCCGTGGAGCGCGTCCGCAGAGTTTCGCGAGTGGCTTTCGCCACGGTATTGGCGGGCCCTCCATGAATCGCGCAGCGATCTGCAAGCGGTGTTCCCCGACCCCGGAGGCCGATCCGCCGAGGCGTTCCACCAATGGTGCCGTGGTGCGTTCTCGTTCGACGACGCACCATTTCTCCTGGCGACTCCCGACATCGAACGAAGCCCGCTGGTCGTCGCCGACACGCTCCGCGGCGACGGGCTCAACCTGGTCGGCTACCTGACTCGACAATCCGGCCTCAGCGACGTCGCCCGTCGAATCGGCGAAGGACTCTCGCGGGCCGGAATCGCTCGGAGCGAGATCGCCTCGCAACGCACGGCCAGCCCTTCCAACGGCACGTCCGCGGTCGCCAATCGGGTCGAGTTCACCAACTCGCTCTGCGTCGTCACGGCTGACCAGTTCCCGTTCCTGGCCGAAGATTTTCCGGAGCTGTTCTCGAACACCCGCCGCATGATCGGCTACTGGTTCTGGGAGCTCGAGCACGTGCCATTGCACATGCGCCAATCGATCGCGTTGGTCGACGAGATCTGGGCAGGCTCGCGATTCGTGACCGACGCGTTCGCCGCTGTGTCGCCTGTTCCTGTGCACCACGTACCGATCCCGGTCGCCGAGCCGACACCATCGCACCGGTCCCGAGCGGACTTCCCGCTGCTGGCAGGCACTGGCGATCGTCCCATCTTCCTGACGGTGTTCGATCACCTCAGCGTGACCGAACGCAAGAATCCACTGGGCGTCATCGACGCATTCCGGCAAGCGTTCGCGCCGGGCGAGGGACCGTCGCTCGTGATCAAGACGATGAACGGTCATCAGCGTTGGTCAAGCCATCTGCGCGTGCTCGCCGCGGCCGACGGACGAGACGACATCGTGGTGTGGGACGAGAACCTGCAACGCGCCGACCAGATGGCGTTGGTCGCCATGGCCGACTGCATGGTGTCGCTGCACCGCAGCGAAGGGCTCGGTCTGCACCTCGCCGAGGCGATGTGGCTCGAGACGCCGACGATCGCAACCCGATACAGCGGCAACCTCGATTTCATGACCGACGACAATTCGTTGTTGGTCGATGCCGAGATGGTCAACATCGAGAACGGCGAGGGTGTCTATCCGGCCGTCGCCAAGTGGGCCGAGCCCGATCGCCGGCAGGCCGCGGCAGCGATGCGCAGGATCGCCGGCGACGCATCGTTGGCGGCGCGCCTCGGCGCGGCCGGGCGCCGGACGATGCAAGCGCAGCCGTCCCTCGCGGACACGGGTAGGTTGATCGGCCAACTGCTGCTCGGGAGGGAATGACGCCATGGGAGTTCGAAGCCAACTGAGCTGGCTCGTGAAGGGCGGCGGCGCGACGCAGTCGACGTTGCAAGCACTGACGACCGACCTCCAGGAGTTGCAGCGCAAGGTGTCGGCGATGGAGGACCACCTCAACACCATCGCCAAAGAACTGCCGTTGCTGCGTGACCGTCAGTACGACGAGTTCGACAAGGTTCGCATCGCGGTGGCCGGCGCCACCGACGATCTGATGAGCAGGGTCGAGGCGCTGAGACAGCAGATCGAGAAGTCGTGACGGTCGCGCCAGACACCCCGGCCGACCGACTTGCCCGTTGGACTGCGGCCGACGCAGCCATCGGTCTGGCGGCGGAGGGCGAGCAGCTGCGTGCCCAGTTGGCCGAGCGCATCGCCGAGACTGCCGATCTTCGGGCCCGCCTGGCGCAGCTGGGCAATCGGATCGCCCAGGTCGAATCGGAGAACGCCGAGTTCCGCCGGGTCGCCAGTCGGGTCCCGTTGCGCAGCTTCACCCGCCGCCTGTACCGCAAGGCGAGGTCGGTCGCTGCGGCACGGCGATCACGGTGAGCCTGGTCTCAGCCATCGTCCCTAGCATCGGGGCGACGGGCGTCGTCGCCGGCAAGCGGCGTACCTTCGTCGTTCAATCGGTACGCAGCGTGCTGGCGACGGCGGCGGTCGACATCGAAGTGATCGTCGTCGCCGGGTTGGAGATGCCTGTGACGACGGTCGACGAGCTCAGGAGCCTCGGCTCGCAAGTTCACATCGTCGACTACCACCAGGCGTTCAACTTCTCTGCGGTCGTCAACCTCGGCGCCGCCCATGCGACCGGCGAACACCTGCTGCTGCTGAACGACGACACAGAAGTGATCAGCGGCGACTGGCTCACCAAGATGCTCGATGCCTGCGGTCCCGGGGTCGGTGCAGTCGGCGCCAAGCTGCTGTTCGAGGACGGCGGCCTGCAGCACGCCGGCCACACATATCGCACCTCGCTCGACCACGTCGGGTTCGGCCTCCCCGGCGACAGCCCCGGCCGCCGCGACGTGTTGAGCCGGCGGCGAGAGGTCGCCGGAGTGACCGCGGCCTGCATGCTCACGCCCTTCGCCGTGTTCGACGCGGTCGGTGGTTTCACCGAGCTGCTGCCCGGCAACTACAACGACGTCGACTACTGCATGAAGGTGCGGATGGCCGGCTGGTCGATCGTCTACGAGCCCGCGGCTGCGCTGTACCACTTCGAATCGCAGTCACGCGTCGCCGGCATCCATCCCGAAGAGATCGAGTTGATCCAACGGAGATGGCTCACCCACCTCGTCGACGACCCCTTCACCCCGGCCCACGTCTAGCGCGGGTCCCCCACCCGTTGCGTTTGTGAGCCCGCGCCCCGCATCGGGTCCGCAAACGTCAAACGCAGGTGTCCGAGGCGGTGCCGAGGCGGTGCCGAGGCCTGGTGGTGAAGCGGGCTCAGCGGTCGATCGGCACGACTTGGTCGAAGCGGGCGTAGGGGGTCCACACCGTGCGCGCCCCGGTGGCCGCGAGGGCGCTCGACAGGGCCCGGCCGGCGGCGTCGAAGCCGCCATTGGCGCGGTCACGGCACTCGCGCCAATGGCTCGCCGACACCGCCGCGGCAGCGAGGGAGACATGGGTGCACTCGCGTTCGATCAGCAGGTCGTTGCCGGAACTGCGCGTCGTCACGGCGAGGCCTTCCAACTCGTACCAGCGGTAGTTGGGCACGTCCCAGCCGGCGTGCACGACCGTCTCGTTGTCGTCGCCGATCATCGAGCCGACCAGGCCGGTACCGGGGGAGCGGGCCAGGCCGGCCATCGTCTCCAGCCAGTCGGGGGTCAGGTCGGATCGGGGCACGAGCCCGGGTGCGACCGAGACCAGGACCTCGCACGGGTAGCTGTTGAATGCCCGGTCGAGCGCGGTGGCGATCGACCAGTCGGCAGGCACGGGCAGCATCTCCCAACGGTCGCCGGCGGCTTCGTCGAGCAGCCCGACCAACTCCTCGGGAAGGCCTGCGGCGTAGGCGACGACCAACCGGACGTTCGGATGCGTGGTGCGCAGCGCGGCGATGGTCTCCGCCGCCGCGAGCCGGTAGGGCCGCGCTGCACCACCTTCGGCGCGGGTCGGCACGACCACCGTGATGGGCGTGCCGGCGGGCAGCGATCGCACGAGGCGATAGGTGCCCTCGACCGGGCCGTGGACGACGGTGGCACCGAGCCCCAGCCGATCGCACTGCTCCTGCACCGCGGCAAGCCCGCGGGCGACCGCGTTGTTCAGCGAGGAGCTGGCCCGCGATACCGACGTGGAGATGTTGCGCCAGTGGTACGAGAGGAACGGGACGTGCACCACCCGACGGCCCCGTGCCGTGATCAACTCCGTCGCCCGCAGGATCAGATCATGATCCTGCGACCCGTCGAAGCCGGTGCGAAACCCGCCGACGTCGGTGACGACGTCGTGACGCAGCACCGAGAGGTGGCAGGTGTACATCGATGACCGGAACCGCTCGGGCGACCAGTCGGGCTTCAGGAAGTGCGCGGACTCGCGGCCATCGGCCAGAACGTGAGCCTCGTCGCTGTAGAGGTAGTCGACATCGCTCGTCGAATCGATGGTCGCTGCCATCCGCTCGAGGGCCGTCGGCACCAGACGATCGTCGTGATCGAGCAACGCGATGAACTCGCCGCGGGCCATTGCCAACGCGTCGTTGGACGCGGCCACGATCCCACCGTTGGTCCGGCGATGCTGCACACGGATCCGCGCGTCGCGACCGCTGAGTGCTTCGAGTGCGTCGTGCACTTCCGGCCGTGTCGAACAATCGTCGACGGCGCACCACTCCCAGTCGGCGAACGTCTGCGACATCACGCTGTCGACGCACGACAGGAAGGCCCCGAGCGGCGGGTCGTAGACGGGGGTGATGATCGAGAATCGGGGAGTGATGGTCGTCGATGCTAACGACCACTGGTACTGTGACGCCCGATGTGCCGAGTGTTCGTGAGCGGCCGCGGCAACGTCTTCATGAGAGAGATCGCCGAGCATCTGGTCGAGGCTTTGACGCTCGCCGGTCGGTCCGCCGATCTCATCATCGACGATCTGCCTGACGCGATCGGCAATTCGGCCGGCAAGCCGATCGACAACCTGGTCGTCGCCCCTCACGAGTTCTTCGTGCTGTCGCTCGCGTCGGAGACCGATCGCCTGCGCGCCGCGGCGAACTCGGTGTGCATCAACACCGAGCAACCGGGTACGCCGTTCTTCGACCTGGCGATGACCTACGCGGCGTGTGGACCGGTCGTTCTCGACATCAACCGATACTCGCTCGACGCTGTGCGCCGCCTCGGCTTTGCAGCGGTTCACCTGCCGTTGGGATGCACACCGTCGATGGACGCCTGGCACGGCGATGCTCGGCAGCGACGAATCGACCTCGGCTTCCTCGGTGGTCGCACGCCTCGGCGTGAAGCGTTCATCGCCGGCGCCGGCGGGATGCTGTGGGAGTGGAACACCGATCTCCGGTTCTTCAGCTGGCACCGACCGATCCTCGGCGGCGGGCCGGCGTTCGCCACCGGCGATGCGAAGTTCGCCGCACTCGCCGATACCCGCATCCTGCTGAACGTGCACCGCGGTGACGAGCCGTACTTCGAGTGGGCCCGCGTCGTCGAGGCGATGGCCAACGGCTGCGTGCTCGCGAGCGAGAGCTCGACCGGTTTCGAACCCCTCGAACCCGGCGTGCACTTCCTGATGGCGCCGCTCGAGAACCTGGCCGAGCAGGCGATCGCGTTGGCGTTCGACGAACCACGTCGCGCCGCGATGGCCGACGCGGCGTACAAGTTGGCGACCACAGCTCTGTCGCAGGGCGAGCTCCTCCAGACTGCACTCGCCGAGGCGTCGGACGTGGCGAAGCGGAAGACTGGGCATCCGTCGCCACCACGCCGTCGCCGGTCACGCCCGGCGCCTGCCGCGGCTGCGCCGGTCGTCCCCCACGATCTCATCAAGGTCGCCAGCGAGTTGAAGGCGGCGTACATCAGCCAGCTGAAGATGACGCGCAGCATCGAGGGCACGATCAGCCTCGTCGAACATGGCGATGCGGACCACGTCGAGGTCAGCTCGACATCGACGTACCAGTCGTTCGAGCCGCAGGTGTCGGTGGTGATCCCGCTGTTCAACCAGGGCCACTACCTGGCGGAGGCCGTGCGATCGGTGATCGCCGCCGGCGGCGCCTCGGGCCCGCCCACCGAGCTGGTCATCGTCGACGACCATTCCACCGACGAGTCGCTCGCCACCGCCCAGCGACTGCTCGACGATCACGACTGGTTCCCGGCAACCCTGATCGCCAGGGCCGCGAACGGCGGCTTGCCGGTGGCGCGCAACACCGGTTTCAACCAGGCCAGGGCGCAGTATGTTTTCGCGCTCGACGCCGACAACCTGCTGTACCCGACCGGCCTCCGGAGGTTGGTCGATCATCTCGACACGGCACCGCCTGAGGTCGTCGCCGCATACGGGATCCTCGAGCGTTTCGACACCACGGGATCGGTCGGCCTCACCAGCCACCTGCCGTGGGATGCCGACCTGCTCGTCCATGGCGCGTTCATCGATGCGATGGCCCTCTTCCGCCGCGAAGCATGGTCGGGGCTCGGTGGCTATTCGACCGCCGACGGCCTGTACGGCTGGGAGGACTACGACCTGTGGTTGTCGGTTGCCGAGACCGGTGGTCGCGCCGATCTGGTCCGTTCGATCGTCGGTCGCTACCGCGAACAACCCGGCTCGATGCGCAAGATCAGCGATGTCGACATGGCATCGAACTTCGTCACACTCCGCGAACGACATCCGAGGTTGCCATGGCCGAGCTGATCCCCGACACCGAACGAGAGCTGCGCGCTCGGATCCTCGAGCTCGAGGCGCTGGTAGAAGCGCGAACCCAGGCGATCGTCGGCCTCGGCGCGCAGTTGGCAGAGCAACGCGGCGACGGATCGCCCGTACTGGCCGAACGCCTTCGCGACGTCGAACGCCAGCTCGCCGAACTGCACGGAAGCAAGGTCATGCGCTACACGGCGCGAGCCCGCAGGGCGTACGCGATTCTGCGCGGCGCACGTGGCTGACACCGCGGACGATGAGCGGGCGAAGGCTGGGATCGTCGCCGCGTTGAACGACCAGCTGCATCAGTCAAGGCAGCAGCAATCGAGGCTTCGCGACGCTCTGACCAGGACACTTGCCCTCGTGAAGCGGGACCAACGACCCTGACCGCGGCAATCGTTGGGGTAACATCTGTTGAGCGCCTCATCGAGTGTGCCGATGTAATCCGCGGGCCGGTCTGAGGAGATCCTGAATGAAACGTCGCTCGTGGAGCATTGCCGTGGTCGTCGGCCTGGTGTCGTCTGTCGTCATCGCCAACACTGCGTCGGCTCACCCCACCCAGTCGGTCAGCACGCTGACGGCACCGCCATCCGCGGCGTTCTCGACCAGCGGCGACTACGCCACCGACGTGTTGGGCGACCCGTGGGACTTCTCGAACGACGAGGACGTGCCGCCGGTGATGACCATCGGCACGGAGGGCAGCTTCGGGATCTCACGCGATCCCAGCGGAATCCTGACCGTCGACGGTAGGGCAGGGTCGACGATCAAGCTCGTTCGCTCGTGGGGCATGGAACTGCCGTGGGGGCGCGATGGGTTGTTGAAGCCGATCGACGCAGTCACCTACACGCACCTCTCCTTCGCCCTGAACACCAGTCAGAAACGCAACATGGGTGTGCAGTGGTTCAACGAGGCCGGCCAGACATGTGTCATCGGCTTCACCACCGAAGCGGGCTTCCTGGTACACGACATCGACCTCACCGGTCCCGGCCTGCCGGGTTGCGCGACCGCGTGGACGGGCAAGATCGTCCGGCTGCAGATCATCGCCGGTGGGTCGTTCAGCGGAGTCGACCGTTTCACGATGCAGCTTCATTGGGTGCGCCTGCACCGCGCCGATTCGTCGATGACGCCTGAGGCCTCGCCCGTGGTTCGGGTGTTGAGCCCCAGCGACGTCGGTGGTGCCGACTATGCGACGACCGCCGGCAACCCTTGGGACTTCGCCGGCCCCGACGATGTGGTCAGCACCGGCGACATCATCAACAGCGGCTTCGATGGCACGGCCTTCAACGGTCAAACCTCGCGCAACGACTCGTTCGTCGAACTGCCGTTGAGATCGCCGCTGATCACCGATCGCTACCACAGGGCCACGATCGACATCTGCTACGGCGGCGGCTTCAGCTTCGCCGACGCGCCCGGCGGCGGCATGGTCGGCCGGTTCGCGTGGTTCGACGAAGGCGGGCAGATCTGGAGCGAGACGCAGGACGTAGTCGTCTACCCCGGCTGCAACCAGATGACGGTCGACCTGGCGACCAACCCGGCGGTCGCGGTCAACGACGAGAACACGATCTACAAGGCGGGCTGGCGTGGGCTGCGCATCACCAGGCTCCGTTTCGATCCCAACGAAGATCCGGGAGTCCGCGACTTCTCGTTGCGCGACATCCGCCTGGCCGACGACGCTGCGTTCTCGTCGGGCACCTACCCGATCTCCTTCGCATCGAGCACCACCGGCAGCGCCGACGTGTTCGTGACGACCGACAAGGGCGCATGGAACGGCACCAAGATCGGAACCGTTGCGGTCAATGCCGGCGCCAACACCTTCCAATGGGACGGTTCCGGCCTGCCCAACGGGACCTACTGGACGTACGTGACCGTGCACAGCGGCAACACCGTCGGCTCGGCGTATTCCAGTGGACCAGTACGCATCGAACGAGCGGTACCGCCGACCCGTAGCTTCTACGTTCCGCTGAACCCGGCACGGCTGCTCGACACCCGCGATGGCGAAGGCGGCAACATCTCGGCGCTCAGCAGCAACGCGACGACCGAACTGATCGTCAACGGCGTCGGGGGAGTGCCCGCCACAGGCGCGACTGCCGTGGTGCTCAACGTCACCGTCGACGCCCCACTGACGTCGGGGTTCATCACCGCCTGGCCATCGGGCGAAGCGCAGCCGACCGTGTCGAACCTGAACTACGTCGCCGGTCAGACGGTGCCGAACCTGGTGACGGTGAAGATCGGCGCCAACGGTCGCGTCAACCTCTACAACTCCGAGGGCTACACCCATCTGATCGCCGATGTCGTCGGCTACTACACGGCGACGAGACCGACGAGCGGCGGACTGTTCACCGCCGTTCCGCCGAAACGCCTGCTCGACACGCGCGACACCGGCACACCGGTGGCCGGCGGCACGGCCATCAACCTTGCCGTCACCGGTGGCGCGACCACCGTGCCTGCCGGTGCGACCGGTGTGGCCCTCAACGTCACGGTCGACCAGCCGACGGGTCCGGGTTACCTCACCGTGTGGCCGACCGGAGAAACGCAGCCGCTGGCGTCGAGTCACAACTTCGTCGCCGGGCTGACGGTCGCCAACCTCGTGCTGGCCAAGGTCGGCGCGGGCGGTCAGGTCAGCATCTTCAACTCGTTCGGCAGCACCCACGTCGTCGTCGACGTGGTCGGTTACTTCTCGGGCACCGGCGGGGTCTTCGTGCCGGTGAGCCCGGCACGCATCGTCGACAGTCGCTTCGGCGTCGGCAACGGCGTCAACGGGCCGATCGGTCAAGCTCAGTCGATCGACCTCAGCGTGGCCGGCGTCGGGCCCGTGCCCGGCGCAGCCACCGCAGCGATCGTCAACGTCACCTCCGTCGACTCCAGTGCGCCGTCGTTCATCACCGTCTGGCCGGCAGGAACGGCGCGGCCGACCGCTTCGACGATGAACCCCCGACCCGGCGTCCCCGTCCCCAACCTCGCCTATCTGAAGCTGGGGACCGGCGGCAAGTTGTCGCTCTACAACAACACCGGCTCCACCCAGTACCTCGTCGACGTCTTCGGCTACATCATCGCCTGAACCCTGTGGAGTGCGACGAGGCACCCAGGTGGGCCTGAAACACTCCACTTGGTTGGGGGAGCGTCTGGGCGGCGAGCCAGGCCACCGCTACGGCGTTCATGGCGATCAGCAGCCATGGGTTCAGCGGTGGGCTCCACGAGGGGCTCCGCAAGGTGAGGGAGCCGTCGAGCCCGACCATGTAGCGACGCAACGTCTGCCACAGCGTCAGCACTTCCGCACCCGCAGCCGCGGCGACGATCCCGATCATGACGACACGTCGTGGTAGTTCGTTGCGTGCCGCGTACAGCACGCCGCCCATTGCGAACGAGATCGAATACCGCCCCTGCCAGATCTCACCGATCCGGGTGTGAACCGCGACCTCCGCCAACGTCGGCAACACCAACGCTGCGGCGAGCCAGGCAACGTGCCAGCGAGGCCCACTCCCTTGCCGGATCGTCCACGACACTGCGGCGATCAACACCGCGACCCATACGAACTGAGCGATCACCGGTGCGAAGAACTCGTTCCAGCCGAGCGCGCCGATCGCCTGATTGACCGTCGTCGGGATACCGCGGATCGATCGGCTCAGCGCGGATGCGAACGAGTCGGAATCAGCGGTCCGCTTGTCGCTGACGACGAGGCCGGTCCATCGGCTCCACGCCAGTGACGCCACACCGGCGAGCACGACCGGGCCGACCAGGGTCGCCATCCGCCGCATACCGAACGGCCTCGGCAACGTCGGGATGACGAGCAGCGCGACGATCGCAATGTCGATGAACGCGGCAGGCCGAAGGACGAGGCAGACGGCCAGCGGCACCGACACCCAGGCAAGCGAGGCCTCGGCGCGTTCGGTGTCGAAGCGGGCGACCGCCTCGACGGTCGCGACCGCGACCAACGCGATCTCGATGGCGCTGGTGCCGACGACGCCCAACAGGAACCACGCCGACGGGGTCAGCGCGGCGAACAGCCACGCCGCACGCCGGCTGCGCGTCAGCGCGAAGCCGAGGATGATCGCGCACAGCACCACGGACGCCATTCGGTACGCCATCACTCCATCGCCGGACGAGAAGACGCGGGCGATGCCTCCCACCACCACGTAGAACCATGGCGGCGCAGCACCGGCCGATGTCGCCACGGCGATGTCGCCTGACGGCGAGCCGGCAACCGAACAGTCCGCGGTGATCTTCTCGTCGTGCCGGTAGCAGGCCGGGTCACCCGTGGAGAGCGCAGCCGGAACCGTGACCTGTCGGTAGCCGGGAGCGAATCCCTCGACAGGCCGGCCGACCAGATCTCCGTGCGCCGCGGCGGCCGCCCGGGTGACGTGGGCCGGTTCGTCGGGTCCTCCGTACCGCGCCGTGGCCAACGCCCACGTGCAACCGATGATCGCAAACGCGGCGGTTGCACCGAGCCAGCCCGTCGCCCGACCGGCACCCGTCGACGCGCTCACCTCGATAGTGTCGGGGGCGTGGTGGAGCCGATCGAACCCAAGCGGCGATCGCGCAGGACCCTCATCGGCGTGACGGCCGGCGTCGTCGTCGCCGGCGCGCTGGTGGCGTACGGCTTCTCGAGGTCAGATGACAACCGGGTGCCGGCCAACACGCCGCCGACCATCGGCGGCATCCAGGCGCCGGCCGTGGTTCTGTCCACCCAAGACCTCGTGGTGACCACTTCGCAGACCACCCCCGGCACTGTCGATGTACCTGTGGTGCCGGGCACCGTCGACGTCGGGTTCCCGCCGGTGTCGAGCAACATCCTCGTGCCATAGGTTTCAGGCAATCGGGCGATCCTGCTTGTCCTTCTTGGCGGCCTTCGCGGCCTTCTTCCACTCGCGGACCTTGCCGAGCGATGTCGGGTCGGTGATGTCGGCGACGCTGCGCGGCGAGTCGTCGCCGAACTTGCCGGC
>JBDTYA010000036.1:0-2520 GCA_040005915.1 Ilumatobacteraceae bacterium
GGTCGGCGACCTGATCAACCTCGAAGGCAAGCTCGGCACCTACAAGACGGTCCAAGATGCGGCAGCTTCGGGGAGCACCCAGCCGGCGACCGCCACGACGTGACTTCGCCGTCGCCGGCTCGCGAGAACTCCTCGACCTCCATGATGGGCGTGGGCAACGTGTGCCCGAACCGGTGCGCGGCCCGCTTCAGCGACGTCGAGCGGTACGACTGTCACTCGACGGCGCTCATGGGGGGAGAGCGTGAGCAACGTCTGGGCGACGCCGGCGTTGTTGCTCAGGCCTTGTTCGGCCTGACTGCAGCAATCGATCCTTCTCGCCCTGTCCTGGTCCCGCAGCGACACGACGTTCGCTCCAGCTGAGCATCGGCACCATCCCACCCCACCAACAGCCGAACCCGGACTTCACCCACCCAGGGCCTCGCCCAACGTTCAGTTCGATCCAGATCCGGCCGATGCAACAGATGTGCCCAAAACGACGACCGACCTCTCCATCGAGGAGATCGTGCGGACTCGGGCCGTGACCGCCGTGTACCAACCGATCGTCGAGCTGGACACCCGTCGCATCGTCGCCTACGAGGCGCTCGCTCGCGGACCCCGGGGCACCTGGTTCGAGTCGCCCGACCACCTTTTCGCCGCGGCCGCCGAGCGCGATCTCACCACAGCGTTGGACTGGGCGTGCCGGGCCGCCGCGATGCAAGGAGCGCTCGAGGCCGGTGTCGGACGATCGACCAAGTTGTTCGTCAACGTCGAGCCGTCCTCCCTGCGCGCACCTCGACCTGCGGGCCTCGACACGTTGATCGAACTGGCGACCTCGTCGCTGTCGATCGTTGTCGAAGTCACCGAGCGGTCGCTCCTCAACGATCCGGCCACGCTGATGGCAGCCCTGGGGCGGGCGCGGGCCGCGGGGATGGGAGTGGCGATCGACGACCTCGGTGCCGACCTCGCCTCGCTGGCCCTGCTCCCGTTCGTCGAGCCGGACGTGATCAAGCTCGACATGTCGCTCATCCACCGACACGCCGACCGTCAGATCGCGTCGATCGCCAACGCCGTTCGCGCCGACGCCGAACGACGCGACGCAACCATCCTGGCCGAGGGCATCGAGACCGAAGAGCACCTCGAGAGGGCGCTCGTGCTCGGCGCCCGACTCGGACAGGGCTGGCTGTTCGGCGCACCCGCGCCACTCGACGCACCCCAACCGCACCGACATCGCAGCAGCGACTCACGAATCCACCTCGCCACAGCACAACCCGTCCCCACGACGCCCTGGGCTCTGGTTGCCGACTCGCCACATCGGCGCACGACCCAGAAGCGGCTGCTGATGCCAATGAGCCACCACATCGAACAACGCGCCCTCGTCGGCGACCCTTGCGTCGTGATCAGCGCCTTCCAAGATGCGGCCCACTTCACCCCCGACACCCGACACAGGTACGAGCAACTCGCAGCCAAGAGCAGCATGGTCGCAGCTATCGCGACTGGGATGACCCGAACCCCTGGTAGAGGCGTCCGCGGTGGAACCCTCCCAACCCACCACCCCCTCACCGGCGAGTGGACCGTCACAGTCGTCGGCCCCCACGATGCCGCAGCCCTGATTGCCTACGACATCGGCGACACCGGTCCCGACGACCAACGTCCCTTCGAGTACGTCATCACCCACCACCGCCCCACTGTCATCGCCGCCGCACGCGCGCTCATGCAATACATCGACGCCGACTGACCACCAAAACACCCGAGCCGAGACGAAACGCATCTTCCCTGTCGCCCACCGGCGGCATGGGACCACGGGGTCGTCGAAGACGGCCGGTCCGGCGAGGTCGGCCGGCACGAGACGCCGCTCGACCTCGCGCATCGGCTCGGCCCGGTAGTTCTCTTCGGCAACCAAGAAGCGACCTCGGCCCTGCCGTGCCGCGTGCCAGGCGTTGTCGAGCCGACCACGGCGCGATCGGTGTGGGATGCCTCGATCAGTTCGCGCACCGACTCGGCGCGACGGGCCCCGAGATGGTCCTGCAGGATCGGCCCTGCCGCCGCACCCAGGTCGGAGGCGTTGGCACGGAGCCGGTATCCCCAACCCGATGGATCCGGGTCGTTCCGTTGCAATCGTCACTGGGAGGACGAGGGCGCCACGCCCCGCCACGGGTAATCTCGCCACTGATGCCACAAGGCGAGATCCGGTTCCTGCGGTTCGCCGGGCGTCGTGTCGCGTACGCGGTGACAGGAAACGGGCCGCCGCTGATCGCTCCTGCCTGGTGGGTCAGTCACCTGGAGCTCGACTGGGGAGATCAGGCGTTCCGGGGGCTCTGGGAATCGGTCGGTGAGGGTTACACGTTGGTGCGCTACGACCGGCTCGGTGTCGGCATGTCTGATCGTGACGTGGGCGCCGACGACCTGACGCTCGCCAGCGAGGTGGCGTTGCTGCGTGCGGTGCTCGACGAGCTGGCCTTCGAGAAGGTCGACCTCGTCGGCGGATCGTCGGGCAGCAGCGCCGCGATCGCATTTGCGGCTCGCTTTCCCGGGCGGGTGAAT
>JBDTYA010000037.1:0-2089 GCA_040005915.1 Ilumatobacteraceae bacterium
CGTCGACGATGTTGCCGTGTGGCAGCGCAGGTCTGCCTAAGCTGGCCCGGATGGAGAGCCGCCAGTTGAGGGATTGGATTCCCTCCGAGGCGCAGCGTGATCTGACCGAGACCAGCCCGGCACCACGATCGCATTGGTTGCGCGAGCTGCTGATCGTGGTCGTGTTCTATTACAGCTACGAGTTGGTTCGTCGGTTCGCGCATCTCGGCAAGGTGCGGCCGCGGGCGTTCCGCAATCAGCTCTACATCATCGACTTCGAACGGTTCCTGCACATCTACACCGAGTCGACGGTGCAGAAGGCCTTCCTCGGTGCCCGGTGGTTCATCAAGGTGATGAACGTGTACTACGGCACGCTGCACTTCATCATCACTGCCGGTCTGCTGTTGTGGGTCTACCTACGCCGTCACGAGCACTACCGGCAGTACCGCAACCTCCTCGGCATGACCACCGCGCTGGCCGTGATCGGCTACTTTGCGTTCCCGCTCGCGCCGCCGCGGCTGTACCCGTGTCACGACTGCTTCGTCGACACGCTCGACACCATCGGCGGCTTCTGGTCGTATCACTCCAGCGCAGCGAAGGCGATCGCCAACCCCTTCGCGGCGATGCCGAGCCTGCACTTCGGTTGGGCGTTGTGGTGCGGCACGTTGCTCTGGTCGTTCGCCCGGAATCGACTGCTTCGCGCGCTCAGCGTGATCTATCCGATCCTGACCTTGTTGGCCATCGTCGTCACCGCAAACCATTTCTGGCTCGACGCCGCCGGCGGTGCCGTCATCTTCCTGACGGCCAGCCAGTTCCTGCGAGTGCTGCGCATCCGTGCGCTACGCAAGGCCCAGGCGGTCACCGAGTAGATCGGCAGCGTGCAGCCGCGCCGATGGGCCCGCCTGGTCGCCGCTCAACATCCTTGCCACCTCGTCGATGCGCACGTCGCCGTCGACGATGCGCGCGGTGGCTGTCGTGGTCTTGGCGGTCACCGCTTTCGTCACCATGATCTGTGTGTCGGCCAGCGCGGCCACCTGGGCGAGGTGGGTGACCACCATCACCTGGTGGCGTCGCCCGAGCCGGGCGAGCGATTCGGCGACCGCCGTCGCAGCCGTGCCACCGATACCGGCATCGACCTCGTCGAACACCAACGTCTCGGGGGCCTCGGTCAACACCAGGCGCAGGGCCAGCATCGTGCGGGCCAGCTCGCCGCCGCTGGCAACCCGCGACAGCGGAAGGAGCGGAAGGCCGGGATTTGCCGCGATGAGGAACATCACGTCGTCGCCGGGTGCCTCGCTGCCGACGGCGACATCCATCTCGGCGTGAGGCATGGCCAGAGAGCGAACGACATCGCGCACGGCCGTGGCGAGGTGGGAGGCCCCGGCGCGGCGTACTGCTGCAACGGACTCCGCCGCCTCTCGCTCTATGCCCACAGCGGCATTTCGCTCGTGCTCCAACGTGGCGACGCGTTGGTCGTAGCTCTCGAGCTCGGCGAGCCGCTGTCGGGCTTCGTCGCCGAAGGCGATCACGTCGGCGAGCGAGTCACCGTACTTGCGGCGCATGTCGCGCAGCAGTTGTCGCCGCTCGCGGATCTCGGCGAGTCGTTGCGGATCCTCCTCCAGTTGCTCCGTGAAGGCGCGCAGGTCGTGGCCGATGTCGGTGAGGTCGGCCGCCAGCGCGTGAAGGCGACCGGAGAACTCCTCGAACGGGGCCCTACCGGTGACATCTCGAATCGCCATGCCGATCTGGTCGACTGCGGACGGTGTCGAGGTCGGGACGTCCGCTGTACCGAGCAGAAGATCGAGTGCGGCCTGGCCGGCGTCGCGGTGGGCGACGGCGCCGGCCAGCGAGTCCTCCTCGGCGGTCAGCTTCTCGTCCTCGTCGGGATCGGTGATGGCCGCACCGGCCAACTCGCCGGCCTGGAAGCGCAGCAGATCGACCTCCCGCGCGCGAGACCGGTGATCGCCACCCATTGCGGCCAGCGCAGCATCGATCTCGGTGAGCCGCGCCCGTGCGGCGCGCAACGGCTCGAGATTCGTGGCACAGAATCGATCGAGGGCCTCTCGCTGCGCGGCTGTCGACAACAGGCTCTGGTGAGCGTGCTGCCCGT
>JBDTYA010000038.1:0-2510 GCA_040005915.1 Ilumatobacteraceae bacterium
TCGACGGATCCGTACGGCGTGCTCTTGGTGACCTTGCCGACCTCCGACGTCGGCGAGTACTGACCCTTGGTGAGTCCGTAGATGCGGTTGTTGAACAGCAGGATGGTGAGGTTCACGTTGCGCCGCAAGGCGTGGATGAGGTGGTTTCCGCCGATCGACAGGCCGTCGCCATCGCCGGTGACCACCCACACATCGAGGTCGGGCCGGGCCACGGCCAGGCCGGTGGCGATGGCGGGAGCACGGCCGTGGATGCCGTGCATGCCATAGGTGTTCATGTAGTACGGGAAGCGGCTGCTGCAGCCGATTCCGCTGATGAACACCGTGTTCTCCGGCGAGATTCCGAGGTCGGGCATCAACTGCTGGACGGCGAGCAGGATCCCGTAGTCGCCACAACCCGGGCACCAGCGCACCTCCTGGTCGCTGGTCCAGTCCTTCTTCGTCGTGATCGGCACGATGGTGTCGCTCATTGCAACGCTCCTTCGATGGCATCTTCCAACTCGCGTGCGGTGAACGGCAGGCCTTGGACCTTGGAAACCGACTTGGCGTCGATGAGATAATTGGCGCGCACGATGCGGCAGAGCTGACCGAGGTTGAGCTCGGGAACGATCACCTTCGGGTACCGCTTCAACACCTCGCCCAAGTTGGGTGGCAACGGGTTGAGGTGCGTCAGGTGCACCCACGCGATCTTGAGGCCGCGTCGACGCGTGCGTTGGACGGCGGCATCGATGGCCGCCCAAGTCGATCCCCAACCGAGCACGCAGAGGTCGGCATCGTCGACATCGCCGACTGCCTTGGCGGGTGGGATGTCGTTGGCGATCCCGGCGATCTTGGCGGCACGCAGTTCGACCATCCGCTGGTGGTTCTCGGGCGTGTAGTTGATGTCGCCGCGGCCGTCTTCCTTCTCGAGGCCGCCGACGCGGTGCATCAGCCCAGGCGTACCTGGAATGGCCCACGGGCGGGCGAGCGTCTCGGGATCGCGGAGATACGGCCAGAACTCCATCGTGCCGTCTTCGTTGGTGTGGTTCATCTCGGTCGCAAAGGGGACCGAGATGTCGGGCAGCGAATCGACGTCGGGCAGGCACCACGGCTCGCTGCCGTTGGCGATGTAGCCGTCGCTGAGGACGATGACGGGCGTGCGGTACTTCAACGCGATTCTGGCCGCCTCGATCGCTGTGTCGAAGCAGTTGGCCGGACTGAACGCAGCGACCACGGGGAGCGGTGCCTCGCCATGACGGCCGTAGATGGCGATGTTGAGATCGGCAGCCTCGGTCTTGGTGGGCAGACCCGTGGAAGGCCCGCCGCGCTGCACATCGATCAGCAGGAAGGGCAGCTCCAGCGACACGGCCAGGCTGGTGGTCTCGCTCTTCAGGGCGACACCCGGGCCGCTGGTGGTGGTGACACCGAGATGACCGGCGAACGCGGCCCCCAGGGCCATACCGGCAGCGGCGATCTCGTCCTCGGCCTGCACGGTACGGACGCCGAAGTGCTTGTGCTTGGACAGCTCGTGCAGGATGTCGCTGGCCGGCGTGATGGGATAGCTCCCGAGGAACACGGGCAGCTTGGCAAGTTGGCCGGCGGCCACCAGGCCCCACGCCAGAGCGACGTTGCCGCTGATGTTGGTGTACTCACCCGCTGGCAACTTTGCGGGCATCACCTCGAAGCGATGTTCGAACTGTTCGGTGGTCTCGCCGAAGTTGAAACCGGCGTTGAACGCTGTGGTGTTGCTGAGACGAACGAGGTCGTCCTTGAACTTCGTCGCGATCCAGTCGACAGTCGGCTGTGTAGGGCGCGAGTAGAGCCAGGAGACAAGGCCGAGCGCGAAGAAGTTCTTCGAACGTTCGGCATCGCGGGGCTTCACACCCAACGGCTCGGTGGCCAGCTGTGTCAACGAGGTCATCGGCACCTCGACGACTCGATACCCGAGCAGCGAGTCGTCGGTCAGCGGGTTGACAAGATAGCCGGCCTTGGCGAGATCGCGTTCGCCGAACGCGTCGCTGTTGACGATCAGCAAACCGTGCGGCTCGAGCCGCCCGAGGTCGGCCTTGAGCGCCGCCGGGTTCATAGCCACCAGCACGCTCGGCTCGTCGCCCGGCGTGGTGATGTCGTGATCGCTGATCTGCACCTGAAAGCTGGACACGCCGTTGACCGTGCCCGCTGGGGCGCGGATCTCCGCCGGGTATTCCGGCAGTGTCGACAGGTCGTTGCCGAACGTCGCGCTGACCGATGTGAATCGGTCACCGGTCAGCTGCATACCATCACCAGAATCGCCTGCGAACCTCACGACGACGCGTGTGATCGTTTCAGGCTCTCGCCCTGCAGGGCGCTCCACGGTGTCCGTCATTGGCCACCTCCTCCCGCTGCCAAGCGGCCTCGTTGCCCCCCGGCTCTCACGTGACGTTATATCGCCTTACGTGTAACAAAGGCGACACCGAGCAAGGAAATGAACAATCCCCCGATGGCCAGGGCGCCGAGGCGTTCGCCGAACAGCACCGCCCCTTCCACCGCGCTCA
>JBDTYA010000039.1:0-3547 GCA_040005915.1 Ilumatobacteraceae bacterium
CTCTCGGGAGTGACCGCGGCGCTACACGGATCCGTCTTCGGCGTCACCGCGTTGGCCGCTGGACTCTTCGGCGTGCCCGTGGTCAATCGGCTCGGCCGTCGAACTTCGTTGCTGGTAGCGGCCATCGCGATCACGTCCGGCATCGCCACCTTCTGCCTCGGTCCGGCGTGGCCGATCACGCTTGCGGGCGCGTCGCTGGCCGGCCTGGGCGGAGCGCTCCTTGCAACAGTGATGCCAGGTCTGATCAGTGATCATCACGGCGAGCATCGAGCGGCGGCGTTCGCCGCGGTAAACGGCGCCGTCGGTCTCACCGCTGTCACCTTCAGTCTCGTCGTCGGCGGCGCCTTGGCGCTGCACTGGTCGTGGCGTCCGTCGTACCTCATCCTCACTGCCCTCATCGTGGCGGCGCTCACTGCGGTCGCCTGGCCAGTAGCCGTGCCGGACTCTGACAGGGACGGTGAGTTCACGCTCGCTCACCTTCGTGATCGCGACGTGTTGGTTCCGTGGCTGCATCTCCTCAACGCGATCTTCCCCGAGATGGCGACCGCGGTTTGGGCGGCGACCTACCTCAAAGAGGTCGGCCACGCGTCAGGCGGTCTCGCCTCGGCACTCGCCGGCGCGTTCGGTGTGTGCATGTTCTTGTCGCGGCTCGTCGTCGTACACATCTTGCGAGTGTTCGGACGCGCGTCGGTCTCGAGCAGCTTCATCATCTTGGGATGCGGCTCGCTGCTGATGTGCTTCGGCGGAGGGCTGCTGCCCCGCGTCGCCGGCCTGGCCATCGTCGGCCTCGGTGCCGGACCGCTGTATCCATTGGACGTCGACCAGCTGTACCTGAACGCAGAGGGCAAGATCGACTCGACCTCCCTCGGCGCCATCTGCATCCTCGCCGCCGGCGTCGCGATCACACTCGGCCCTTTGGCACTAGGAGTGCTGGCCGATCAGATCGGACTGAAGCGTGCGCTGCTGATCGTGCCCGCGAGCTGCGTGTTGGGCGCGATCACCCAATGGCGGCGCGACCCGATCGAATTCGAATCTGCTCCATAACCGAGCGAGCGGTCGAACCCGCCGAGATCTTTGATCACCGACCCAGTCTCCCTGCGCACCTGAAGTCCGTACAGGGGCTCTGCATGAGCGCTCAGAAGCGCGGAACGTCTCTGCGCTCGGACAGAAATCTCGGTGCTGACGCGCGGCCCGGTACGAAATCGTTGTCATCACTGTGAGTGATGCTCGGCGTGTCGCAACGCACGACGAGAGTTTTGCAATCCATGTCGCTCCTGGCTCCGAATTGCTTTGGCGAGTTCTCTCGAATTCGTCAAGAACCAGGAGGGTAGCCATGAGTGATCTGTCACGACGGAACTTCCTGGCCCATGGTGCGACGGCTGCAGGAGCAGTCGTCGTGGTGGGCCAGCTCGGCAACGGTTCGGCATCCGCCGCATCGCCCAAAGCGGGGGCCGAGCCCGCATTCTTCGGCGGCGAGCCTGTCGCATCAGAGCCGTTTGTCGTCTACATCCGCGACGCGGCCAGGGGCGAAGTAGCGGTCCTCCGGGGCGAAGAAGAGATCGTCTACACCGATCGAGCACTCGTGGGCCGCCTGCAGCGGGCCATGCGTCGGGCAGCGTGGTGAGCCATGTCTTCACACCGCGAAGCACCTGAGATCTCCAAGGACCCGGTCGCCGACAGCACCGACGTCTACGCATTCGTCAGCCCCGACCGTCCCGACACCGTCACGCTGATCAGCAACTACATCCCGCTCGAGGACCCGGCCGGCGGCCCCAACTTCTTCGAGTTCGGCGACGACGTCCTCTACCGGATCCTCGTCGACAACGATGGCGACGGGAAGGCCGACATCACATACGAGTTCCGCTTCTACACAGTCGTCGAGAACCCCGCCACGTTCCTCTACAACACGGGCCAGATCCTCACCATCGACAGCCCCTCGTGGAACCGCAAGCAGTTCTACTCGGTGACGCGCATCAGCAAGGGCAAGCGTGGGCGCATGAAGACCGTCGTGCTCGGCAGCGACCTACCCTGCCCGCCGTGCAACATCGGCCCGCGGTCGACACCGAACTACGCCAACCTCGGCAACTCGGCGATCAACGAGCTTCCCGGTGACATCAAGGTGTTCGCCGGCCAGCGACTCGACGGTTTCTACGTCGACCTCGGATCGATCTTCGACCTGGGCGCGCTGCGTCCGTTCCAGAACCTCCACCTGCTGAACATGCCCGGCGCTGCCGAAGGCGTCGACGCACTCAGATCGTTCAACGTGCACAGCATCGCCATCCAGATCCCGATCGATCAGCTCACCGGGGGCGGAACGAAGGAAACCGACCCGATGTCGTCGAACGCGGTGATCGGGGTGTACGCCTCGGCCTCACGTCGCAAGGCGCAGGTCCGCGACGACCACGAACACATGCACCAATCCGGCCCGTACATGCAGGTCTCCCGCCTCGGCAATCCTCTGTTCAACGAGGTCGTCGTCCCGATGGGCGACAAGGACCGCTGGAACAAGTTGTCGCCGGACCAGGACCACAAGTTCGCTCGGTACGTCGCCCAGCCGGAGCTCGCCAAGTTGCTGCCCGTGCTCTACCCCGGCGTGTTCCCGAACCTCGCCGCCTACACCGCTGACCGTGCCGATCTGTTGGCGATCCTGCTGACCGGCATTCCCGCCGGGATCGTTGCCGGGTTCCAGAACTTCTCGGGTGCGACACAGGCCGACCTGTTGCGTCTCAACGTGGCGATCCCGCCGGCGGCGAGCCAGAACATCCTCGGCATTCTCGGCGGCGACCTCGCCGGCTACCCGAACGGCCGTCGCGTGCAGGACGACGTCACGACGATCGAGTTGCGTGCGATCGCCGGCGCGACCATCAAGCTCGTCGACCCGGGGTACACGCCCGACGGCGCAGCGGCGCTGATCTCAGATGGCACCGGTGGTCCCGCCGTGCTCGATGGCACGAAGCCGCCGACCAACGTCTCGTATCTCGACACGTTCCCGTACCTCGATCACCCGAAGAGCGGATACGACACGGTGCCGCTCAACGTAGGTGCGCTGTGACGGATCTCGCCTCACCCGAAGTAGATCCCCACGAGCGCGCTCATCAGCAAGGCTTCACCCACAGCCACTCCCCCTCCAGCGAGGAGACGCCGCGCGGCGGACCGGTCGTGATGGACATCGGCGGCGACATCGGTGGTTTGATCGTGTGGCTCGACGACTCGCTGGAAGGCACCGAGCTGCCGATCGAATGCTCCAAGGATCCGCTACGCGACATCCACACGGGAGTGTGGCGACGAGCCATCGGCGCAGAGACCGTGGTAGTTGCCGTGTATCCGGAGCTTCGTGAGGGTACATACCGCATTCATTCCGGCGATCACCATGCCGGTGCGCAACTCCAGATCACCGGTGGCCAAATCGCCGAGCTGGACCTGCGCCACTGACGACAGCTTCGGGCGACGATGTTCGGTGAGGACAGGGACCCGCGGCGGGTTCCTCTCCTCACCGAGCGTCTGGTCGGCGGCGGTCGGAACTCCTATGTGAACAATTGGACGATCC
>JBDTYA010000040.1:0-28228 GCA_040005915.1 Ilumatobacteraceae bacterium
GGTAACACGTATGAGCATCCGCCTTCCAGCTCCGGCCCGCCGCGAACAGATTCTCGACGTCGCCGTCGAGGTCTTCGCTCGCAACGGCTTCCACGGCGCCTCGATGAACGACGTCGCCAAGGCTGCCGGCGTCACCAAGCCGGTGCTCTACCAGCACTTCGATTCGAAGCAGGACCTGTACATGGCCCTGCTCGACGAGGTCGGCAACCGACTGCTGACCGCAATCACCAAGGCGACCGCCGGCCTCGCCAGTGGTAGGCAGCAAACCGAGCAGGGCTTCCTCGCCTACTTCCAGTGGGTCGCCGACGATCACGACGCTTTCCTGCTGCTGTTCGGGTCGCGCGCCAGCCGGGAAGAGGAATCGGCCCACGCCATCCGTCGTATCACCGCCGGCGCGGCCGACGCCATCGCTCCGCTGATCGCCGCCAACATCGGTGCCGAGCACCGGCGCACCCTGGCCCACGGGCTGGTCGGGTTGGCGGAGGGAGTCAGCCGCCGGCTCGTCGAACAGGGCGAATCCTTCGACCCCCTGGTAATCGGCCAACAGGTCGCCGACCTCGCCTGGGCCGGCCTTCGCGCAGTACACGACTGAGGATGCCATGACAATCGAAAAGCAGATCATCAACGCCGATGTGCCCACAACGGGCGGACCGTTCAACCTGTGCATCCGCCACGGCAACATGGTCTACGTCTCGGGCCTGCCGCCGTTCGACGAGGAGTACTCCTCGCGCCTGCGCGCCGCGAGGGCTGCCGGCGTGCCGATCCCTCCGTTCCCCGCGACCTCGTTCGATGTCCAAGCGCGGTGTGTGATGGACCATTTGAAATCGCTCGTCGACGCTGCCGGCTCGAACATGGACTGCCTGCTGAAGGTCGTCGTGTGGCTGAAGGATCAATCCGACCAAGAGGCGTTCGACCGCATCTATCGCAGCTACTTCTCGGACGATGAGTCGCTGCCGACACGTACCCGCATGCAAGCCGGGCGCACGCCGATGGATTGCGCACTCGAGATCGACGCCATCGGGTTCGTGCCTGGTTAGGGTCGCGGCGATGAGCCCACGGTGGCGCGATCCGCGCCTGGTCGTGACGGCCGTGGTCATCTCGACCCTCGCGCTTCCGTCGGTGTGGGAAGCGGTTCGCCACAGCGGGTTCGCGGTCGGTGACATCGCCCTGATCGAGCTGCGCACTCGAGATGTCTTGAGCGCCCATCCGCCCCTGGTCGGCGCGTATTCGCGCTACGGCTGGTCACATCCCGGGCCACTCGAGTTCTATCTGTTGGCGATCCCCTACCGAATGCTGGGTGGCGACTTCGAGGCACTGCGACTGACGACGGTGCTGCTCAACACCCTCGCTTTGACGGTGATCGTCTGGGTCGCGAGGCGACGGGGCCTGACGGCCTTCGTCGCGCTCGTGGCGAGTGCGTGCGCCTTGGTGTGGGGACTGCCACCCAACGCGATGGCCGACAGCTGGAACGTGACGATCGACGTGTTGCCGTTCATGCTCGTGACAGTCGCCTGCTGGTGTGCGTTGTGCGGAGACCGCGGCGCGTGGATCGTTGCCGCGGTCGGATTCTCGTTCGTCTTCCAAGCCCACGTCGGGTTCGGCATCGTGCTGGCGCCGCTCGTCGTCGCGACAGCCGCTGCCGGGTGGTGCGAGCGCCGTGCCGGGCGAATCACGACATCGACCCGCGAGGTCGCAGTCGGCGCCGGTGCCGGCCTGGCAATCGCCCTGCCTGCGCTCTACGACGTCGTCGCCCATTGGCCCGGCAACCTCGGGCACCTCATCTCGTGGTCCTTCGACAACGACGTCGAGACGGTCGGCCTGGGCAACGCGCTGCGCCTCGTCGGCCGATCGACATCGCTGTCATTCCCACTCGACGCCAAGCTCCCCAACCAATTCGTCCTGTCGGTCGGATCGATCGAGTCCGGCTTCCTGCCCGGCATGTTGCTGGTACTGCTGGCAGCAGCTTCGTGGGCAGCTGTTCGCCGGCGGATGCGGGCCGAAGCGGCGCTGTGTGGCGGGTTGATCCTCGCCTGGTTCTCGGCGGTCTTGGCCGCCGCGAACGTCACCCAGCCGCTGGCGTTCTGGTTGGTCGAGTGGTTGCAACCGCTGGCGTGGCTGACTTGGGCGGCAATTGCGATCGTCACCTGGCGCCTCGTTCGACCCGCGTTCGTCCGCACGGTGAGACCGGCATCCCTACTCCGCGTCGCCGCGGTCGCGTTGACGGCCATCCTGGCTGCGGGCACAGTTGCCTACGCACGCGGCACCCCGGGCGCTGATCGCAACGACACGGCACGCGCCCCCATTGCGATGTTCACTGCGGCCGCCGCCGATCTCGACCGCAGCCAGCCGTTGCACATCGACTACACCGGAGACCCGCTATCGGCGGGAACGGTGTTCCTCGCGGTCGCCGATCAACTGGATCGCATCGGCTTCTCGCTGTGCGTCGAGCCGCAGTACGCCAACCAGTTCGGGCAGGCGCGGGTCTGCGCCGGTCGGCCCGACATGCGGCTGGTCATCCGCGACGAGCCGACCGCGCTTGCCCCACCCGATGGTGCGACCGCACTGTCGATCAGTGACCCGCTGCCGGCCGCCGAGCGCGCCGAGGCCGACGACCTGACCTTCGGCCTTGCCGACCTGCTGCAGAGCAACGATCTGGCCGACGACATCCCACTGTTGTACACATCGCTGGCAGGCGTCATCCTCGATCGATCGCCGCCCCCGGATGTGACCGCAGCGCGCGTCGACATCCTTCGCCTCGCAGAACTGCGCCGTACACCTGGCACCCGGTTGGGGCTCTACGTGTTCTCGGCCTGACAGGCGCAGCGTCGAATCAGAGGTTGGCTCGGAGGTCGGCCCACAGGTCTTCGGCATCCTCGATGCCCACGCTCATGCGCAGCAGGCCCGGCGGCACGTGAGCGTCGCCGGCGTACTTCTGTCGTCGTTCGATCGTGGTCTCGACACCCCCGAGGCTGGTCGCCGGCACCAGCACGCGCACGCCGGCACACAGCGAATCGGCCGCCGGCGCACCGCCGTTGAGGACGAACGAGACCATCGCCCCCCGACCGGGGTAGCGCACTTCGACGACCGCCTCGTGGGCCCGCAACCGGTCGACAAGCACCTCGGCGTTGCGTTGCATCGCCGCCAGCCGGATCGGCATCGTGCGCAGGCCGCGCAACGCGAGGAACGCCTCGAGTGCGCCTGGCGTCGCGCCTTGCAAGGTGCGCGCCTGCACGAGGCGCTCGTAGACGGTGTCGTCGGTCGTGACGCACAACCCGATCAACAGATCGCTGTGCCCGCCGATGAACTTCGTGCCGCTGTGCAACACGATCGCCGCACCGTGCTCCAGTGGTCGTTGCAACAACGGCGTGGCGAACGTCGAGTCGACCACCATCTGCGCGCCGGCAGCGCGCGACGCCGCGGCGATGGCCGGTAGGTCGGCGACGTCGAGTGTCGGGTTGGTCGGCGTCTCGACCCAGACGACATCCGATCCGACCGCGGCGGCCGCGATCGCCGCCGTGTCGGTGATGTCGACGGGCCGCAACTCGACGTGACCCTGAACCTGGTATTCGGCGAGCAGCGAACGGACGCCGAGGTAGCTGAACGTCGGGACGACGACGACCTTCGGGGCCAGCGCGTAGACGATGGCCGATGCCGCCGCCATACCGCTGGAGAAGGCGATCGCCCGTCCACCTTCGAGTGCGCCGACGGCCGATTCGAGCGCGGCCCACGTCTCGGTGCCATGGGTGCGCGTGTACTCGCCGCCTCCGCGGAAGTTCGACGCGAGCACGATGGGTTGGTTGAGCGGATCGCCGGGGGCCGATGGCCGGCCGGCGATGACGGCGATGGTTGCAGGCGAGAGTGGCCGCGGGTCGGGCATCGCAGCCTCAGACCAATGCCGGCGCAATGGTGCGCCACTGAGCGACCGGCATCGGCGCCGGATCATCGGTCAGCACTTGGATGCACACGGTCATGGCCGACAGCCTGCCACGACGGCCGGCAAGGCCTGCAAGCCGAAGCGTCGTCCTCGAACGCAGCTCACACGCCGCGTAGCGCGAACCCCCGGTACCCCTCGACGAACCCGGCGGCGAGCAGCACCTCGGCCTCGCTGCCGTTGCGATCGATCGGCGAACCGTTGACCTTGCGCACCTCGATGGAACGCTGCCGACCGTCCTTGACCAGCGTCGCCAACGCCTCGGCCCAGCTGCCGTCGACCGAGCCGGCGAACGTGACCAGATGCGACGAGCGCCGGTCGAACCAGGCCAACGGCAGGCCACTGCGCAGCACAACGACCGCGCCTGCGGTGCGGCTGGCGCGACCGGCGGACTCCGGCCAGTCGAGTGCCGAGCCGTAGGGCTGGGCAGGATCGGTTGACGACAGGACCACCGCTGCCGGGATCAGTTCGGGATGCAACAACGGATCGGCGATGTCGCGGGCCGACCGCAACCGGTCGACCGCGCCCGGCAGCGCGAACTGCGCCGCGCCGAGACCGGCGACGAAGTACCCGCGGCGCACCTGACCACGCTCCTCGAGGACCTTCAACACGGCGTAGGTCGCCGCGTACCCACCCCTGACCCCTTCGGCCAAAACCGCTTCGCGGGTGACCACCCCATATCGCTCGAGCAGCTGCAGCGCGGCGGCATGCGCCGCCTGCGTGGGCGACGGCACGGGAAGGCGTTGCGGCGCGACGAGCGACCACCGCCCCGCGCCTGCGGGTGGACCGATGCGTGTCAGCCGACCGGGCCGCGGCCGGCCACGGCTCGTGGCCGACGAGCGCGACGATTTGCCCCCCGACAACATCGCCCGCAACGGGGCGAGCGAATCGTTGCTGACTTCGCCGGCCCACACGAGATCCCACAGCGCGGCGAGCACCTCGGCCTCGGTCGAGTCGCCGGAGGCGGCGCGCAGTTGGTTCCAGAAGCTGGCGCCGTGGGATGCAAGGTGGGCTCGGATCGCGTCGTGCAGCGGACCCGTGGGTGGGTCAGGGAGCTCGAGCGAGGCGTCGATCGTGGCGAACTGGTCGGCGAAGTAGAGGCGGATCCTGCCGTCGGCGGGGCCAATTCCACCGCTGCCGACCCACACGACGTCACCGGTCGTGCACAGCTCATCGAGATCGGCGGCCCGGTAGCTGCGCAGCCGGGCCGGCAGGATCTCGGTCTCCAACGCCGAGGCAACCAATGCCGCACCCTGCAACTGGGCCAGTGCCTCGACGAGCGAGTCGAGGCCACGACGCTCGCCGGGGATGCCGTGCCAGGCTTGGATGAAGCGGGCGTAGGAATCGGGCTCGACCGGCTCGACCTCACGGCGCAGCATGGCCAGCGATCGACGGCGCAGCTGACGGAGCACATCGGCATCGCAGTACTCTCGCCCGAGACCGCCGGGACGGAACTCGCCGTGGACGATCCGATCGTCGGCGTCGAGACCGGCGAGCGCTCCGGCAATTCGTTCGATCGGCGCCACGAACCGACGGGCGACCTCCGCCGCGGTGAACGGGCCGTGGGTACGCGCGTACCTGGCGACGAGTGACTCGAGCGGATGGGGCACCGGCTCGGTGAAGGCCAACGGCAGACCGAGGGGGACGTTGCAGCCGAACGCATCGCGATATCGGGCCGCGTCCTCGGCAGCGATCAGCCGCGGCTCCCCGCCCAGCTGCACCTCGGCCGCGCGGCGGGTTCGGATGAGGTCGTCGATCCAGTCGGCTGCGCCCTGCTCGCAGCGCAGGTCGATCTCGGCCGCGGCGAGATCGCCAACCTTGCGCAACACGTCGTGCAGCTCGTCGGCACTCCGCGCCCGGCGACCATCGGCAACACATTGCAGTTCGAGCTCGACATCGGCCAGCACAGCTGGGTCCAGCAGTTCGCGCAGCTCCTCGGCGCCCAACAGGTCCCGCAGCAGGTCGCGGTCGAGCGACAGTGCCGCCGCA
The DNA here is from genome assembly GCA_040005915.1 of Ilumatobacteraceae bacterium. Classification (GTDB taxonomy): domain Bacteria; phylum Actinomycetota; class Acidimicrobiia; order Acidimicrobiales; family Ilumatobacteraceae; genus JAENVT01. Next base: position 5,921 of record JBDTYA010000040.1, read on the forward strand.
CGGCGCTCGGCCAGCGGCGCATCGCCTTCGTACATGTACGCCGCGATCCAGTTGAACAGCAGGCTCTGGGCGAACGGAGAGGCCTTCGGCGTGTCGACGCTGACCACGCGCACGGATCGGCTGCGCAACTGGCCGAGCACGTCACGTAGACCGGGCAGGTCGAACACGTCTTGCAGGCACTCCCGCGACGTCTCCAACAGGATCGGGAACGTCGGGTACTTGGCGGCGACCGCCAGCAGGTCGGCGGCGCGCTGGCGTTGCTGCCACAAGGGTGTACGGCGATCGGGACGTCGCCGGGGAAGGAGCAGGGCACGGGCCGCGCACTCGCGAAAGCGCGCCGAGAACAGCGACGTCTGCGGCAACGAGGCGACGACCAACTCGTCGATGTCGTCGGGATCGATGATGAGCTCGCTGATGGGCACTGTGTCAGCGGCCTCGGGCAGGCGCAGCACGATCCCGTCGTCGGCCCACATGATCTCGATCGGCATGTCGAAGCGCTCCATCAACCGCCGCTCGATGGCCATCGCCCACGGCGCATGCACCGGCTTGCCGAACGGGCTGAGGATGCACACCCGCCAGTCGCCGATCTCGTCGCGGAACCGCTCGATGATGACTGTGCGGTCGTCGGGCACCGCGCCGGTGGCTCGAGCCTGCTCGTCGAGGTACGTGACGACGTTGCCCGCGGCGAAGCGATCGAGGTGGTAGTCGTCCATCAGCCGAGCGATGGCCGCCGTGCCTTCCATCGCCCGCATCTCGCGTTGGAACGCGCCGAGCGCCCGGCCGAGCTCCAGCGGTCGGCCCGGGCGATCACCGTGCCAGAACGGCATCTTGCCCTGCTCGCCCGGGGCCGGGGTGACGACGACCCGCTCGAACGTGATCTCCTCGATGCGCCACGTGCTGGCGCCGAGCATGAACAGCTCGCCCGGCCGGCTCTCGTACACCATCTCTTCGTCGAGCTCGCCGACGCGGGCGCCATCGGGCAGGAACACACCGAACAGGCCGCGGTCCGGAATGGTGCCACCGCTGGTGACAGCCAGCCGCTTGGAGCCCTCGCGGGCGCGAAGGGTGCCGCCGGTGCGATCCCACACCAATCTCGGGCGCAGCTCGTTGAACTCGTCGCTGGGGTACCGGCCCGACAACAGGTCGAGGACGTTGTGGAACAGGTCGTCGCTGATCTCGGCAAAGTTGGCGCAACGCCGTACGAGCGCGGCGACCGATTCCACCGAACATTCGGGATGGGTCGCGACATGGGCGACGATCTGCTGAGCCAGCACGTCGAGCGGGTTGCGAAGGAAGCGGGTGGTTTCGATCTCGCCGCTGATCATGCGCTGGGCGACCACCGCGGCCTCGAGCAGATCGCCGCGGTGCTTCGGGTACAGCGTGCCGCGGCTGGGCTCGCCCACCGAGTGGCCGGCGCGGCCGACGCGTTGCATCCCCCGCGAAACCGCACCAGGTGACTCGACCTGGATGACCAGATCGACGGCACCCATGTCGATGCCCAACTCGAGCGAACTGGTCGCGACGATTCCGCGCAGGTTGCCCCGCTTCAGCTCGTCCTCGATGACGACGCGCTGTTCGCGCGCCAACGAACCGTGGTGCGCCTTGACCAGTTCTTCGCCGGCGAGCTCGTTGAGGTTCGCGGCCAACCGCTCGGCCTGACGCCTGGCGTTGCAGAAGATGATGGTGCTGCGATGGGCGAGCACCTGCGTGAGCACCGCCGGGTACACGCTCTCCCAGATGTTGCCCATCTCCTCGACGGGCACCACGACGTCGACTTCCATCTGCTTGCGGATGCCGGCATCGATGATGTTGACCTTGCGCCGCCGGCCGTCGGGACCGTGACCACCGAGGAAGTGGGCGACCTCTTCGAGGGGGCGTTGGGTGGCCGACAGACCGATGCGTTGCGGGGCCCGGGCGGTGATGGCCTCGAGCCGTTCGAGCGACAGCATGAGGTGTGCACCTCGCTTGGTGGTGGCCATGGCGTGGATCTCGTCGATGATCACCGTGTCGACGTTGACGAGCGTGTCGGCGACCGACGACGTCAGCATCAGGTACAGGCTCTCGGGCGTGGTGATGAGCAGATCGACCGGGTGGCGGATGAGGGCTTGACGGTCTTTCGGGGATGTGTCACCGGTGCGCATCGCCACCGTCGGCTGGTGGAACGGCACGCCCAATCGCTCGGCCGCCAGCCCGATGCCCATCAACGGGGCCCGCAGGTTCTTCTCGATGTCGAACGCCAGGGCCCGCAGCGGCGAGATGTACAGCACCCGGGTGCGGCGCTTGGGATCGGCGGCCTCGGTGGTGCACAACCGGTCGATCGACGCCATGAAGGCGGTCAGCGTCTTGCCGCTACCGGTCGGTGCACAGACCAGCGTGTGGTCGCCGCCGAGGATCGACGGCCAGCCATCGATCTGCGGCGTGGTGGGGACCGGGAAGGATGCCGCGAACCAGGCCCGCACCGCCGGCGAGAAAGCGGCGAGCACCGGATGGTCAGCCATCACATCAGGCTAATCCGGGGGTGTAACAGACGAGCAGGGCGGGTGGCCCGGCAAACGTTGGCGTCGGCAGCCACGCCGATAGAGTTGTACGACCCATGACGCAGCAGCACCCAGATCTTGCCGCCGAACAGGAGTTCATCGAGCACGCCTACCGGTGCCTCGAAATCAGCCGCGATGCGGCCTGGCGGATGCGAAACCTCCACGAGGGCACCCTCGGGGGGACTTTTCAGGCTCGCTACGAGCGCGATGTGTTCGACGAGGCCGTGGTCAACAGGCTGACCCAACTCGATTTGGGCAACGCAGCCCTGGTCTTCGGCCGCATCGATCGCATGGCCGAGACCCCCGATGGTCTCGAGACCTTCCACATCGGCCGCCTGGCGATCGCCGACGAGGAGAGCGAGCCGGTGGTCGTCGACTGGCGGGCGCCCGTCGCCGAGCCGTTCTACCGGGCGACCGGGCGCGAGCCCATGGGCCTGGCCCGCCGCAGGCACTTCGCCGTGCAGGGCCGCACGTTGTTGGGCCTGGAGGACGAGTTGTTCGGTGACGGTCACCTCGGTGTCGGCCACGACGACGGGCTCGTCACCGATGCCGACGACCAGAACCGCCTCGGCCCCGACAACGGCCTGCGCGGCTACAGCACCCTGCTGGCGGCGTTGGAACGCGGCCGCACCGGCCAACTCGGCGACATCGTCGCCACCATCCAGGCCGAGCAGGACGAGATCATCCGCAGCCCGCAGGCAGGCGTGTTGGTCGTGCAGGGCGGCCCGGGCACGGGCAAGACGGTCGTGGCCCTGCACCGTGCCGCGTACCTCCTCTACACCTACCGGTTCCCCCTCGAAGATCAGGGCGTGCTCGTGATCGGCCCCAACCGGGTGTTCCTGCGCTACATCGAGCAGGTCCTGCCGTCATTGGGCGAGGCAGGGATCGAGCAGGTCGTGCTCGGCGACCTCGTACCCGACGTCGATTGGGCCCGGTACGGGATCGACACGCCGGACTCCCCGCTCGCCGCACACGTGAAGGGCAACATCCGTATGGCCGACGTGATCGACCAGGCTGTCACCGATCGCGAGCGACCATTGCGCGCCGATGTCGTCGTGCCGTTCCGAACCGGATACCTGCGGCTGCGTGCCGAGGAGACCCAACGGATCGTCCGTTCGGGGCAACGTCGCTTCCGCCGCCACAACGCGGCGCGGCGATGGGTGGAGGGCGAGGTCTGGTCGGCCATGGCGGCGACGTGGCGCGACGGAACGGTCACCGCACACGACGTCAAGGAAGCCGTGCGCTCGATGCCCGACATCCGTGAGGCGTTGGAGCGGATGTGGCCGCTGTTGAGCCCCGCCCAGCTGCTGCACGACCTGTTCGGAAGCAAGGCACTGTTGAAGCTCGCTGCCGCCAGGCACCTCGACGAAACGGAGTACCTGTCGCTGTACCGGCAGCGGTTCGACGACGTCGCCAAGGTGCGCTGGACCGAGCACGACGTCGCCCTGCTCGACGAGGCCCGGAGCTACCTCGGCTCGAAGCCGGTCAGGGGCCACAATCAGAACGGCAACGGCCAGCACGGCAACGGCCAGCCCGACAACGACGAGATCCGCACGTACGGCCACATCGTCGTCGACGAGGTGCAGGACCTCACGCCGATGCAACTGCGGATGGTCTCGCGCCGATCGTTGAACGGAAGCATGACGGTCGTCGGCGACATCGCCCAGGCGACCGGTGCCCTCGCGCCCAACGACTGGGCAGACGTGCTGCGTTACCTGCCCGACCAGAAGCCTTCTCGGGTGATCGGCCTCAGTGTCGGATACCGCATCCCGGCACAGATCATGGCGTTGGCGAACCAGGTGATGCTCGCCGCGACACCGACGCTGCGGGCGCCCACCAGCGTGCGCCAGAGCGACGAGTTCCCGGAGTTCGTCAGCGCGACCGAGCACGACCTCTTGTCCGCGGTCGCGGACGCCACTCGACGGCTGACCGACTCGATCACGGACGGCACCATCGCGGTCGTCGCCCCCGACTCGATGGTCGAGAGCGTGTCGCAGGCATTGGAAACAGCCGGAATCGATCACGCCAGGGCGACACGCACCGGCCTGGAGATGGGCGTCACCGTCGTGCCGGTCAGCGTCGTCAAAGGGCTCGAGCTCGACGGGGTCGTCGTGGTCGAGCCGGCCAAGATCGTCGAGGAGGAGCAGCAGGGCCTACGGGCGCTGTACGTCGCGCTGACGCGCAGCACGCGGCACCTCACCATCGTGCACGCCGACGAACTGCCGGCACCTATGCGGCTGTCAGATACGCCTGCACCAAGGCCGTGAGGTTGCGGTAGACCTTGTCGGCAGCGCCCGGGCGGTTGTACGTCGCTGCGGCACGCCCTTTGGCGATCTCGGCACCGATCTCGGTCGCCACGTTGCGGTTCTTGACGGTCACCTCGTCGCGCACGGCAGCCCACAGCGCTTCCATCCGCTCGACGGTCGCGATCTTGTCGCCCGAATCGGCGATCAACGTCGAAAGCCCGGACGCGTCGGTGACCAGCATCGGCAACAGCTCGGCGGCGGTTCCGGTGGGCAGCACCGTGGTGGTCGGTGCAGGCGAGGCAGTGCTGATCGATGTGTCGTAGGTCGTAGGGCTGCACGCCGCCGACGTGGCAGCCAGCACGACAACGACGATTGAGCTGCCCAGTGGCCTGCGTGGTGTCACGCAATTACCAGGATGCGGGCGCTGGCAAACGAGCCGACGCCTACGTGATGTCCTTCGATCTCGATGGTCATGGTGCCGTCGGGTGATGCCGAAGTGAGCAGACCGCTGCGGCCGGGGAGGATGCTGGCTTCCTCGAGGAAGTCGAGCAGGCCGGGAGTGAACTCGAGCTCCTCGGGGATGCGGTTCACGGTGAACGTCTTGCCGACCTCGACGTCGGCCAACGCCACGAGGATCGGTTGAAGGTAGAGCGACCCGGGGATGGGGTTGCCGTGCGGACAGGTGGTCGGATTGCCGAGGACCCTGTCGATGGCCTGCTCGACAGCGTCGCTCATGACGTGCTCCCACTTGCCGGCCTCGTGATGGGCGTCGGCCCACGACAGGCCGAGCATGTCGGTGAGGAACCGCTCGGCCAGGCGGTGCCGGCGCACGACGAGCTGGGCGAGCGCCTCGCCGGACTCGGTGAGCCGGATGGCGCCGTCGGTGGTGACCAGGCCCTCGGCATCGAGCCGGCGGATCATCTCACTGACCGCCGGCCGGCTGACCTGCAGACGATCGGCGATGCGGGCCTGGATGACGGCGACATCGTCCTCGTCGAGCTCGAAGATGCACTCGCAGTATTCCTCGAAGGCAGGGTGGTGCTCTCCGGATGCGGGCATGGGCACAGGCTACCCGTCGCACTCTCAGCGCGTTTGCCGGCTGCCGGGTAGCGTGCCAGCCGCATGTCGATCGCGCCATTTCTCCTGGCCGCCTCCGGACAGCATGCTTCACACACGCCCGTGTGGTTCATGCGACAGGCGGGGCGCAGCCTCCCGGAATATCGAGCGAAACGTGGCGCGGGCAGCATCCTCGACGCGATCAAGCAGCCCGACTTGGCGGCGGAGCTCACCCTGCAGCCGGTGCGCCGCTATGGCGTCGACGCCGCTGTGCTGTTCAGCGACATCGTCGTTCCGGCACATGCAGTGGGATTCGGCATCGATGTCACTCCCGGTACCGGCCCGGTCTGCGAGTCCCCGCTGCGCGCCGCCGCAGACCTCGACCGACTGCGCACGTTCGAGCCGGAGTCCGATACCCCCTACGTGCTGCAGACCGTCAAGATCCTGGCCGCGGAACTACCCGACGAGGTGCCGTTGCTGGCGTTCGCCGGCGCCCCGTTCACCGTGGCCAGCTATCTGATCGAGGGACGGCCCAGCCGTACGTACGAACACACCAAGCGGCTGATGCACACGGATCCCGGCCTGTGGCATCGCCTGATGGAGCGACTGGTGCAGCACGCGGTCGCCTCGATCAGTAGCCAGTTGGATCACGGCGCGCGCGCCTTCCAACTGTTCGACTCGTGGGCGGGCGCGCTGAGCCGCACCGACTACGACACGTTCGTGCTCCCGCATTCGACAGCGGTTTTCGCAGCGCTCGCCGCCGGCCACCCGGGCACCGCCGGGATCCACTTCGGCATCGGCTGCGACCACATCCTCGAATCGATGCACGCCGCCGGGCCCAGCGTCGTCGGCCTCGATTGGCGCACCTCGATCACTGCGGCGCGGCATCGGATGGGGGCCGATCTCGTCGTGCAGGGCAACCTGGATCCGGCGATGGTTCTCGCCGGGCCCGAGGTCGCGATCGCCGGCACCGACGCGGTGCTCACCGACAACGCAGGGCACGCGGGCCACATCTTCAACCTCGGTCACGGTGTGCAACCCAACACTGATCCCGGCGTGCTGCAGATCGTGGTCGACCGCGTGAAGGAACGCACGGCGCGATGACCGGGGAGCGCACCGCGGTGTTGTTGATGGGCTACGGCACCCCGCGGGCCGCCGCCGAGATCCTGCCGTACTACACAGACATCCGCCGCGGCAATCCACCGACCGGTCAGCAGCTTGCCGACCTCACGGCGCGCTATGCCGCTATCGGCGGGATATCGCCGCTGGCGCAACGGTCCGAGGCCCAACGGAATGCGATGCAGGCCGCGCTCGATCGTCTCGACGCCGGCCGATACCACACCGCGCTCGGCATGAAGCACGCCGAGCCCTTCATCGAGCAATCGGTCGAGGAGTTGGCGGCGCTCGGCTTCCATCGGATCGTGGGCCTGGTGCTGGCCCCGCACTACTCCGCCTTCTCCGTCGGCCAGTACCTCGACAGGCTCGCTGCCGCCGCCGCGCCACACGACATGGAGGTCGTCGGGATCCGCAGTTGGGCGACCGAGCCGGCCTTCATCGACTTCGTCGCGCAGGATGTGCGCGCCAAGCTCGCCGACCTGCCCGAGCCCACACGCGTGTTGTTCACCGCGCATTCGCTCCCGCAACGGATCCTCGTCGCCGGCGACCCGTATCCCGACGAGATCCGCGAGACCGCAGAGGCGGTTGCCGCGACCGTCGGCCTCGACAGTTGGGGTCTGGCGTGGCAGAGCGCGGGCCGCACGCCGGAGCCGTGGCTCGGGCCCGACATCCTCGAGGTCATCGACGAACTGGCCGCCGACGGTACGACGCAGGGGCTCCTGGTGAGCGCCGTCGGCTTCGTCGCGGATCACCTCGAGGTGCTCTACGACCTGGATATCGAGGCACGGCTGCGAGCAGAGGGCCGCGGCCTCTCCTTCGCCCGAACTTCATGCGTCAACGACGACCCTGCGGTCATCGCCGCGCTGGCCCGGCGCATCGCCGGCACGGCGTGAGCAACGATCTGCGCGTCGCCGTCGTCGGCGCCGGCATCACCGGCCTCGCCGCCGCTCACGCAGCCGTCGAGGCCGGCGCGCACGTCACGGTCTTCGAGGCCGGCGACAGGCCGGGCGGTGTCATCCGCACCTCACCGTTCGCCGGCCATGCGGCCATCGACGAGGGTGCCGACGCGTTCCTGGCACGCGTGCCGTGGGCTGTCGAGCTAGCCCGCAAGGTGTCGTTGGGCGACGCCTTGACCTCGCCGTCGGTCGGCAAGGCCGCGGTGTGGTGGGACGGGATGCACGACATTCCCGATGGCCTGCTCCTGGGCCTGCCGACCGACCTTCTCGGATTGGCGAAGTCGCGACTGTTGTCACTTCGCGGCAAGATTCGTGCCGCAACCGAAGTCGTCCGGCCGCGCAGCGACACCCACGCCGACTCGATCGGCAGGTACGTTCGGTCGCGCTTCGGCGATCAGGTTCACGAGCGGTTGGTCGACCCGCTCGTCGGCAGCATCTACGCAGCCGACACCGACCACTTCAGCCTGGCTGCCATCCCGCAACTCGCCGAGGTGTCGGCGCGATCGCGCAGCGTGTTGCTGGGGGCGCGTCGGCTGGCGACTCCCAAGGCCACCGGACCGATCTTCTACACACCGCGTGGAGGTGTCGGTCAACTCGTCGACGCGGTCGCCGCCGAGGTGGTCGCCCGCGGCGCGGACGTGCGCTGCAATTCGGCCGTAGGCGAAATCGCCGGCGACGGTGGGCGGTGGCGAGTCGATGACGAGGTGTTCGACCGTGTCGTGCTGGCCTGTCCGTCGCGAATGGCAGCGGCGTTGCTGTCGAACGTCGAGCCATCGGTCTCCTCCACGCTGGCTGCGATCCCAGCGGCCGGGGTTGCCCTGGTGACCCTGGCGGTCCCACTCGGCGAATGGCCGGCGAGGCTGCACGGATTGTCGGGGTACCTCGTGCCGAAACCGCAGCAGCGACTGGCCACGGCGGTCTCGTTCGGGTCACAGAAGTGGGCGCACTGGGCCAGTGACGACCATGTCGTCCTCCGTGTCTCGCTGGGCCGCGACGGGCTCTCTGCACTGCACCTGTCCGACGAGCAGCTGCTGGCTGACGTGCTGGCGGAACTGACCGTGCACCTGCAGTTCGACCCGCAGCCGACCGCCGTCAGGATCACCAGATGGCCCAGCGCATTCCCTCAGTACCGGCCCCATCACGGTGCGACGATCGCCGCTGCGGAGCGGTCGCTTCCCCCCGGGATCGCGCTGGCCGGCGCGAGCTACCACGGCATCGGGATCCCTGCGTGCATACGGTCAGGACAGCAGGCCGCAGGCGCGACGTTGCAGGGCTGAATCCCTCTGGCAGACTGTCGTATGCGGAGTAGTTGGATGGCGATGGGTTGTGTCGCGCTGCTCACGCTCTCAGCCTGCGGCGACGGTGATTCCAGCGCGTCTGCGGTGACCGCCGAGTCCACCTCGACCAGCACCGCGCGCACGACGACCACGATCCCGGCCACCACCTCGACGACCTCGTCGACCACCCTCCCGGCAACCACCTCGACGACATCGACATCGACGTCGACATCGACGACATCGACGGTTCCGGCGACGCTGCCCAACCCGGAGAGCCCACCGGCCGATCCCCGTGCCAACGAACCGCTGGTCGCGCTCGGCACCATCGAGATCCCCAAGATCGGTGTCACCAAGTCGATCTACGAAGGCATCACCTTGACCACGCTCGACCACGGGCCCGGCCACTGGCCAGGCACGGCGATGCCCGGACAGCTCGGCAACGCGGTCATCGCCGGTCATCGGGTCAGCCACGACAAACCGTTCCGCAACCTCGATCAACTCGTCGAAGGCGACGACGTGATCATGACCACCGACGACGGTCGATTCGTATACAAGGTCACCGGCACCGAGATCGTCACGCCCGACGCGCTGTGGATCGCCGATCAGACCGCCGACTACACGGCAACGTTGTTCGCCTGCACTCCGCCAGGCTCGACGAGGCAACGAATCGTCGTGCATCTCGCCATGTCACCCACCGGTTAGCTGTAGCCGGTCGATCGACACACCGACGGCTATGGTCGCTCGCTGATGTCGATTCGTATTCCGCGCTTCTCGACCTCGGCCGCGTTGGCAGTGGGCGGTGGGTTCGGTGTGGCCCTGTCGCTCCCGCCCTGGGGCATCTGGCCGCTGGCCTTCGTCGGCATCGTGATGTTCGAGGTGTCGTTGGGCGAGAACCCGGCTCGCCGCGCTCGCGCCGCTCGCGGCTGGCTGTTCGCCGCGGCCTGGATGTACCCGGGACTGGCCTGGATGTGGTCGCTCACAGCGCCGGGTTACCTGTTGGCCGCGGCGATCTTCGCCGGCTTCCACGCAGTCGCGGCGATGGCTGCGCCACAGGGACCGTGGCGCGTCGTCGGCCGGCCCGCGGCTCACACCCTCGCAGAGGCGTTGCGACTGGTCTTCCCGTTCGGCGGCGTGCCGTTGGCGACACTGCCGATCGGCCAGGCGGCCGGGCCGTTGGCCGGCGTCGTCCGCTTCGGCGGCGTCGTCCTGCTGACATGGGTCGTGTTTCAGATCGGGTTCGCGCTCGCCGGACCATCGCCGTTCGTACCGCAGATGGCTCGGACCCGCGGCAGGCGGAATCGAGGCGAGTGGCAGGGCGCGATCGGTGCGGCGGTAGCCGTCGTCGCGGTGATCATCGCCGCGACCGTCGCGCCCACCGGAACATCGACCGCGCAACCCTCGTCGTTGCGCGTCGCGATCGTTCAGGGCGGCGGGCCGCAAGGCACGCGTGCGATCCACTCCAACCCGCGTGATGTCGTCGAGCGTCATCTTGCTGCGACACGCACGATCAAGGCGGGCTCGGCCGACCTCGTCGTGTGGCCCGAGAACGTCATCGATGTCCCTGCGCTCGCCGGCAGTCAGGAGCTCGCCGACGTGACCGCGGAGGCGGCTCGCATCGGCGCGTCGTTCGCGGTCGGTATCACCGAGGACGCGCCCGACGATCATTTCACCAACGCCCAGGCCGTCATCACGCCGCAGGGCGATGTCGTGTCCCGTTACGAGAAGGTCCACCGCGTCCCCTTCGGCGAATACATGCCGCTACGCGGGCTGCTGCATGCGTTCGGCGCGCCGACGGACCTGGTGCCTCGCGACGCCGTCGCAGGCAAGGGCCCGGCCTACCTCGACATACCGGTCGGCAAGCGAACGATCCGCGCCGCGACAGTCATCTCGTGGGAGGTCTTCTTCGGGAATCGCGCTGCCGACGGAATCGGGCACGGCGGCACCTTCATCCTGAACCCGACCAACGGATCGAGCTACACCGGCACCATCCTGCAGTCACAGCAGGTCGCCTCATCGCGACTGCGGGCGATCGAGAACGGTCGCTGGGTGGTGCAGGTCTCGCCGACCGGCTTCAGTGCGTTCGTCTCCCCGAGCGGCGAGGTGCTGGGACGCACCGCGGTCAGCGAACAGAAGGTCGTCCTCCGCAGGATCGAACTGACGACGGGTCGCACGTGGTACTCGCACCTTGGTGACACACCGTTCGTCTTGCTCGCAATTCTCGGCTTGCTGGTCTCGTGGATCGTCCCCGGCAGGGCGGTACTGCAGCGAAGGCGGGCGATACGTCCAGCGAACACACCTCCAGCACCTTCACCGCCACCAGCTACACCTCCAGTGTCAGTGTGACGGGCCCGTCGTTGATCAACGAAACCTCCATCTCGGTGCGGAACCTGCCAGTGGCCACCGTTGCACCCGACACTCGCAGCTGATCGACGACCGCCTGAACCAATGGCTCGGCGTGCTCCGGCCGCGCGGCGTTGATCCAACTCGGGCGGCGCCCGCCGGTGGTGTCGCCGTACAACGTGAACTGGCTGATGATCAACACCTCTCCGCCGACGTCGGCGACGGCGCGGTTCATCACACCGTCGTCGTCGTCCATGATGCGCAAACCCCAGATCTTGTCGGCGAGCTTCCGCGCCGTCGCCTCGGTGTCGTCGTGCGTGACGCCGACGAACACACACAAGCCGTGACCGATCGCTCCGACGGTCTCCCGCCTCGCGTCCTCGTCTGCCCCGGCGACCGTCACCGACGCCTGCAGCACTCGTTGCACCAAACCACGCATCGCCCGAGTCTGCCGTACAGAATGGCCCGGTGATCGAACTCCGAGCAGGATCCGCACTTTGTGGCGTCAGCGCCGAGGACGGTGGACGGGTCGCGTCGCTGCGCGTCGACCGGACCACGTTGATCGTCGAACGCGACCCGGCACTGCCCGTCGGCGGATGGGGCAGTTACCCGATGGTCCCGTGGGCCGGACGCGTCCGCCGGGGCAGGTTCCGGTTCGACGGCATCGAGTATCGACTGCCGATCAACTTCGGGCCGCACGCGATCCACGGAACCGGCTTCCAACAGTCGTGGGAGATCGTCGATCGCAGCAGCGACAGCTGCACCCTCACGTGCCCACTCCAATGGGAGTTCGGGGGCGAGGCCGAGCAGATCATCGAACTCGCCGACGACGCCCTCACGTGCACGCTCGCCGTCCGTGCCGGCGAGCGGGCGATGCCCGCAACCATCGGTTGGCATCCGTGGTTCATCAAACCGACGCATGCCGATCTGCGCTTCGAGCGGATGTACCCGCGCGACGACGACTTCATCACCGACGGCAGCATCGCCGAACCTCCCCCGCCTGGGCCGTGGGACGACTGTTTCGCGGGCCCGATCGTCACACCGACGCTGTGGATCCAAGGGACGGGGACCGATGCGCTGGAGGTGTCGGTGACGAGCGATTGCGACTACTGGGTGGTGTACGACATGCCGGTCCACGCGACGTGCGTCGAGCCACAGACCGCAACCCCCGATGCCTTCAACCTCGGTGGCGCAACACGGTTGGAACCAGGCCAGGAGCTCCGTCGCAGCATGACGATCCACTGGATGCCGGCAGCAAGGACGGCGTGACAAGTACCACGTACGTTGCAACCCTGTGACGCTTACCGGTCGGTAACAACGCACCGATAGCCTTGCGGATCTATGTCCGCCGTCACGTCGGCCGGCGCTTCGGCACTCTCGCCGGACGCCCCTCTCTCGATTGCCTATCTCACCTACCGCGGCAAGCCACACGTCGGCGGTCAGGGTGTGTACACGCGTCACCTCACCAAGGCACTGGTCGACCTCGGGCACACCGTCGAAGTCTTCGGCGGCCAGCCGTACCCGGTTCTCGACGAACGCATCGAGTTGCACAAGCTGCCCAGCCTCGATCTGTGGAACGACCACTTTCCAGGTCGCTTCCCCGGGTACTGGGAGCTGAAGACGAAGGCCGACTGGGCCGAATCCTTCAGTCACCTGCGCGGCACCTTCGGCGAACCGCTGTCCTTCAGCATGCGCGCCCTCCAGGAACTGAAGCCGCGTCAACGTGATTTCGATCTCGTCCACGACAACCAGTGCCTCGGCTACAGCATCCTCGGCATCGAAAAGCTGATCCCGACCATCGTCACGTTGCACCATCCCATCACGCGCGATCGCGCTCTCGAGATGGCGCACACCACGACGTGGCGCAAGCGCTACTCGATCGGCCGTTGGTACAACTTCGTGAAGATGCAGGGTCGTGTCGCCAGTCGCATGCCGCGCATCGTCGTGGTCAGCGAGAACTCCATCAAGGACATCCACAACGACATGGGAGTCAGCCTCGACCGTATGCGCCTGGTGCCCGTCGGTGTCGATCCCGAGCTCTTCATGCCCTTGCCGCTCGTGGCTCGCAAGCCCGGCAGGCTGATCACCACGGCGTCGGCCGACGTCGCGTTGAAGGGCTTGTCGTACCTGCTCGAGGCCGTGGCCAAGCTGCGCACCGAACGCGACGTCACGTTGACGATCATCGGCAAGCCACGCGATGGCGCCAGCAACGATCTCATCGATCAACTCGGCCTGCGGCCGCACATCGAGTTCGTCAGCGGCGTGCCCGACGAGCGCATCGTCGAGCTGTACGCCGAGGCCGAGATGGCCGTCGTGCCGAGCCTGTACGAAGGCTTCAGCCTGCCGGCGATCGAGGCGATGTCGACCGGCATCTGCTTGGTGGCCACCGATGGCGGGGCACTCCCCGAGGTCACCGGGCGCGACGGCGACACCGTGCTGCAATGCAAGGCCGGTGACGTCGACGATCTGGTCGCGGCCCTCTCACGCGGCCTCGACGATGCCGAACTGCGCGCCCGGATCGGCGAGGCGGGCCGCCGCAGGGTGGTCGAGCGGTGGAGCTGGAAGCATTGTGCGCAGCTGACCGTGGATCAATACCGCGAGGTGTTGGCGATGCCGCACAACGTCGAGAAGCTCCGTCGGAACGGGCGGCTGTGATTTGCTGACGATCCGGTTCGATCAGCTCGGCGTACAACCCGGCGATGCGGTGCTCGACGCTGGGGCCGGCTTCGGTCGCCACGCGTTTGCGCTGGCTCGCGAAGGCGCCAACGTGGTTGCGCTCGACTACGCGGCCGGCGAGGTCGCCGCGACCCGCGCCACGTTCGCGGCGATGGCCGAGGCAGGCGAGATCGCCGAGCAGCGATTCGTCGGCGGGCTGCAGGGCGACGCGACATGCCTGCCATTCGCGGACAGCAGCTTCGACCGGGTCATCACCAGTGAGGTGCTCGAGCACATCCAGTCCGACACCGCGGCGATCAGCGAGTTCGTGCGCGTCCTGAAGCCCGGTGGAACGTTCGCGGCCACCGTCCCGGCCTGGCTGCCGGAGAAGATCAACTGGATGCTCAGCGACGAGTACCACGCGCCGAAGAGCGTCGGTGGCCACGTGCGCATCTACACAGCGACCGAGTTGAAGGCCAAGCTGCGCAGTGCCGGGCTCGATATCACCGGCAGTCATCACGCCCACGCGCTGCACTCGCCGTACTGGTGGCTCAAGTGCGCGGTCGGCGTCCGTCGTGACGACAATCGCGCGGTGCAGGCCTACCAGCGGATGCTCGAATGGGAGATCACCGAGCAGCCCCGAGCCATGAAGATCCTCGACCGCGCCGCATCGCCATTGCTCGGCAAGAGTTTCATCGTCTACGCCCGGAAGGCACAGGATCATGCCGCAGCTGCCTGACCTCGATGGCGTGATCTCCGCGGAGGAGATCGTCGAGACCGCGGAGTGGATCGCCTCGCTGCAGCTCGACACCGGCATGATCCCGTGGTTCCCCGGCGGTCACTGCGACCCGTGGAACCACGTCGAGACGACGATGGCGCTCGACGTCGCCGGCTTCCATGCCGGCGCCGAACGGGGCTACGAGTGGCTCGTCGACATGCAGCGCGAAGACGGCAGTTGGTGGAACTACTACCTTCCCGACGGCTCGGTCGAGGAAGCCAAGCTCGACACGAACGTATGCGCCTACGTCGCCACTGGTGTCTGGCATCACTGGCTGTGCACGTGGGACCGCGCATTCGTCGATCATCTCTGGCCGACTGTGCGACGGGCTCTCGACTGGGTGCTGTCGATGCGCCGCGAGGACGGCACGGTGCTGTGGGCCTGTACCGCAGACGACCGGCCTTGGAACTACTCGCTGCTGTCGGGCTCGTCGTCGATCGCCCACGCCCTGCGTTGCGGCGCGAGCCTCGCCGCCCTCATCAACGAACCGCGCCCCGACTGGACCGACGCCGCCGATCGACTGAGCCTGATGATCGCCGAGCACCCGCGAGTGTTCGAACCGAAGGATCGCTGGGCGATGGACTGGTACTACCCAGTGTTGACGGGTTGCCTCGTCGGCGAGCCGGCCAAGGTCCGTCTGGCCGACGGCTGGTCGGAGTTCGCGATGGAACACCGCGGCATCCGTTGCGTCAACGACGAGCCCTGGGTGACCGCGTCCGAAACGGCAGAATGTGCAATCGCCTACGCGGCGATCGGCGACGTCGCCACCGCGATGGATCTCATCCGCTGGACGCGCCGTCACCGTCGGCGGGACGGCGCGTACTACACCGGCCTGGTGTACCCGGGCGAGGTCCGCTTTCCGTTCGACGAGGTGTCTGCGTACACGGGCGCCGCGGTCATCCTCGCCGCCGATGCCGTCGGTTGCGCCTCGCCGGGCAGCAGCGTCTTCGTGCCGCGCTGCTACCTCTAGCCCCGGTCTGGGCTACCCGGGCTCGCCGACGGTCCAGCCACGACGGCGCAGTTCGTCGGCGAGCACGTCAGCGGTGAAGCCGCGGATCAGCAGTGACTGCGCAGAGCTGAGCGTCTCGGGCTCCTCGGCGGCCGAGAGCGTGGGGTTGTCGTCGTCTGTTGAGGTCAGCCGATCGATCATCGCCGAGGCCTCGCTCTTGGTGAACTTGCCTCGGGCCTGGCGCTGTGTGAGCCGGTATTCGGTACGTGCCGAGCGGAAGTCGTCGTACCCGTTCTTCTTCATCAGCGCCTGAATGTAGGCAACCTGCTTCGCCGAAGCCGGGGGACCCTGTTGCGCAAAGCTCACCCCGTCACCGTATCCCCACCCTCCCCAACCCCTGCGATGAGAGGTGTGGCGAGGGGTGGTGCGTGGCAGCATGGACGGCGTGACTCTGCCCACCTCGACCTCACTCACCGACCTTGCCGATGCCGCCCTGCGCGCTTGCGGTGCCCCCGGATTGGACGCCGGCGGGGCCCACGCGGTGCGCAGCCCCATCACCGGCGCAACGCTCGGCGCCGTCGCCGGCACGGCGTCGGTCGACCGGGCAGCACAGCAGGCGGCCTCCGCATTCCAAACGTGGCGCACCACGCCGGGCCCGCTGCGCGGCGACCTGATCCGCCAGTTCGCCGCCTTGCTGCGCACGCACAAGGCCGACCTCGCCAGGCTCGTGCAGATCGAGGTCGGCAAGATCGAGAGCGAGGCCTTGGGCGAGGTGCAGGAGATGATCGACATCTGCGACTTCGCCGTCGGCCTCAGCCGGCAACTGCACGGCCTCACCATCGCCAGCGAGCGCCCTGGGCACCGCCTCATGGAGCAATGGCACCCGTTGGGGCCGACCGGCGTGATCACCGCGTTCAACTTTCCCGTCGCGGTCTGGAGCTGGAATGCGGCCCTCGCGATCGTCGCCGGCAACCCGGTGATCTGGAAGCCCAGCGACCTCACCTCGCTCACCGCGATCGCGACGAGCGCGCTGTTCGAGCAGGCCGCCGCGGCGACCGGCGCACCCGCGCACCTGAACCAGGTCGTGCTGGGCGGAGCCGACGTAGGTGCAGCGTTGGTGGCGCACCCCGGGATCCCGCTGATCAGCGCGACCGGTTCGACCAGAATGGGTCAGCAGGTCGCCGGTGTGGTGGCGGCCCGCTTCGGGCGAAGCATCCTCGAGCTCGGCGGCAACAACGCGGCCATCGTCGCCCCGTCGGCCGACATCGAGTTGGTGGTTCGTGGGATGACGTTCGCCGCGGCGGGCACGGCCGGCCAGCGGTGCACCTCGCTGCGACGGGCGATCGTGCACAACTCGCGCATCGACGAAGTCGTCGATCGGATGTCGGCCGCATACGAAACGCTTCCGGTCGGGAGTCCACTCGACGCGGGCACGCTCGTCGGCCCCTTGATCACGTCGAAGGCGTTCGAGCACATGCAGACTGCAATCGAGGCCGCACGCGCCGACGGCGGCACCGTGACGGTCGGGGGCGACCGGCTGCTGGCCGACGACGCACCCGACGCGGCGTACGTGCGTCCGACGATCGTGACCATGCCCAGGCAGACCGACATCGTCGCCACCGAGACCTTCGCACCACTGCTGTACGTCATGGGTTACGACGAGTTCGACGAAGCCCTGGCCCTGCAGAACGGTGTGCCGCAAGGCTTGGCCAGCAGCATCTTCACGACCGACGTTCGCGAGGCTGAACGATTCTGTGCCGCCGACGGCAGCGACTGCGGTATCGCCAACGTCAACATCGGCCCCAGCGGTGCGGAGATCGGTGGCGCATTCGGCGGCGAGAAGGCCACCGGTGGAGGTCGCGAGAGCGGTAGCGATGCTTGGAAGGCATACATGCGCCGGGCCACCAACACGATCAACTACTCAAACGAACTGCCGTTGGCACAGGGCGTGAAGTTCGGTTAGCGAGAGCCCGTTCGCCGCAGCAGGCGCAGGCTCCCGGTCGCGCCGATCTCGGTGAACAACCCGCTCGCCAGTGCGGGTAGATAGATCTGTTCGTACGGCGGTCGACCGCCGTGTGCCGGATCGGGAAAGACGTCGTGAATCGCCAGGATTCCGCCGACCGCCACGTGCGGCGCCCATCCGGCGTAGTCGAGACGGGCCGGTTCCTGCCCGTGGCCTCCATCGATGAACAAGAACGACAAGGAGGTCGTCCAGTGGTGGGCGACTGTCGGCGATTGACCGACGACGGCGACCACCACATCCTCCAGCCCGGCATCGTGGATGGTGGCCCGAAAGATCG
The DNA here is from genome assembly GCA_040005915.1 of Ilumatobacteraceae bacterium. Lineage (GTDB taxonomy): Bacteria > Actinomycetota > Acidimicrobiia > Acidimicrobiales > Ilumatobacteraceae > JAENVT01. Next base: position 24,131 of record JBDTYA010000040.1, read on the forward strand.
GCAATGTGTCCATCCGTTGGGTCCGAGGGTCGACGACTGAAGGGTCGTGGTGCTCCCAGCCGGCCTGGTTCTCCTCGCTGCCGCGGTGATGATCGATCGCGAACAGCACGGTGCCGGCGGCGCGGGCAGCGGCACCGAGCCACACCGTGGAGCGACCACAGTACGAGCCGATCTCGACCATCGGACCACCGACGTCGACGCCGGCGGTCACGGCGGCTGCGTACAGCGCGTCGCCTTCGTCGCCCGGCATGAACCCCTTCGCAGCCATCGCCCGGTCGCGCATTGCAGGGCTGAGGCTTGGCGGTGACATGCCGGGCACCATAATCGGCATGTGTCAGACGTTGCCCTCGACCCGGCCCGCCCGCCGGCGGCAACCGTCGGGACGACGGGCCGGCGGCTGCCGAGGTGGGCGATGCTGTCCGCTCCGTTGCTCGCCGCGGTCCTGGTGTTCATCGCCACCCGTCACGACCCACTGCTCTCGCCCGACTCCATCACCTATCTGTCGGTGGCAGATCATGTGCGGTCGGGGAAAGGGCTGACCGACTTCACCGGCAAACCGCTCGCCGTGTTCGGGCCGGTCTACCCACTGCTGCTGGCACTGGGCGGACGCAGCCTGCTGTGGGCGACGATCGTCGGCGCGGCGGCCATCGCCACCGGCAGCGCGTTGATGGTCCTCGTGCTGCGCGATCGGGTGCGCCCGGTCGTTGCTCTGGCAGGCGGCCTTGCGTTCGGGGCGAGCCAGGGATTCGTGCGGATGGCGTCGGTCGTGTGGAGTGAAGCGCCGTATGCGGCGATCGCCCTGGCGACCCTGTACGTGCTGACGCGCAAGCCGATCACGGTACGCACCGCGGCGATCGGTGGCGTGCTCGGTGGCATCGGCTTCCTGACTCGGTACGCGGGCATCGGCCTGGTGGTCAGCGGCGCTGTGATCGTCGCCGCGTCGGCATGGCGTCGTGATCAACGCGGCGAATTGTCGAGACGCCTCGCTGCATTCGGCGGCGCCGCGCTGGCTGTCAGCATGTTGTGGGTTGTGCGCAACCTCGCCGAGACCGGCCAGCCGCTGGGCCCACGGTTCGAGGGGGGCGCAGTTGAACCACTGAGCCGCACGATCCGGCTGGCGCTGATCGGCACTGGGCACATCGTGGCCGGCGACGGCTGGACCGAAGACGCCCGCGCCCGGATCGGCACGGCGGTGGTGATCGTCATGCTGCTGCTCGTCGCGTTCGCGCTGTACAGCCGCCGGGCGGCGACGCTGGACCTCGGCATCGCTGCGTTCGCGGTGACGTCGTTCGTCGTCCCGATCGTCGCCCGCCGGGCGACCGCCAACGACATCGAATTGCGGGTGATGTCTCCGATGTTGATCCCCCTGATCTACCTGTCGTGTGTGCTGTTCGATCGACTGTGCACCAGGCGCTGGCTCGCCGTGATCGGCACGGGGTTGTTGGGATGGTGGATGTACCAAGGCGTCGCGTTCGCCGCCCGGTTCCCGGATCTGGCGCCAGGTGGCGCGGGCTACAAGCCGCAGTTCGCGCCGCAGCTGTACGACATCATCGAACGACTGCCGCCCGACGCCCGGGTGCTGACCAACAATCCGCAACGCGTCTGGTGGTTCACGAATCGAGAGCCGACATTGATGGGCTTCACGAGGCCTCGCCCGGGTAATAGTCACTATCCACTCGATGCCGACCACACCGTGCAGGAGGCCTGTTCAGGTCACGCCTACCTGGCCTGGTTCGACAGCCTCCAGAATGCCGGCGCCAGCCCGGCGGAGCGCCGTCCCGACCTGGCGGCGCTCGTCGACGTGCACCTCGACCGGAGTGTGCCCGGCGGCGATCTCTACCTGCTGTCGCCGGTCGACCCAGCGGCGTGTCGATCCGACACAGCGGGAGCCGCTGCACAAGGATGAGCAAATGCCCTCGCTCGACGATCTCGTGAAGTTGCTCGACCTCGAAGCGATCGAGGTCAACATCTTCCGCGGGCGTTCACCCGACGAGAGCCGGCAGCGCGTGTTCGGTGGGCAGGTCGCCGGACAGGCGCTGGTCGCCGCGACCCGCACGATCGACGACCCCGGCCGACAGGTGCACTCGTTGCACGCTTACTTCCTGCGACCTGGTGACCCGCTGGTGCCGATCCTCTACGAGGTCGACCGGATTCGCGACGGCCGGAGCTTCACCACGCGCAGGGTCGTCGCCATCCAGCACGGCCGAGCGATCTTCAATCTGCAGGCAAGCTTTCATGTGCTCGAGGCGGGTGGCGATCATCAACTGACGATGCCGACCGACGTACCCGATCCCGAGACGCTTCCTGATTTCAAGACCCGGATGGAGCCGTACAAGGAGCGGATGGGCGAGTGGTTCGACCGGCCGCGACCGATCGACATCCGGTACATCGACAGCGACCCATTCGACCGGCAGGACAAACCTGCCGACGGGCAACGAGTGTGGATGCGGGCCGACGGGGTGCTGGCCGACGACCCAACACTGCATGCCTGCATCGTCACCTACGCCAGCGACCTGACGTTGCTCGACACCACCGTGCTTCCGTTCGGGCTGTCGTGGGACAGTCCCGGGATGCAGATGGCCAGCCTCGACCATGCGATGTGGTTCCACCGGCCGTTCCGCGCCGACGACTGGCTGCTCTACGACCAGAAGGCGTTGTCGACCAGTGCCGGGCGAGGACTGGCCGGGGGTGCCATCTTCACGAGGGACGGGAGACTGGCAGTCACCGTCGTGCAAGAGGGCCTGGCGAGATTGGGTCCGCGTTGAGGCATTCGCCGTCGTCACTGTGCATCGGTGTCGTGGCTGCGCTGAGCCTGCTCGCCGCCGGTTGTACGTCCGACGGTCCCAGTGAGGCGACGGTCGGTCCCGAGGTTTCGTCGGCCACACCGGACGGCTCGGTGGCGGCGACGGACCCACACGTCGACACGGCCGGCAGCGGAGCGACAGCGACCACCGTCGCGGGGATTTCGACCGGCACCGCTGCACCTGTCGGCACGACACCGTTGCCCCTCGGCGATCCGGCGGTGGCGTTCACCCAGCTCGGTCAATTCGGGAAACCCGTCGAGGTCTCGTTCCGGCCCACCGACGGAACCACCTACGTCGTTCAGCAGGACGGCAAGATCGTGATCATGACCGACGGCCGGCCAGGCCCGGTCGCCCTCGACATGACCGGCCTCACGAGCGCCGACGGTGAGCGTGGCCTGCTGGGCATGGCCATCACGAAGGACGGCACGCTGGCCTACGTCGACTACACGAACAACGACGGCAACACCCGGATCGACGAGTACGCGGTGGGCGCCGACGGCACGTTCGACAAGTCGACGCGCCGCGGGGTGCTGGGCTTCGACCAGCCCTACCCCAACCACAACGGCGGCGATGTCGTCTTCGGGCCCGACGGGATGCTGTACATCGGCACCGGTGACGGTGGATCCGGAGGCGACCCAGACCGCCGTGCGTTGAACAAGGGGGAATGGCTGGGCAAGATGCTGCGCATCGATCCGCATGCCACGGCCAGCGCGGCGTACACCGTTCCCGCCGACAACCCGTTCGTCGGCGTCGACCGCGTGCGGCCGGAGATCTGGTCGATCGGTCTTCGCAACCCGTGGCGCTTCAGCTTCGACCGTTCCACCGGTGACCTGTGGATCGCGGACGTCGGCCAAGGAACCTGGGAAGAGGTCGACGCGGGGTGGGCTGCGGACGGTGGCGGCCGAGGCGTCAACTTCGGGTGGAGTGCGATGGAGGGCAACCACGTCTTCAACGCCGACCAGTCGCCCGACGGTGTCACGCCTCCGGTCCACGAGTACGAACACGTCGGTTCGGATTGCTCCATCAGCGGCAGCGCGTTGTACCGCGGCACGGCGATCCCCGCGCTCGTCGGCTACTACGTCTTCGCCGACTACTGCAGTGGACAGGTGCGGGCCTTGCAGATCGTCGACCATGCCGAGGCCAAGCAGGTCGCGCTCGGCCACGTCGACAACGTGGTCGCCATCAACGAAGGCCCCGACGGCGAACTGTTCGTGCTCTCGGGCGGCGGCGCGATCTACGCCGTCACGCCGGGCTGAGCACGCCGGCAGGTTCTGCGCGCTCCCCGAAGTCGGCG
>JBDTYA010000041.1:0-12494 GCA_040005915.1 Ilumatobacteraceae bacterium
GGCTTCGTGCGGATCGAGTGATTCCGACTCCGCCGCGACCATCCCTACCGTGGTGCAAGGGCTACGTGGTGAATCGCCATCGCCGAATTGTCGCACTGCCGGGTAGCACTGTCACGTCCGGGCCGCCAGACTTGGCCTGTGTTCCTGGGCGACGATCTCCTGGCTTACCTGGTGTTGGCGCTCGGCGGCGCGTTGTTCGCCGGCAACACGATGGCCCTCGTGAAGCCGCCGCCGCCGAAGGAGGGCGATCTGGTGAGGGCGCCGGTGGCACGAAGTGTCGTGATGGGACTGATCGGCCTGATCGCCGCGGTGTGGGCGCTGGCCTCGCTGATCGGCTGACGATTCAGCCGGCCGGCACCATCGCCTCGGCCAGCGTTCGCAGGAACCGGTCGTTCTCATCCGGTGTGGAGATCGTCACCCGTATGCCCTCGTTCGGGAACGGCCTGGTGACCACGCCCCGCTTCTCCATCCCGAGGTAGACCTCGTCGGTCCGCGCCCCGATCGGCAAGTACACGAAGTTGGCCTGCGCGTCGGGAAGCTCCCATCCGGTTGCGGTGAGCGCGGCGATGACCCGGGCCCGCTCGCTGCGGATGTTGGCCACACGCTGACCGATCTCTGCCTCGGCATCGATCGCCGCGATGGCTCCCGCCTGGGCGAGCGCACTGACGGCAAATGGGAACAGCGTCTTGTCGATCGCCCCGATCACCTCCGGGTCGGCGATCGCGTAGCCGGCCCGGATCCCGGCCATGCCCTGCGCCTTGGAGAACGTTCGCGTCACGACAACGTTGGGATAGTGGGGGATGAGGTCGCGCACCGGATCGCCGAGTGACGGATCGACGAACTCGCGGTATGCCTCGTCGATGACGACGATCGTCCGTGTGGAGATGCCGTCGAGCAGCGTTGCCATGTCGGCGGTCGACAACGCGGTTCCGGTCGGGTTGTTGGGAGTGGCCAGCAGCACCAACTTCGTCCGATCGGTGACAGCCGCGGCAACGGCGTCGAGGTCGAATGCGTGATCGGAGGTGAGCGAGGTGGTGACCGCGGTGCCGGCCATCAACTGCGTGTACACCGGATACACCTCGAACGAACGCCACGGGTAGACCACCTCGTCGCCAGGGTCGACGTAGCTGAGGAACAACTGCTGCAACAGGCCTACCGAGCCGGACCCGACGGTGACGTGCTCGACATCGATGTCGAGCCAGGACGACAGGCGCTCGCGAACCGCCGTGGCGCGGTGGTCGGCATACCGGTTGGCGCCATTGGCGGCTGCGGCTACTGCGTCGACGATCGATTGGATCGGTGGCAAGGGGTTCTCGTTGGAGGCCAGCTTGATTGCGTCGGTGATCCCGTGCTCCGCCTCGGCCTGGGCCGCTGCTTTACCGGGGCGGTAGGCGGGCATGAGGTCGACGGCAGGGCGCGGCCTGCCGACGGGGTTCGTTGCAGTCATGTGTGCTCCGGTCGGGCGAGTGGTCAGCCCAACGTAGCGCCGCGCACCGGCTCGGCGGGGAGCGAGACCGCCAGTGGCCCGAGCAGCGGTTGCGTGGCGAGCGTGACCCGGTCACGCCCTCCGTCCTTCGACTTGAACAACGCCTCGTCGGCGCGCTCCATCGTCTGGGCGACGTGTGCGCCCTTGCCGAGGGCGACGCCGATGGAGACAGTCAACGGCCCGTCGATGGCCAGCGCCGTCCGCGACACAGCCGAACGTATGCGCTCGGCGACCTGGCCGGCCTCGGTCGTGTTGGTCTGCGCCAGCAGCACGCAGAACTGCTCGTCGGCGTACCGATAGACCACGTCACCGCCTCGAACCTGGCGACGCATCACGTCGGCCACATCGCACAGGACCTGGTCACCGGCTTCGTTGCCGTGGTCTTCGGCGATCCGATCGAAATGGTCGATGTCGACCTTGATCACGGCGACCGCCGTCTCGTCGTTGCTCGCCTCGATGGCCAGATCGCGTTCGAGCCGGCGACGGTTGCCAACCCCCGTCAGGTCGTCGCACAGTTCTTGCTCGGCGATCTTGCGGGATCGGCGGGTGCGCAGTACTGCGACGATGCAAAGCGTTGCCCCGGCGACAGCGAGCACGCCGACGGCGATCAACGCCAGAAGAACCGTTCGATCTGGCGATGTCGCTGCGACAACTCTCGCAACCTTGGCCTCCGGGACGAACTTCATCACTGCTTGTATCGGCGCCGGAGCGCGGGAAGTTGAACGTTGATCGGAACGCATTGTCGTGTGCAATGCTGCCGTCATGAGCGACAGGATCGAGCGGTGGGGCTCCGGCGGACCGTGGGAGGGCATCGTCGGTTACAGCAGGGTCGTCCGCAGCGGCGACTACGTGCACGTCGCCGGCACGACGGCCACGGTCGACGGGCAGGTCGTGGCCCAGGGCGATGCCGGCGGGCAGGCGCGGGTGATCCTGCGGATCATCGGCGAGTCATTGGCCAAGGCAGGTGCCACCTTCCATCAGGTCGTGCGGACACGCATCTATGTCGTCGACATCGCCGACTGGGAGGCCGTGGGGTCGGCACACGGCGAGATCTTTGCCGACATCCGACCGGTTTCGACGATGGTCTCGGTGTCTCGCCTCATCGACCCTTCCCATCTGGTCGAGATCGAGGCAGACGCATACAGCCCACTGCGGTGATCGTGCGAGACTCTGCCCGTGAGTGATCCCGGCGAAGTCGCGGGTGAGACGGGTGGCATGCGCGATGACCTCGAACGCATGCTGGCGTTCCCCGCCAAGCTGATTCCGACATCTGTCATCGTTCCGGCCTGGCGACGCCTCACCGACGGCGAATCGACCTGGCCCGTGCGCTGTGCCGTCATCGCGGCAACTGGCCTGCAGGTGGCAATCCCCAATAGGTACGAGATCCCACCCACGTGGCTGCTGCCCACGTTGGGAGCATTGCTGGGCGTCGGTCTCTCGGTCGCCCATCCGCGCCGCATCACCCGGCACTCACCGCAGTTGCGAACCATCAGCATCCTGCTGATCGCGGTCATCAGCCTGGCGAACGCCGGCTCGGCAGCGCGCCTGATCACAGCGTTGTTGCAGGGCAAGGCCAACGACATCTCGGCGACCACGCTGCTGCTGACCGGCGGCGCGATCTGGCTCACCAACGTGATCGTGTTCGCGATGTGGTATTGGAACCTCGACCGTGGTGGGCCGGCGGCCAGGGCACAGGCGATCAAGCAGTTCCCCGATTTCCTGTTCCCGCAGATGACCGCGCCCGAACTGTCTCCGAGCGACTGGCAGCCGGAGTTCTTCGACTACCTGTACCTGTCGTTCACCAACGCGGCTGCCTTCAGTCCGACCGACACGCTGCCACTGGCCCGTTGGGCGAAGATGGCGATGATGCTGCAGTCGATCGTGTCACTGGGCACCGTCGTGCTCGTCGTCGCCCGCGCGGTCAACATCTTGAAATGACCGCCGCCCAGCGACGGCGACGGCCGCCAGGCCGACCACGAGCAGCAGAACAGGTACCAGCCGGTCGGGTCGGTCGTTGACCATCGTGCCGAGGCGGGAGTTGGTGGCCGTGAACCCGAGGATGATCACGGCCAGGCCGAACAGCAGCGAGATCGGATCGAGTCGATGTTTCTTCACGGCTGAACTCCTGTCGTAGTTGGCGTGGCTGTTGCCGGCGCCGTCGTCGCCGCCGGTTCGACCGGCCGACGGGCGATCACGAAACCGCCGGGCGTCACGACGGTGCCGTCCGTCCGTACGACTGCTCCGTTGTCGAGTTGCACAGAACCATCGGCGCGTTGCTCGACGATGGGGATCTGATATGTGCCGTCGGCCTCGATGCGACGACCGTCGCCGAAGTCGATCGAGCCGTCCTGGAACTGAACCGATCCATCGCCGAAGTACTGCAACGGGGGAACGCCGGGCAGCGTCTCCAACGTTGTCGGCATCTGGATGATCGGCAGGTTCTGGAACACTTCGCCGCGGCGCACTTCGATCGAACCGACGCCGACTCGCAGCGTGAGCCTGATCGTGTGCACGCGGTCCTTTTGATCATCGATTGAGAGAACGCGGCGGTATCCGTTACGGCTCCCTCCCAGCGCATCGATCGAGCCGAGACCGACACGTGCGTCGATCTGCACATGCGCATCGTCGGGAACGTCGACCGTGAGGTCGCCGATGCCGACATCGATCGATGTGACGACATCGGTGGGGTGGTCGGTGAGTACAAGGTGGAAGTCGCCGACCCCGGAGTGGTATTGACCGGCAACCGTGGCCCCGGGTTGGATGAACACGGTGTGGTCGCTGTTGCGATGGGCGATCTCGACGCCGGCGAAGCCGATGGCCGCAGCCAGGACGGCCGCAACGGAGGTTGCGACCGCCGGGACGATCAGCCAACGAGCGCGTCCGGCGAACGCACCGACAACCAGCCCGAGCCCGAGCACGATGGTGGCCACACCGAATGCAACAGCACCACGGTCGGCGGTTTCTCCGCCGACCAGCCAGGTCGCTGCGCCGATGGCTGTAGCGGCCCCGATGGTCAACAGCCCGAGCGGCGACCGACGGCTCGGAGGCCGAGCACGGCGGTGTGCAGTGATCGCATTCCACCGATCACTGGTGGAACCGTCGTCGGTTCCGACGAGAGGTCTCGCCGTCGCTGGGGCTGTGCGGGTGTCGACCGACGACCGGCCGCGCCACAGCGCCACGGCTGCGCCGAGCAGCCCGATTGCCACCACCCAGCCACCGTCGGGCAGCCGGGCGTCGCCGCTGAACAGCCAACGCCCCGACAGCAGGATCGCAACAGCGCCGACGATCCGCCGCATGGCACGGGGCGCCCTCGACGTCGGCGAATCCGCGAGCAGCGCCAGGGCTGCGGCATACAGCACGACACCGATGCCGCTGAACAATGCCAGCACCACGAAGGCGACCCGCACGAACAGCGGCTCGATCGCCAGGGCGCGTCCCAGTCCACCGGCCACGCCGAACACGACCCGGTCATCGGACCGCGCCCAGCGGTGAACTTCGGGCCGCAACTCCGGCGATGGTGGCGGCAGCGGCGCCGGCTCCGTTTCGAGGTTGGTCATGGCTCCCACCGTACGGATGGCGTGCGGCGAGCACCATCGGGGATCACCCTGGTTGAACCCTGAGCGTGCGAGCCGCGTATCAGGGATGGGTACCTGATGTGCCCGGGGCGGTTCGATGGCACGATAGGCGGATGGACAGCAGCCCCACCGCGCCACGTGTCGAACGGCGCAACGAGTTCGCCCGCTCGTCGACCGACCGCATGCTGCTCGGCGTGTGCGGAGGTGTTGCTCGGCGTTACGGAGTCGATGCCTACGTGGTGCGCCTCGCGTTGTTGTTGCTGACGCTCACCGGCGGTGTGGGCGTGGTGTTGTACGCGATCGGTTGGTCGGTGAGCCGACCGGCGGACGATCAGCGGCTGACGCCGACTGCCGCGATACCCGCTGAGTCGACGCGTTCTGGGGCTGTTGTCTCGGGCACCGGCGCACTGTTGATGATGGCCCGGAACCTCGGCGTTTGGCCGGGCGACGCAATCATGGTGCCGGCGGTAGTGGTGGCCAGCGGCTCTGCATTGCTCTGGTACCGCGGACGAGACTCACACCCGCAGGCCGACCCGCTCGAGCGCGTGATGCAGGGCCGGGTCACACCCATACGAACCCTCGGCGGGGTCGCCCTCGCCATGGCTGGGGTGGTCGCCCTGGTCGCCCGTGGCGTGGGCATCGACCAACTCCCCGCGGCGCTCGCTGCGTTGGCAATGGCCCTGGCAGGCGCGGCGGTGTTGGCCGGTCCGTACGTCGGGCGGCTGACGACAGAACTACGCGACGAGGAGCGTGCCCGCATCCGCGATCAGGAACGCAACGACATGGCGGCGCACCTTCATGACTCCGTCCTGCAGACGCTGGCGTTGATGCAGCGTGCCGCCGCAGATCCGCGCCGCATGGTGATGCTGGCCCGCCGGCAGGAACGCGAGCTGCGCAGCTGGCTGTACGACGTCAAGGCCAGCGCGACCGTCGGCTCGTTGGGCGCTCGTGCCGAGGCCTTGGCCGCCGAGATCGAGCTCGACCATGGGCTTCCGATCGACCTCATCGTGGTCGGCGAGCTGATGGTCACGCCGGCAATCGACGCGTTGTTGCTGGCCGTGCGTGAGGCGACCGTCAACGCCGCCAAACATGCCGAGGCCGACCTCGTCAGCATCTACATCGAAGTCGAGACCAACACCGTCACAGCGTTCGTGCGCGACAAGGGCGTCGGGTTCGACCCGCACGAGGTCGACGACGACCGACGGGGGATCGCTCTGTCGATTCGCGATCGCATCGCGCGGGCCGGCGGGCGCGCAGTGTTGGAGTCGTCCGTGGGCGCGGGGACAGAATGGGAGTTGGTGGTGCCGAGATGACAACCCGCGTGCGCGTGTTCGTGGTCGACGACCACGCTCTCTTTCGTTCCGGGGTCAAGGCCGAGATCGGCGATGCGGTCGAGATCGTCGGCGACGTCGGCACGGTCGAGGATGCGGTCAGTGCGATTCGGGCCACGAAGCCTGATGTCGTGTTGCTCGACGTCCATTTGCCCAACGGTGGTGGTCGGGCGATACTCGACGGCCTCGGTGACGCGCTCCCCGACACCAAGTGCCTGGCGCTGTCCGTTTCGGATGCGGCGGAGGACGTGATCGGTGTGATCCGCGCCGGGGCGCGCGGCTACGTGACCAAGACCATCACTTGCGAGGAGCTGCTCGATGCGATTCATCGCGTGCACGCCGGGGACGCCGTCTTCTCGCCGCGCCTCGCCGGCTTCGTTCTCGATGCCTTTGCCGGATCTGTTCCGGTGACCTCGGATCCCGACATGGACCGGCTGACGCAGCGCGAGCAGGAGGTGCTGCGTCTGATCGCTCGCGGCTACACCTACAAGGAGGTCGCCGCACGAATTCACGTCTCGGTGAAGACCGTCGAAACGCACGTGTCGTCGGTGCTCCGCAAGCTGCAGCTGTCGAACCGTCACGAGTTGACCGCCTGGGCCGCCGATCGCCGGCTGCTGTAAGTGCGTCGCGGGGCGATGAGACGATTGGGTCAGCCGGTGTCGGTGCCGGTGTCGGTGTCGGTGTCGGTGTTTTCCGGTTCTGGTTCCGGTTCCGCCGGTCGGGCCGCCCATGCCGGACGCTTGCCGGTCTCCAACTCGAGCAGATCCGCCTTCGCCTCACGCCATGCCAGATCCGCAGCGGGGCCTCCCTTTCCGGTGCGGTTGGCCTCTTTGACCAACTCCACTGCGCGCTGGTGCGCGGCCTGAGCACGCTTCAATCGAGAGGCTCGCTCAGCAATCTCGAGTCTGGCCTGCTCTGCTTGGGCACGCCGTTGGACCTCGGCCTGCGCTGCCTTGCGGTCGGCTTCAGCCGAGTCACGGAGACTCTGCGAGAAGCGCTGGGCGTCGCTGAGCTGACGCGCTGGCTGCACCGGTGCCTTGGGACGTTTGCGGCTTGGCATCGGCGCCATTGTGGTCGGAGATCGTGCGGATCTCAACTCGCAACGTCGTGCGCTGCGTACGTCGACGGCTTATCGCAAGATCAGCACGATGATGACGATGAGGAGGACGAGGCCGATGAGGCCCCCGCTGATGAAGATCCCAGATGCAAGCAACATGGGAGCGGACTACCCATCCGGGTGACATGGCAAACGGTCATTGTGAGTTTGATGCGACTTGAGCGCGGGTATTCGTGGCTCCACACCGGCCGTTCCCCCCGACGGCCGGAAGAACTGACAGGAAGAGGAACACGATGGACAACGATCTCGATCAAGCAAAGGGCAGGATCAAGCAGGCCGCCGGCGATCTCACCGACAACGACAAGTTGAAGAACGAGGGCAAGACCGACGAGAAGGCCGGCAAGGTCAAGGAGTTCCTCGAGGACGCCAAGGACAAGGCAGAAGATTGGGTCGACAAGGGGCGCGAGCGCCTCAACAAGAACTGACCCGACAGGGTTTGGGTGGACGCGATTGCGTCCCCACACGAGCGCAATCGTGTCCACCCGGCTTCCCGGTCACCTTCGCCCAACCGAGGGCAGGGCCCGGCCGGTAGTCTCCAGCCGATGAGTGAACCGCGTGGTGACGATGCGCTGGTGCGCACCGACCCGGCAGCAGCCCCACCTGTTTACTTCGACGCACGGCGTGAACTCGCCGGGCGTTTCCTGTTCGGGCAGGGCCTCGAGATCGGGCCACTGCACCTGCCGTTGACGGTGCCAGCCGATGTCGACGTTCGGTATGTCGATCGGATGAAGGTCGCCGATCTGCGCCGTGAGTACCCGGAGCTGGCCGACTGGAACCTCACCGAGGCCGACGTGATCGACGACGGTGAGTTGTTGTCGACCATCGGCCCCGAATCACAGGACTTCATCGTTGCCAACCACTTCCTCGAGCACTGCGAGAACCCGATCGGCACGATCGAGAATCATCTCGGCAAGTTGCGCCCGGGTGGCGTGCTGTTCTACGCGGTCCCTGACAAGCGATTCACGTTCGATCATCCGCGTCATGTGACGCCGCTCGCGCACATGATCGCCGACTACGAGAACGGCCCGGCGGCCTCTCGCCGTGACCACTTCGACGACTGGGCCCGATTCGTGGCGTACAAGGACGATGAGACGTCCGAACAGATCACCGCCCGGGCACGCGACCTGGAGTCCGCCGGCCACTCCATTCACATGCATGTGTGGACGCAGGCCGAGTTCTTGCAGCTGATCCTTGCCGCCCGCGAGCGATTCGACGACGCGTTCGACATCGAGGCGTGCGCTCGACAGGAGATCGAATTCATGGTCGTGTTACGAAAGAAGGGTCCGCTGCCTGCTCCCCGCGTTGCCGTCGTCGAGCCGGATAGGCCACCACTGGAAACGGCTGTCGCGACAGTGCGGGGCAAGGCACGCGCTGCACTGGGCCGCGCCAGGCGTCGCCTCGCCGGATGAGGCATGCTGTGGACGGTGACAACTAGGCGACCGCGTGTGTTGATCGTCGAGGACGACGGTGGCGTGCGCAGCGCACTCGAGCGCGGCCTCACCCGTCACGATGCTTTCGAAACGGTTTCTGCTGCAAGCGCCGCAGAGGCGATGCGGGTCGACCATTACGACATCGCCCTGGTCGATCTGGGCCTTCCCGACAGGGACGGCGTCGAGGTCTGCGAGGAGCTGCGATCACGGCATCCCGATCAGCCGATCATCGTCGTGACCGGCCGCCAGGACGAGCTCGACGTGGTCGACGCGCTCGATGCCGGCGCCGACGACTACGTGACGAAGCCGTTTTCCCTCGCCGTGTTGAGCGTGCGCATTCGCCGCCATCTCGATCGGGCCTCGACCATCACCGTGATCGGCGACCTACGAATCGACCATCGGGCACGATTGGCGGTCCTGCACGGCGAAGTGCTGGATCTGAGTGTTCGCGAGTTCGACCTCCTGGCCGCTCTCGCCGGATCGACGGGTTCGACGGTGGGCAAGACCGAACTGATCGCGACGGTGTGGGACGAGCACTGGTCGAAGTCGACCCACACGCTGGCTGTACATGTCAGCGAACTGCGATCAAAATTGCTTGCGGCCGGGGCCAGCTCGCTGACCATCACAGCCGTTCCCGGTGTCGGCTATCGACTGGACGCGGTGTTCTCGAATCGATAGCCGATCCCGCGCACCGTCGTGATGTACCGCGGTGCAGTGGCGTCGTCGCCGAGCTTTCGCCGCAGCCAGGCCATGTGCACATCGAGTGTCTTGCTACTTCCCGTGAAGTCGGTGCCCCAGATCTTGTCCATCAGGTACTCGCGCCTCACCACCGTGCCGGCGCCGCGAACGAGCTCGGCCAACAGATCGAACTCCTTGGTCGACAGCCCGAGCTCGCGGTCGGCCTGCCAGGCGCGGCGTGCAGAGAGGTCGACAGCAACGTCATCGGACTCGAGTCGAGTTGCTGTGACAGCGCGCAGTCGCGCCCTGATGCGCGCCAGCAGCTCGCTGAGCCGGAAGGGCTTGGTCATGTAATCATCGGCGCCCGCCTCGAACCCCTCGACGATGTCGAGCTCCTCGCGGCGCGCCGTCAGCACGATGATCGGCAGCTGGCTGTGCGTCGCGCGGATCTGGCGGCACACGTCGATCCCGTCGATGTCGGGCAGCCCGAGATCGAGCACGACGAGCTCGGGGTGAATCTCGAAGACGGCGACCTGCGCATCGCCTCCGGTCGTGACCCAATGGGTCGTGTGACCGGCGCGATCGAGGGCGCGCATCAACGGGCGAGCGATCGCCGCGTCGTCCTCGACCACCAGTAGCAGTGCCATCCGTTCACCCTTCCAGCGCTGGACGCGCGAATCTAGGTCGATGGTCACCAGGCTGCGCAGTCGCATGATTCGATCGGGCCTGCTGCTGGTCGTGGCGATCCTGGTCGTCAGCGGCGTGACCACGGGCGTCCTCTTCACCAACGAGGTCCGCGCCAATGCCCGCCTGCGATTGAACGCGCAGGCCGAGACGATGATCATCTCGCTCAGCGACCGCCTGATCGAGCAGGGGCAGCTGACCTCCGCAGATGTCGAGCGGTTGGCTCCGGCAGGCGCCGAGGTCGTGTTGCGAACGTCGGGGGGCGTCGTCGTGGCACGCACCGGGCCGGTGCTCGCGGAGGAGGTGATGTCGATCGAGGTGCAGGGGCCCGGCAACCTCGCGGCGACCGTCTCGGCCGATCGTGCGCCCGTCGATCGCCGTGTTCGTCAGGCTTGGAACCTGATCATCGGGGTCGGCTTCGGCATCGCTGCTCTGGCCGCCCTGGCCGCGCTGTTCGAGGCGCGGCAGTTGAGCCGACCGCTCGACCGATTGGCCAGGGCCGCCGTGCAACTGGGGGCCGGTGAGGCAGGTGTCGTCGCGCCGCGCAGTGGCTTGGTCGAGGTCGATGCGATCGCCGAAGCGTTGGAGGACAGTGGCAAGCGAGTTGCGGAGCTGATGATGGCCGAGCGGCAGTTCAGCGCCAACGCCAGTCATCAACTGCGGTCGCCACTGACCGCCATTGCGATCAGCCTCGAGTTGATCGCGGACAGCACCGATCCGGCCGCCAGTCGCGAGGCCATCGAGGCGTTGACACAGGTTGCCGGGCTCGACGACCGCATCAACGACTTGCTGAAGCTGGCGCGAACGGGACGCGTCGCGGCGAGGACGCGAACCGATGTCGCCGCGTTGGTGGGCCGTCATGTGCACACGTTCGTCGCGCAGTTCAGTCGCGCCGGACGTGACTTGACTCTCGTTGCGCCGTCCGCCGTTCAGGCCGACGTCACTCCGAGCGCACTCACGCAGGGCATCGAGATCCTTCTCGACAACGCGTTGCTGCACGGCAAGGGGTCGGTCGAGGTCAGCGTTGCGGTGGTCGGTGCCGGCGCGGTGGAGATCGCCGTTCGCGACGAGGGCAACATCGTCGACGCGTCGGACGACGACGTCGGCCGGGCCATCCGCGATCATCGGAGCCACGGCCTGGGCCTGCTGCTGGCCCGTAACCTGTTGCGGCCCGACGGTGGGCGTGTCGAGCTGGCGTCGGCGGCGCCGACGATCTTCGTCATCACCCTGCCTGCTCAACTTGCGGGCTACGACGCCGGGGCGCAGTCAGGCCCGCACCTCTTGTTGCATGAAGGCGGTGTAGGCAATGGCGAACAGCACGACGACGCCACCGACGAGGGCAGCGACCTGCCACCAGGCCAGCACGAGGCTCTCGGAAAGTGAAAGCGTGCTCGGCAGAGCCTGTGAGGCAGTGTTGTCCTCGACCACGAGCCCGGTCGACTGGCGCGACGGATTCAATAGCACGCCCGTTGCCTCCTGGTAGAGCTCCGAAGGCGAGAACCGGCGCACCTCCAGCTCGAGGCGGGCGTTGGCCAACACGGCCTCAGGGGTCGCCGTGGCGGCGTCGGGTACGGGATGCACCGTGTCGGCGACGAGCCCGGCGATCAACCCGCCGAACAGGGTCAGCACGAGCCAAATGGCGATACCAGCCAAGGCCGCAGTCGCGGCTCGCCGAGTGATCACCGAGAGCATCGTGGCCAGCGCCAGCCACAACGCGATGTACACGACGGCGACGACGAAGAACGCGACGATTCGTACGGTCTCGCCGACCGTGGGCCCGATCCCGAGCCGCAGCATCCCGTACGACACGACGATCAGCATCACCGAGGCGAGTGCCAACGCGATCGCGCCGAGCCCGGCGACGAACTTGCCGTTGATCACCTCGTCGCGATGAATCGGTTGGGCGACCAGTCTGGGCAACGTCCGCTGCGAACGCTCGCCGTTGAGCGCATCGAAGCCGAACGCGATGCCGAGCAGTGGCCCGAGAATGGCGATGAACTCGTGGAATGCCGGCACCCGGTCGGGGGCGAGGGTGAACACGTAGAGGAAGATCGACGGTACGTCGGTCGCCTGGCTCGCGGCGTCGCGAATCGGTCCACTCGCAGAGTGCACGGAGGCCAGGCCTGCCAGGGCGACGAGCACGACCAGGATCACGAACCGCACCGAGTGGATGTGATCGTTGAACTCCTTGCG
>JBDTYA010000042.1:0-26990 GCA_040005915.1 Ilumatobacteraceae bacterium
TCGATGATGTAGATGCCGTTGCGCTCGCCGAAGATGAATCGCTTCATCTTCGGGTTCCAACGGCGGGTCTGGTGCCCGAAGTGCACACCGGCTTCGAGCATCTGTCGCATGGTGACGACGGCCATGATGGTTGACTCCTTCTCTGCGGTTATCGGCGTCGAACCCAGGCGCCGAGACGACCGCAGACGGGGAGACGTTTGTATCGAGGCCACCAGAGTTGCTGGCCGGTTGGACATGTTATCGGCGAGGGGCGGCAGTCGCCCAACCGCTACCGCGGCGCGGCGCGGCGCAGACCAGAGTTGGCCGTGGCGGCGTACGTGGCGCCGAGCCATCGGTTGGCACCAGCCTCGGCCGATACCGCGGCGAACCCAGGAATGGCGCCGGATCGATGTAGACCTGACCTTGGCGCAGGCCGAAGTAGAAGTGGTCGCCGGTGGTGGCAACCACGTCACCGGCGACGACCAGGTGGCCAACGCCGACCCTGGCGACGGCGATTCGCCCGTAGGTCGCCGTGCGGCCGTCGGCCTGATCCACCACGAGGTATCGCACGCCGGCCACCATCCCACTGAACGCGACGACGCCGGGCGCCGCAGCAACCACCGTGGCGCCCGAATGGGGCAGGTACTCGAGGCCGCGGTTGCCGGAGCAGAACACGCACGCTGGTGCCCGAAACGGATCGACGACCGGTGCATCGATCGGTGGCACGTAACAGGTCGACGTCATGAGGAGCAGCGCGGCAACGGCGCCGATCATGACGGGCGCCTCTCGGCTAGGTCACGCCCGATGCCGACAACCTGGCACGCAGGTGCAGCACCGCCTTGGTGTGGATCTGTGATACCCGGCTCTCGGTGACACCGAGCACGCCGCCGATCTCGGCAAGGGTCAGGCCCTCGTCGTAGTACAGGGACAGCACCAGCTTCTCGCGATCGGGAAGCCGCTTCACCTCGCCGCGCACGAGACGACGAACCTCCCCGTCCTCGACGATCGAAGCCGGGGTGTCGGGAACGTCGCCGCTGAGGGTGCGCGGCTCGATACCGGCGACCAATGCGCGGTCGAGCGGACCGACGGTGGTCGAGGCGATGGAGTTGAGCCACTTCTGGAACTCCGGCGCGGTGATTTTGAGGTGCGTCGACAACTCGATGTCGGTAGGCGCCCGACCATGCCGGCTCTCGAGCTCGGTGAATGCTGTCTCTACCTCGCGGGCGCGGCTGCGCACAGAGCGCGGCACCCAGTCGAGTGATCGCAGGCCGTCGAACACAGCGCCACGAATGCGCGGCACGGCGAAGGTCTCGAACTTGACGCCGCGGCTGGAGTCGAATCGTTCGACTGCATCGATGAGGCCGAAGACACCGGCACTGACCAGGTCGCCAGGATCGACGCTGTTGGGCAGGCCGGCACCGACACGACCGGCGACGAACTTGACGAGGGGTGAGTAGTGAACGATCAGGCGGTCGCGGGCGACCGGGTCGCGTGCTTCCAGCCAACGTTGCCACCAGTGCTCGATGTCGTTGTCGCGTTTCATGCTCGGGGGTGGGCTTCCGTGTAGACGGCTCGAAGGCGTTGTTTGCTGACATGTGTGTAGCGCTGAGTGGTCGCGACGTCACTGTGACCAAGCAGATCTTGTACCACGCGAAGGTCTGCCCCACCATCGAGCAAGTGGGTCGCGAAGCTGTGACGCAGCGCGTGAGGATGCGTCGGGCGTTGGCTGCGACGATCGATGATGCGGCGAACGTCTCGCGGCGACAGCTGTACACCACGTTCGTTACCGAACAGCGCCGGGCCGACCTTGGCGTCGACGACCTCGCGACGAACGACGAGCCATGCCCGCAGGGCATCGACGGCAGGCGCGCTGAGCGGAACCCGACGCTCCTTGCCACCCTTGCCCCAGACAGTGATGGCGGCGGCACCGAGATCCACGGCATCGACATCGAGGCCGCACAGCTCACCGACGCGGACACCGCTGCCGTAGAGCACTTCGAGCACGGCGTCGTCGCGGAGTCGCCGCCAACGCGGCTCGGCCTCGGGATCGCCGGCATCGTCGCGAGTTCCGTCGAGCAACGCTGCAACCTCGCCGTGCTCGAGCACACGCGGCAGTCGCGCCGGACCGGCGGGCGCTCGTAGTGCAACCGTTGGGTCGAGTTCGAGATAACCGCGGTGGCGAAGGAACGAGAAGTAGCGACGAAGCGCAGCAACCTTGCGAGCAATGGTGCGCTTGGCGAACTGGCGCGTCGTGAGCGAGGCCACATATCGCCGAAGCACGATGCGGTCGACGTCGATCGGTGACGTGACACCCGATCGTTCGACCCACTCGGCAAAGAGGAAGAGATCGCTGCAGTAGGCACCAATCGTGTTCGCCGACGAGCTGGTGAGAGCGTCAGCAAACTCGTCGAGTCGCCAGTCGCCGACGAGGTCGGGACGCCGGGTCCCCGCAAACGAAGCAGCCATCGGCGTCGATGGTATTCGGTCGGTGTCATCGCAGCGGTGACCCCACTGCCTCGAACCACCCGTCGAGCTGCTGGATCCAGCCGGCGTGCTCGAGTCGGGCCACCGCCATGGCCGCGTCGACAAGGGTCAGCGAGCAGGCCAGCGCCAACCCGTCGATGGTTCGCGGCTCCCCCGCACACGTTTCGTACACGCTGAGGTCCTCGCCGCGCGGTCGTGGTCGTGGATCGGCCGGCGAACCGGAGCAGCGACGATGATCCAGCGCCAACGCGATCAACACGTCGGTCACGTCGACCACCACGCCCGCGCCGTCGCGGATGAGCTGGTTCGTGCCGGCCGCGGCGCGGTTGTGCACACCGCCCGGCACCGCCATCAGCGGCACGTTGCGGTCGATCGCCTCCGTGACGGTGATCAGCGATCCCCCGTGCTCGCGGGACTCGACGACCACCACGACCTCGGACAGCGCGGCAATCACCCGGTTGCGCATTGGGAACCGATACGCCTCCGGCGGCGTGCCCGGCGGTGCCTCGGACAACAGCAGGCCACGTTCGGCCACTGACGCCCACAGGTTGCGGTGCTCGCGGGGGTAGACGACGTCGTGACCGGAGGCCACCACCGCGATCGGACGCCCCGCGCCGTTCGCTTGCAGCGCGCCACGGTGAGCACACCCGTCGATGCCGCGCGCCAAGCCCGACACGACGTGCACGTCTGCGTCCGCCAGTTGCCGGCCGAGTGTTGTCGCAGTGTCGCGTCCCGCAGCCGTTGCGTTGCGGGTGCCGACGATACCCGCGCGCCGACCATCGAGCAGACCGAGATCGCCGCGGGCGAACACGATGGGCGGCGGCAGCGGATCATCGACGAGCAATGCCGGGTAGTCGGGCGTGCCGTGCAGGAGCACCCGGACACCGAGCGTCGTACATCGCAGCCAGACCTCGTCGACCAGCTGCGACCGGCCGGCCCGCTGCCAAGCGGCACGCACGTCGACGTCGGCAAGCACCCGCTGGATGAGCCCGGCCGGGCGATGGTCGCCGACCGCAACCGAGTACGCCTCTCTGGGAACGTGATGCCGCAGTAGTGCTCGGAGCCGGTGGATCGACATGTGCGGAAACGAGGCGAGCGCTGCGGCGTACGCCTCGGGCGGCAGGTCGGCGGTCATGCCACGCGCTCGCGCACCGAGACACGCACCCTGACGCGTAGCTGCAACGCCATCGCGACGTGTCGCTCGCCGACGGGTGTCTCGAGGTCGCCGTCGAGGTCGGCAAGCGTTCGGGCGACCCGACGGATTCGGTGGTACCCGCGGCCGGTCAACAGTTCGCGTTCGAGCTCGTTACGAAGCATCAGCCTGCCCTCCGGCTGAACCGGGGCGAGGATGTCGAGGTGCGAGGCCGGGATCTCGCTGTTCAACATGCCCCGTAGCTCGACGGCGCCATTGCGCGCCACGGCTACCCGTTGCGCGGCGACGGCCGTGGTCTCACCGCCACCACTCTGCAGCAGGTCGTCGACACCTGGTCTACCGACGCCGACTCGGAGGTCGAAGCGGTCCAGCAATGGACCGCTGAGGCGCCGCAGGTAGCGCAGCCGAGCCCCGTCGTCGCACTCACACGCACCCGGCGGCCCACCGCCACACGGGCACGGGTTGGTCGCCGCCACGAGCAGGAACCTGGCCGGCAGGGTCGCGCTGGCCCGAGCCCTGGCGACGCGGATGACGCCTTCCTCCAGGGGTTGGCGCAAGCCGTCGAGCACCATCGGCGAGAACTCGCCCAGCTCGTCGAGAAAGAGCACCCCGCCGTGCGCCAAGCTGATCTCGCCGGGCCTCAGGTTGGAGGTGCCTCCCCCGACGAGCGACACCATCGAGCTGCTGTGGTGCGGGGCCCGGAACGGCGCGCGACGGATCATCCCGACTGCGGGAAGCCGGACACCGGAGGCGGAGTGCACCATCGTGGCCTCGAGAGCCAACGCCGCGGTGAGCGGGGGCAACAGCCCGGGTAGCCGCTGGGCCAACATCGTCTTGCCGGCGCCGGGAGGGCCGACGAGCAACAGGTGGTGACCGCCGGCCGCCGCAACCTCCAACGCCATACGCGCCACCGCCTGCCCGCGCACATCAGCAAGGTCGGGTATAGGTGGATCGTCGTCGATGTAGTCGTCGTCGGGCTCGTCGGGCCACGGCGCCTCGCCCTTGAGGGCATCGACGATCTCGCGCAGGTACGACGCAACCCGAACGCGTCCGGGTGAGATCGCCCGTGCCTCACGAAATGAGGCGCGTGGTACCACCGGGACCTGATCGAGCAACGCGCCGACCATCGGCGCAACGCCGGCAACGGCGCGCAGCGATCCGTCGAGACCGAGCTCGCCCAGGAAACCGAGGTCGGCGACGGCCTCGTTGGGGATCTCCTCGTTGGCGATCAGCAGGCCGATGGCGATGGCCAGGTCGAGGCCCGACCCTCCCTTGCGTTGGTTGGACGGCGCGAGGTTCACCGTGACGCGGCACGACGGCCACGGCAGGCCGCTGGACATCACCGCGGCCCGTACGCGATCGCGGGATTCGCGACACGCTTCGTCGGGGAGGCCGACGATCTGAAAGCCCGGAAGACCCGTCGAGACGTGCACCTCGACGGTCACCGGGCGACCCTCGACACCAAGAAAGGTTGCGGAACGGACGGCGGCGAGCATGCGCAAACCTCCAGCTACGGCGACGATCTAACGGCGCGTGAACATGGCTGGAAGGGGCGTAACAACCGGACCCTCGACGGTGATCGCACTGTATCCGCCGGCCATCGAGCAACAACGCGGTGCCACTCATTTCTGACGTCGGCCTGGGAGACTGGGGTGTGCGAGTTGTTGTGCGGAACGCTGTGACTGTTGCTGCTGTCGCCTTCTGCACCCTCACGGCATGCTCCGCCGACGCTCCACCGGCCACCGACGCGCAGTATTGCTCGACGGTCAGCGAAAGCCTCGACCAACTCAACGCACCGGCCATCGCCGACAGCACCGGCGTCGAGGCAACATCGAAGCTCTACCGGTCGATCACATCCATCGCGCCGCTTGCAGTCCAGAAGGAATGGCAGACGATGACGTCGAACATCGAGGCTGCGGCCACCGTCGACCCGCAGGATCCGGCATCGGTGCAACGCGTCGCCGACATGGCGCGCTCGTCGCAGCACGCGGCGACCGCGATCTCCGACTACACCTCGAAGCTGTGCGGGGTATCGATAGGCCCGGCGCCCGCTGCCCTGGTCCCGGTGGTCATCACCGGACCGCCGGCATCGACGCCCTAGTTGGGCAGTTCGCCGCGCTTGGTCTTGACAGAATCGACCAATCCGTAGGCCTTCGCCTGATCGGCCGTGAACCAGCGATCGCGCTCGCTGTCGGCCTGGATCTGTTCGAGGGTCTGACCAGAGTGGTGTGCCGTGAGCTCGGCCATTCGTCGCTTGGTATACGCCAACTGCTCTGCCTGGATGGCGATGTCGGTGGCTTGACCGCGGAGGCCGGCCAACGGCTGGTGCATCATGATACGGGCGTTGGGAAGCGTGTATCGCTTGCCCGCAGCGCCTGCGGTGAGCAGGAACTGGCCCATCGATGCGGCCATGCCCATGCACACCGTGGCGACGTCGCACGAGATGAACTGCATGGTGTCGTAGATGGCCATACCGGCCGTGACCGAACCGCCGGGGCTGTTGATGTACAGCCAGATGTCGGCGTTGGCCTCTTCGCCTTCGAGGTACAGCAACTGCGCACAGATCTGGTTGGCCATGTCGTCATTGACATCGGTGCCGAGCATGATGACCCGGTTCTTCAGCAGCCTGTTGAACACATCGCTGCGGGGGTCGAAACCGGGATCGAGCGCCATGGGGCGAGAGATGTCGAACATGTGCATCACGCTACCGCCCATCGCTCGCTCGTTCCGCTGGGCATTTCACTTCACGACGATCCCGACGTCGGGACACGCCGATCCGTGCCATCGATCCCCCGACCGACGCCGCTGAAGATCACCGCGACCCGTTCTCGTGGATCGACGACATCTCGCATCGACAGCAGACCCGCCAGTCCGGCTGTGCCGGTGTGCGAGGCATTGATCGCGGTGGTGCCTCGCGCAAGTTCGTTCGCTTCGAGGATCAGAGCCTCGGGCACCACGACCGGGCTCCCGTCGCCGTCGACCATCGCGCCGACGACGGGAATCCAGTCGTACGTCTCGTCGTCGAGGATCCCGTCCGCCGCCGAGGTCCCGACGTGTTCCCACGGCCACATGCATTCACTCCAATGTGTCGCGACCGACGATGCATCGCCGAACTCGCGGGCTTTGAGGAAGGCCCGCTGCAGCGGCGCGCAGCTCTCCGTTTGCACACCGTGGAGCCGAGGCATCACACCGTCCATGCGAAGTCCGGCGATGGTCGATGCCGCGAACGTGCCCGCGCCGACCTGCACGAATAGTCGGTCGAGCGGAGGACGGCCGACGCGCTGTTCCAAACCTTCCGCAATCTCCCAACCGATCGTTCGGCCGCCGTCGAGACACCAGACGTTCTCCGTGCCCTGCACGGTGAAGGGGACAGCGCCGACGCGGACGGCTTCGCGGAAGCGATGGATGCAGGGATCGCCGGCCGGATCGCCGGGACGGCGCGGGCACTCGACGATCTGCACACCGAGTCGGGTGAGGCGGTCGAGCACCGACGGTCCGGCGGTCGGCGGCACGAACACGCGCAACGGCCACTCGACCGCTGCCGCCAGTGTTGCCGCCGCGAAGGCCGCATTGCCGCACGACGCAATGGCCAGTGGGGGACGATCGGCGGCACTCGTCCACGGGGCGATGCCCAACGACTCCGCCGTCAGCAGGTGCAACAGGATCGTCATGAGGTGCCGCGCCTTGTGGCTTCCCGCGACCTGAGCGGTCTCGTCCTTGACCCACACGCCACCTTCGCCGGTGAAGCCCAACCCGTCGCTCAAGGCATCGGAACGCCCGAACGGCGTGACATGAAATCCGACGCCGGCGACGTCGGCGACATCGGCATCGAGTTGGCGAACCATCGCGATGCGAGCACCCTCGGTCATTCCGTGCGCGGCCGCAAAACTGTCCCATGCCAGGTACGGGCGATAGGCGACGAAGGGGTTCGGGTCGTCACCCCCCACCGAACGACCAGCGCCCTGCACGAGTTGCAAGGCGTGGTGAGAGTCGACCTCGGTTGCGTTGGGACACTTCCAGACAAGAGGCTCGGCGATGTCGACATGACGGCCGCACACGGCACACGACCATCCGGCAGCAAGAGGGCCCACCGCGATCAACCCTCTGCGACGCCGGCGTTGAACTCGGTGATCATCTCGTCCCACACCGGGAGGAAGCGGCGCAGCCCGCGCCAGAAGTCCTGCGAGCGGCGGGCCTCGAACAGATCGAACGGCGTGCCCTGTTGCTCGACCCACGTGTAGTAGCCGAGGTTGAAGATCCGGCTGCGATCACGTTCGGTGCACTCGAGCGCATGGGCCGTCGGGACATCGGCCAGGTGTTGGCCCCACACCGCGGCGGCGTCGAGGTTGGTGAAGCCTCCACCGAAGTCGCGGGCGATGACCTTTTCGCGCTCGCTCGGATAGAGGGCGGCGCCGTCGGTGGCGACCGTTATCAACGCATCGTCGGGCCCGAGGTTCAACAGCTTCGCTGTGGTGATGGCGGCCAACACGTTGCAGATGCTGCTGAGCCCGAAGTGCGTCAGCGTGTCGAGCACAGACTGCGGGACCAGTCGTCGATCGGCGAGGTAGCCGAGCCCGTCCTCGGTGTTGAACATCACCTGCAGCTGATCGGTGGCTTGATCGGTGACCGCTACGACCACGTCGGTGTTCATCACGTTGTGGATCAACGGCACGTGCTTGTCGCCGATCCCCTGGATGTTGTGCTCCCCGAAACCGTTCTCCAGCAGCGTCGGGCACTCGAGCGCCTCGACCGCAACGATCTTGGTGCCGTAGGTGTCCTTCAGTCGGTCCCCCGCGGCGATGGTGCCTGCGGATCCGGTGGCACTGGCGAACGCGGCAAGGCGCATGTCGCGTCCGCTGACCGCTCGAACGTGCTCGAACACATGGCCGAGCGCTCGCCCCGTGACCTCGTAGTGGGCGAGGTGGTTGCCGAACTCGCAGAACTGGTTGAGCACGAAGTTGTCGGGATCCTTGGCCAGGGCGTTGCACGCGTCGTAGATCTCTTTGACGTTGCTCTCAGTGCCGACCGTCCTGATCACGTCGTCGGCCGGGTTGGCGCACCATTGGTCGAGCCAGTCGAAGCGCTCCTGGCTCATCCCGGCAGGCAGGATCGCAACGCCTCGGCTGGCCATGATCCGGCTGATCGCGATTCCGCCGCGCGCGTAGTTTCCGGTCGAGGGCCAGACAGCCCGATGCCGCGTCGGGTCGAACTGCCCCGTCACGACACGCGGCGCGAGACACGCGTACGCGGCCAGCACCTTGTGGGCGGTGATCATCGGGAATCGATCGCCGAACACGACGATGATCGGGCTGTCGACGCCCGTGAGGCTCTTCGGCAGCACGACGTGGTCTGGCACGTCGACGCGATTGCCATCCGTGTCGTTGTACCAATGGACTCGCCAGAGGTTGCGCGGGTCAGGTCCGTTTCGGTCGGCGTCACCGACCTTTGATGGATCGATCGATGACGGGTCGGCCAACTCCGCAAACGTGGGCAGCGTGATCCCCTGCTCGCGAAAACGCACGATGCTGTTCGCGACCGCATCGTGATCGATCACTCGATCCGCCAAGCCGAATTGGTTCTCGAACGCGATCGCGGTCTGCGCGGCGGTGGTCATGATCTGAACATTTTGTCAAAGCCGACCGGGTAGCCGCGCATTTGCGGCGACCGTCGCCTTGGCGATTGATTATGCAAGGCGTTCCTTCCGAAATAGCCCTTCGCTCGGTAGGATTCGCGAGGTGGCCGAACTGACCGACACCAAGCGCCGAATCGTCGAACGCCTGAAGCGCGTCGAGTCGGCCACCGCCACCGATCTCGCCTTCGATTTCGGGCTCACGGACACGGCACTGCGACAGCACCTCGACGCCCTCGAGGAGGCCGGCCTCGTCACACGGTCGGCTGCCGCGCCGAGCGGGCGGGGGCGCCCTCCCGTCCACTGGCAACTTGCTGCTGCGGCGTCCGCAGCGTTCCCGGATCGGCATGGCGACCTGACGGTCGACCTCATCGGAACCATGCGTTCGACATTGGGCGAACGGGCGCTCGGAAAGGTGATCGCGGCCAGATCCGATCGACAGGCCGAGGGGTACACGCGGGCATTGGCCGGCTCGCACGACGTGGGTGAGCGGCTGCAGCGGTTGGCCGACATCCGATCGGACGAGGGATACCTGGCCGAGGTGCGCACCGACGACGATGGCTACATCCTCATCGAGCACCACTGCCCCATCCGCGATGCGGCTTCGGCGTGCGGCGCACTGTGCACGGCGGAGCTCGACGTCTTTCGGCGGGCCCTGGGAACCGACGTCACCGTCACTCGCACTCAGCACGTGCTGGCGGGTGATCGGCGTTGCGCCTACAGCGTCGGGGCGACGCCTTCGTAGGAGCGGGTGCCGCGGTAGCGTGCGACCATGGCTGACTTCCTCCTCGGCGGGCAGATCGACCCGGCCAAACACGAGCGCACCGACACGCTGACAACTGTCGCGTCCGGCGACTTCGCGACCCACGGGGTCATCGTCGGCATGACTGGCTCCGGCAAGACCGGCCTCGGTGTCGTGCTCGTCGAAGAGGCGCTGACCGCCGGCATTCCGGCTCTGCTGATCGACCCGAAGGGCGACCTCACCAACCTGTGCCTCACTTTCCCGCAGCTTGCGCCGGCCGACTTCGAACCGTGGGTCAACGAGGGCGACGCGGCGAAGGCCGGCCAGTCGGTACCCGACTTTGCGGCGGCACAGGCCAAGGCGTGGACCGATGGCCTCGGCTCTTGGGGGATCACCGCGGATCGCATCGCCTCGCTGCGCGACAAGGTGACGTTCACGATCTATACACCGGGCTCCAATGCCGGCGTGGCGATGAACATCGTCGGGTCGCTTCAGGCGCCCGCGGACGCGAGCGATTCCGAGGTCGTCGGCGACGAGATCGAGGGCTTCGTCAGCGGTCTGCTGAGCCTCGTCGGGATCGATGCCGATCCGCTGTCGAGCCGCGAGCACATCCTGTTGTCGAACCTCATCATCAACGAATGGACTGCCGGCCGTAGCCTCGACCTTCCATCGCTTGTCGGCATGATCCAGCAGCCGCCCATCCGCAAGTTGGGTGTCTTCGAGCTCGACCAGTTCTTTCCGCAGAAGGACCGTCTCGCGTTCGCGATCCGGCTCAACGGCCTGTTGGCATCACCGTCGTTCGGTGCGTGGATGACAGGCCCGCCACTCGACATCGCCTCGTTGTTGAAAACGTCGGATGGGAGGCCACGTTGCGCCATCGTCACGACGGCCCACCTCAGCGATCCGGAGCGCCAGTTCGTGACGACGCTGATCCTGTCGAAGCTCGTCACGTGGATGCGCCGGCAAAGTGGCACAACTGACCTCCGCGCCCTGCTCTACATGGACGAGGTCGCCGGCTACCTGCCACCCACCGCGATGCCCCCGACGAAGAAGCCGATCATGACGCTGATGAAACAGGCGCGTGCCTTCGGCGTCGGTGTCGTGCTGAGCACGCAGAACCCCGTCGACGTCGACTACAAGGCGTTGTCGAACGCGGGCACCTGGATGATCGGGCGCCTGCAGACCGATCAGGACAAACAGCGCCTGCTCGACGGGATGAGCGCCGCCAGTGGCGGTGTCGATGTCAACGAGATAGGCAACACGATCGCCGGGCTTGCCAAGCGGGAGTTCGTGCTCCGCCGCGCCGGCAAGGACCACCCCGAGGTGTTCACCACCAGATGGGCGATGAGCTACCTGCGCGGTCCCCTGACGAGAGACCAGATCGCCTCCCTGATGACCGACCAGAAGGCCACGGCTGTTGCAAATGCAACAACGGAAGTGACTAGTCAAGGCGGGAGCAGCCGAAGCGAAGCGGAGGCCGATCCCGCCACCACTGCAGGGTCCAATCCCGCCGGCAAACTGGGCGACGACGAGACCTCTGTTGCGCCCGAGGTCGCCGCGGGCGTGATGGTGCGATGGGCCGATGTCGCTTCACCGTGGTTGGCGACGATCGGCGGGGACGCACGCGGGACCCGCTACGAGGCCTCCATCGTCGCCCGCGTCGCCTTGCGGTACGACGACGAGAAGGCCGATCTGGTGCACGATGAGGAGTACGAGGCCGTACTGTTCCCGTTGACGGATCCGATGGATGCGACGAGATCGATCGCTGTCGACTACGACGACCGCGATCTCCGACCCGATGCACCGGTCCCCTGCGTCTACCGCCTGCCGCACACGCCGGTGAAAGACAAGGCGCTCTGGACACGCGTCGAGCGCGACCTGATCGATTCGTTGGTCAGATCGCGCACGGTCGATCTGGCCGCCAACCGGGACCTCAAGATGTTCGGGCGGCCCGGCGAGGCCGACACCGATTTCACGGCGCGGTGCCTCGCTGCCGCAAACGATCTGGCCGACAAGGAGACCGCGGCGCTTCGAGGCAAGTACGCCGACAAGGTGACCCGCATCCAGGCCCAGATCCAGGCGTCGGAGGATCGGGCCGTGGTGTTGGACACGCAGCGCAAGGGTCGCCGGAGCGAGGAGATCCTCTCGACTGCGGGCTCCATCCTGGGCGGGCTGCTCGGCGGTCGCCGCAGCCGCGGTGGATTGCTCGGTTCGGTGCTCGGGAAGGCCGGCAGCGCTGCCGGGCGTCGCACCCGAACCGCGGCGGCGGGAGACCGACTCGACGCCGCGGAGAACAAGCTCGAGGGCCTCCACCAGCAGCTCGAGGATCTCGAGGCCGAGCTGACCCAAGAGGTCACCGACATCGACGCCAAGTGGATGACCACGGCCAAGAACATCACTCCGCTGAAAGTCGGCCTGGAGCGCACTGACGTGAAGGTGACACAGCTCGCCCTGGTTTGGATCCCTGTCCCGTAGCGACGGCTAGATCGGGCCGACGCGAGCCAGCGTGGCTTCGTCGGGGGCGAACGTCGAACGGGCCGGCGCGCGTATCGAGCCATGCGTTCATCGGCGCCGCCGCGTTCCATGTATCGCGCACTCGCTGAACGGCCGCCTTCCTCTGCATCCACTTCGCTGGGCCCCAACCGCGGGAGCCGACGAGCCCCTTCAGCCGTAGGAGCTCGATTCGCGGATGATCGCGCGCCTAGTCGCGTGGCGCGGTCTTCAACGAGCCGATCGCATTGAACCCGAGACCCTTCGGGCGGAGCTTCTGTGCGATTGCCACGATCTCGTCAGCCAGCGCATCGCTGGAGAGTGCGGACCGAAATCGTCGAAGCTGATCCGCGGCCATTTGGTTTTTAGCCGGAACCGGCGACCAACCCTTCGTAGAAGTGGAGCGCCTCTTCGGGGATGTCGGTGAAGCCCATCGGAGCGACTGTCGAGGGCCGCCGACCGAGCCGTAATAGTGTCGCCGTCGTGACCGTGCTGGCGATCGATCAGGGCACATCGGCAACAAAGGCAGTCGTGGTCGGAGACGACGGCGGTGTGCTCGCATTGGCGGAGTCGGCCATCCATGTGAGGGCGACTACAGCGGGCAGTGTGGAGCTCGATCCGGAAGAGCTGTGGGCCAGCGTGATGGCAGCCGCCACCGAAGCCCTGGCAGAAGCGGGCAACCCCAGCCTGCAGGCCATCGGCTTGGCCAACCAGGGCGAGACGGTGATGGCTTGGGATCGAGCGAGCGGCGTTCCCCGTGGGGCGGCCATCGTGTGGCAGGACCGCCGCGCCGGCGTCGTGTGCGACCGCCTTCGAGGTCATGCCGAATTCCTTGCCCAACACACCGGCCTCGAGCTCGATCCATATTTCGTGGCCCCGAAGATCGCCTGGCTGCGCGAACAGATCGATGAAGGCCCGGCCATCACCACGACGGACACGTGGATGCTGCACCGGATGTGCGGCGCGTTCGCAACAGATGTCTCCACCGCCGGCCGCTCGCTGTTGCTCGACCTCGACACGTGTCAGTGGAGTCCGCTCGCCTGCGAGATCTTCGGAATCGATCCGTCGACCTTGCCGGCGGTGGTCGGGAATGCCGAGCCACTGGGTGATTGCAGCCTCTTCGGAGGATCGGTGCCGGTGACCGGCACATGCGTGGATCAGCAGGCAGCCCTGTTCGCCGAACACTGCCGCGCCGCCGGTGAGGCGAAGTGCACGTTTGGAACCGGCGCGTTCATGTTGGCGTGCACCGGCGACGAGCCGACCCGATCGGGCAACGGACTCGTCGGCTGTCCGGCGTGGAGCATCGGCGACCGACCGACGTACTGCCTCGACGGGCAGGTCTACACCGTGGGTGCAGCGGTGACGTGGCTGATCGAGATGGGGATCATGTCGGAGCCGGCCGACCTCGATCGGCTCGGCGCGACAGTGGTCGACAGCGGTGGTGTCACGTTCGTGCCGGCGCTGGCAGGATTGGCAGCACCGTATTGGAAGCCTCAGGCGAAAGCGGCCTTCACGGGAATGACGCTGAGCACCGAACGCGGCCATCTCGTCCGAGCCGCAATCGAGGGGATCGCTGCCCAAGTCACACTCCTTGCCCAAGCCGCGGGACGCGATCTCGGCTCGCCCTTGACCCGCCTCCGTGTCGACGGAGGGCTGACGCGCAGCGCGCTTCTCTTGCAGGTCCAGGCCGATCTCCTGCAGGCCCCGGTCGAGGTCTACCCATCCCCCCACGCCACGGCCCTCGGCGTCGCCGCCTTCGCCGATCTGGGTGCCGACCTCCATTCACCGTCGCCGGCCGATGGCGTCGCGTGGCACCCGGATGTGGTCGTCGAGCCTCGAATCGGTTCTGACGAGGCCGGGGTGCGGCTGTCGACGTGGCAGCGCGTTGCGTCGGCGACGATGGAATTGTGATCGTCGACCTGAACAGCACATCGGCCGGGGAGGACCCAGCCGCCTACCACTCGGTCGCGATCTACGATGTTGTCGTCGTGGGTGGCGGGGTGGTCGGGTGCGCGGTCGCCCGATTGCTGTCGCACCACCACCTGGCGGTCGCCGTCCTCGAAGCAGGGCCCGACGTCGGCGCAGGTACGAGCAAGGCCAACACCGCAATCCTGCACACCGGCTTCGACGCCGTGCCGGGTTCCCTCGAGGCACGGCTCGTAGCCCGCGGCTACGAGCTGTTGCGCGAGTACGCACCGTCCGTCGGCATTTCGATCGAGCCGGTCGGCGCACTCTTGGTCGCGTGGGACGAGGAGCAGGCCGCGGCGCTCGCCGGGCTGCATGCGAAGGCCGAGGCCAACGGATATGAGCGCGCCGAGATCGTCGACCGCAGCGCTGTCTACGACGCCGAGCCACACCTCGGTCAGGGTGCGACCGCTGGCATGGTCGTCCCCGACGAGCACATCATCGATCCGTGGTCGACGCCCCTCGCGTTCGCCTACGAAGCCATCGCAAACCGGGCGACCGTGTTGGTGAACCACGAGGTGACGAGCTGCGCGATCGGTGGCGACGTCTCGACGATCACGACATCGCGCGGGACCAGGATCCGCACACGTTTCATCGTCAACGCCGCCGGCCTTCGAGGCGACGAGTTGCATCGCTCGATAGGCCTCGACGGCTTCACGATCCGGCCGCGTCGCGGTGAGCTCATCGTATTCGACAAGCTCGCCAGACCACTGCTGAATCGCACGGTGCTTCCCGTGCCCACCTCCAAGACGAAGGGTGTGCTCGTCGCGCCCACGGTGTTCGGCAACGTGATGTTGGGACCGACCGCCGACGACATCGACGACAAGACCGCTACCGGTTCGACACGCGCCGGGATCGACAGCTTGTTGGAGAAAGGTCGCCGGATCCTTCCGGCTCTGCTCGACGAGGAGGTCACCTCGGTGTACGCCGGGCTGCGAGCGGCAACGGAGCACAGTGACTACCAGGTCAGCCATCAGCCCGACCTCCGGTACGTGTGCCTGGGAGGCATCCGCTCGACGGGTCTCACCTCCTCGATGGCGCTGGCCGAGGAGGCCTTGGTGAGGCTGATCGAGTGCGGTCTCACGGCGCCGCCGAAGGATGACATCAGGACGATCCACCTGACAGCGCTCGGCGAGATCGACGAACGCCCTTATCAGCGCGGCGGGCAAGTTGTGTGCCATTGCGAGCGGGTGACCGTCGGGGAAGTCGCTGCGGCGTGCGTGGCCCCGGTTCCGGCGGTCAACTTCGATGGGCTCCGCCGGCGTACCCGTGCACTGGCCGGGCGATGCCAGGGCTTCTACTGCCAGGCCGAGTTGTGCAGTCTGACGGGATGGGGCGTCGCGCCGTGAAGTCGAAAGAGGGCCACGTGGCAATCGTCGGCGGCGGACCGTCGGGACTGAGCGCCGCCATCGAGTTGCGGCGACTGGGTGTCCGCCACGTCACGGTCTTCGAGCGCGAGCAACTGACGGGCGGGATCCCCCGCCACACGAATCACCTCGGATTCGGCATTCGTGATCTTCATCGCCTGATGTCGGGGCCGCGTTACGCCCGTGGGCTCACCGAGCGGGCGGTGGCGGCAGGTGTCGAGCTTCGTCTCGGTACGTCGGTCTTCTCACTCGACGACATCGACGCCGATGCCGTGATCCTGGCGACCGGTGCACGCGAGCGTCCGCGCACCGCCCGCCTCGTTCCGGGCGACCGGCCTGGAGGAGTCCTCACAACCGGGTCATTGCAACAGCTCGCCGTGGCGGGCCAACGAGTCGGGACCCGTGCGGTGATCGTCGGCGCCGAGCACGTCAGCTTCTCGGCCGTCCTCACCCTCGCCCATGTCGGCTGCAAGGCGGTGGCGATGGTCACCCCACTCCCCCGTCACCAGTCGTACACGATCCTGAAGTTGGCAGCAGCGACCGTGCGCCGGGTCCCGGTGCTCACCGGCGTCGACATCGCCGAGATCGTGGGCCGCCGACGTGTAGAGCGTGTCGTGCTGACCGACGGTCGCACGATCGAATGCGACACGATCGTCTTCACCGGCGACTGGATTCCCGACAATGAGTTGGCCCGCAGCAGCGGACTGACGATGAACGCAGACGTCAGAGGCCCAATGGTCGACAGCGCATTCCGAACCTCGCGCGAGCGGACATTCGCGATCGGCAACCTCGTGCACCACGTGACCACGGCGGACCGCTGCGCACTCGACGGTAGGGCGGTCGCCACCGAAATCCGCAGGGTGATCGATTAGTCCGAAGACTCGCTGCGGATACTTCGTATGCTCTCTTCGAACTGCCGTGCTCCGGCTGCGGATTTCGGTGCAGGCAGGAGCCGACGTAGCCCAATGGCAGAGGCACAGCGCTTAGGACGCTGCAAGTGAGAGTTCGAGTCTCTCCGTCGGCACGAATGAAGATCGACATCCAGTACAGCCCGGGCACCAACGACTGGCCTGCGCTTCGCGACGCGATCCTGCGAGCCGAGGCCGAGGGATACGACACCACATGGGTCTTCGATCACTTCGACGGCGCGATGTTGCACGGTGACCGTCCGATGCTGGAGTGCTTCACGCTCTTGGGCGCCCTTGCAGAGGCCACGAGCACCATCGGCATCGGCACTCTCGTCGCCAATGTCGCCAATCGTCACCCCGCCGTCCTGGCCCTCGCGGCGTCGAGCGTTCAGCGAATCAGCGGCGGGCGTTTGACGCTCGGCCTGGGTGCGGGCACTGCACCCAACAGCAAGTGGAGCACCGAGCACGCAGCGAGGGACATCCGCCTCCAGCCCCACATCGTCGATCGCCACGCGGCGGTCGTCGAACAGATCCGTTGGGTCCGCGATCTACCGGAGCCGATTCCGATCCTCGTCGGCGTCAACAGCATGCGGTTGGCGATCCTCGCCGGCACCTTTGCCGACGGGATCAACATCCGTATGACCAATGCGCGCGCCGGAGACTTCGTCGAGGCAGCGCGCGACGCAGCCCACGATCGGTCTTTCGAGATCAGCGGGTGGACGTTCGAGAACCCAGACGATGTCCGCGACCAGGCCGCAGAGCTCGGCCTCGATCGACTGGTGGTGACGAGGCTCGGTCCCATCACGTGATCGGGGTGGGGAACTGGTGTCGGGTTGCTCGAGCTCAGGACTGATGGAGGTCTGCGTTCTTCAGGCCGATCAGCAGTAGTTGCAGGGCCCGGCCACGGTGCGAGATACGGTTCTTCTCCGCCTCGCTCATCTGTGCAAACGAGCGTCCATCGCCGTCGAGAGGCACGAACACCGCGTCGTATCCGAAGCCACGCTCACCCAGGTCGCTCCCGGCGATCCGGCCCTCGCAGATTCCCTCGGCCACCAGCTCGCGCCCATCAGGCCACACGACCATCACGATCGAGACGAACTTCGCGTTCCGGTCGGCGGTGTCGGTCAACGCGCCCAGCAGCTTGGCGCGGTTGTCGGCGTACGTTGCATCCTCCCCCGCATAGCGGGCTGCATAGACGCCGGGTGCTCCGTCGAGCGCGTTGACGAACAGGCCGGTGTCGTCACTGACCGCCGGTAGTCCGGTTGCAGCACATATCGCCGATGCCTTCAACCGTGCATTGCCGACGAGTGTGTCGGCGTCTTCCACCACCTCCGGCACTTCGGGTGGCCGCGGAAGGAGGTCGACCAGACCGTCGAGGATCGCGGCGATCTCGGTCACCTTGTCGGGATTGGCCGACGCGCAGACGAGTTGGGGTCGTGTCATGGTCATCTCCCCAGTGGCCTGGCCTGCGGAGGCACCGAGATCATCTCGGCCTGCAGGGCCATGATCTCCGACAGCCCGCCCGAAGCCAACTCCAACAACATGTCGAGCTCGCCGCGCGAAAACGCTGCGCCCTCTGCAGTCCCTTGCACCTCGACGAACAACGGCTCGCCCTCGGGCTTGGCCAGCATGACGACGTTCATGTCGACTTCGGCAGTCGAGTCCTCCACGTACGGGAGGTCGAGCATCGGTAGCCCGCCGACGATCCCGACGCTGATCGCCGCGCAGTACGAGTGCAGCGGATGCTCTTTGATCGCCTTGTTCTGCACGAGGCGGCTGAGCGCGTCGTGCAATGCGAGGTAGCCGCCGCAGATGCTGGCCGTCCGGGTTCCGCCATCGGCCTGCAACACGTCGCAGTCGACGACGATCTGGCGCTCGCCCAGCAGCCGCATGTCGCACGCGGCGCGCAACGAACGGCCGATCAGGCGTTGGATCTCGACGGTGCGACCACTCTGCCTGCCCTTGGCCGCCTCACGATCGATCCTCTCCGGCGAGGCTCCCGGCAGCATCGAATACTCGGCCGTGACCCAGCCCTTGCCCGTGTTCTTCATCCAGCGAGGCACGCTCTCGTCGATCGACGCGGTGCACAGGACCCGCGTCTTTCCGAACGTGACCAGCACGCTGCCGGCCGCCATCTCGGTGTAGTCACGCTCGAACGTGATCGGGCGAAGTTCGTCGGTGGCGCGGCCGTCGAGGCGGGTCATGTGGATGCTCCTTGAGTTGTGGGCAGAGATCTTGGCAGCGGTCTGGGCAGAGGATCGGAAAGCGTTGCGGTCGGTTGCACGGCGTCGGTCATTCCGGTGGCTGCCAATGATCGGCAGCGACGAGCTCGGGGCCCAGCAGGCGGCCGCCGAGATCGGCAAACCAGGAGATGTCGCCACTCGAGAAGAATCGGTGCGCGGCAGGTTCGGGTGCCGGGTCGGCGCGCAGCAGATCGAGTTGCTGCAACAGCTCGCGCGTCGCGAACGCTGTCTCGTCGGCGCTCGATACCAGGGTCACGCCGGGTCCCATCACGTCGCCGATGACGCGCGCGAGGTACGGGTAGTGGGTGCATCCGAGCAACAGCGCGTCGACGCCGGCCTCTTTCACCGGCGCCAGCAACCGCTCGGCCAAGATCGTGATCTCGTTGCCGGTGGTCTGACCGCGCTCGACGAACTCGACGAACCCCGGGCACGCCGCAGCGGTCAACGACACATCGGCACCGGTCGAGGCGACGGCGCGTTCGTAGGCGCCCGAGCCGATGGCGCCAACTGTTCCGATCACACCGACGCGGCCCGATGCGCTGGCCTTCACCAGCGCCCGCGCTCCGGGTTCGACGACATCGACGACCAGCACTGGCAGCTCCTGCTGTAGCACGTCGAGCGCCGCGGCCGACGCCGTGTTGCAGGCCACCACGACGGCCTTCACGTCGTGCTGCTTCACCAAGCTCCACGCGAGCTCTCTGGCGAACTGGCGGACCTCGGCCTGCGGGCGCGGACCGTAGGGGTACCGACCGGTGTCGCCGATGTACACGAGATGCTCGCTCGGCAGCAGGTCGATGACAGCTCGGGCCACGGTGAGACCACCGAAACCACTGTCGAACATCCCGATCGGTCGATCCATCTGGCCACACATGTCGATGGGCCAGGCTACGGCAGCGCCGACCTTCTACGCTCGACCACCGAGATGCTCACCGCAACCATCCTGGCGCTCGTGGCCGCGGTCCTGCATGCTGCGTGGAACCTGTCGGTCAAGCAGTCGGTCGGCGATCGGTTCATCGCGTTGTGGGGCCAGTTCTTCGTCGCCGGCGTCCTCGCAGCTGTCGTCCTGGCGGTCGGCGGTGGAATTCCGGCTCGAGGGCTGGTATGGGCGGCGTTGTCGGGGCTGACCCACATCCCGTACTGCGTGCTGC
Source organism: Ilumatobacteraceae bacterium (assembly GCA_040005915.1). Classification (GTDB taxonomy): domain Bacteria; phylum Actinomycetota; class Acidimicrobiia; order Acidimicrobiales; family Ilumatobacteraceae; genus JAENVT01. The sequence goes on from JBDTYA010000042.1 coordinate 20,109, forward strand.
TGGCCAAGGCCTACGGTGTCGGCGACTTCTCGCGCGCCTATCCCATCGCACGTGGCGGCGGTGCACTGTTGGCGGGGCTCGGCGGCATCGCCCTGCTGGACGATTCGTTCAGCCCTATCGGCGTGGTCGGAATGGTCGTCGTTGCGATCGGCCTCATCACGCTTGCCGGCCGCGGCGCGTCGGCACAGGTGCTCGTGGCGCTCGGCGTCTCGTTGACGATCGGCATCTACTCGGTCGTCGACGCCAAGGGGATACGAACGACCGGCACGCCGTTGTACGCCGCGGCGACGTTCGTGTTCGAGATGCTGGCCGTCACCACGTACGCATTGGCCACCGGGAGATCGCGCGAGATGGTGTCTGCCATGCATCTCTACTGGCGACGTTTCGTCACCATGGGTATCGCTGCGGGAGTCACGTACTCGTTGGTGCAGATCGCCTTCGAGCGCGCGCCCGTCGGCTATGTCACATGTCTTCGGGAGTCGAGCGTGGTGATCGCCGCGTTCGTGGGAGCGCGGTACCTCGGCGAGGGCCAAGCGAAGCGACGTACTACAGCTGCGATCGTGGTCGTCGCCGGACTCTTGCTGTTGGTGGTCGGCCAGCAGTGAGAACCTAGGTGACGCTGAACAAGCGCGCCGTCGTCACGAGCCGGAAGCGAACCGAGTGCGGCGGGGTGCAGGCGACCAATTGCACGGTGGCCGGCCCCGAGTTGACGCCGATGTTGTTGATGACGTTGAAGTTGGGGATGGTCACATCGATGCGAGTGACCATGTAGTTGTACGAATGACCGTCGGCGCCTATCAGGCTGATCACCGACCCGGGATCGAGGAAGTTGATGTTGAGGAACGGAGCGCCGTGTGTGGTGCGGTGGCCGAACAACACGATGTTGCCCGGCGTCGCCAGTTGAGCGGTGCCGTTCCACGTGGCAGCGATGCCGAGGTTGGCGACCGCATCGAGGTCGGTGCCGGTGCCGACCGGCAACGACATGCCGATGCGATTGGCGTCGACTTCCACTGCGCTCGTCTGCGCGAAGTTGGGATTGGAAGGAGGCGCCTGCGTGGCCGCGGTCGGTGAGCCGAGGTACCAGCCGTTGAGGTCGGCGATCAAGTGCAGACCCGACTGCGTGTACAGGCTGACGCCTCGCGTGCTGACCCGGACGATGGCGTGGTTGGCGATGGTCTGATCCCACGTGTCGACGTTGAGGTTCGACGCGGTCGGCCGTTGCACGCCGGCCGGGAATGCGGTGACGAAGCCACCGATCATCGACTGCGTACCGGTGATGTTGATGGCGGCAGCGGAGACCTGGCCGGGAGGCCCGTACACCGGGAACTCCAACGTGCTGCCACCCCACGTCGGCATGACGAACGAGTTGCGCGAATCGAGAAGGCGCGTCGGGTTCGACGGAAGGAAGAGCCCGTCGGTGGTCTTCACGGCGGTGGCGCCCGTGAAATACCCGGCGACGTCGACGATGAGGTGCCCACCCCCTTGACTGAAGATGTTGAACGCAGGCTGACCCGACAACAGCACGATCGCCTGGCCGGCGCGAGTCGATCCGGGCGTGTCGATGTTGAGGTTGCTGGCGGTCGGCCTGCTCTGGCCGATGGGGTAGGCCGTCCAGTACCCGACGCCAGTCTCGGTGGCCGTCAGGTTGACGACGACGGCCACTGCATCGGCGGGCACGCCTGCGGCACTGACGTCGACACGCTCGCTCGAACCCGCACCGATCCCAGCGCCGCGGTTGCGCGTGTCGAGCACGCGGAATGCGCCGTCCGGCCGAGTGATCAACCGCCCGTTCGCCACGGGGCCGCTGACCGGCACGTAGGCGCCCGACACGTCGACGGCAACGTCCATCGGCCGTTGCATGTACACGTCGACCGAGCCGCCGGCGCCGATCTTGACCGTGACCATGTTGGCCATCACCTGACCGGCACCGTCGAAGTTGACGTTCGAAGCGGTAGGCAGATCTGTGCCCGATGGGTAGACCGTCACGTAACCCGCTCGGGTGGTGTTGACACCTGTGACGGTGAGCACTGCTGCAGTGGCATCGGCGGGCACCCCGCCGCGACCCGCGACCTGAATGCGGATGACGCCGCCACCGATCGGCGTGTAGCCGAACGAGCCTTGGTCGGGCCGCGTGTCGGCGAGGCGAACTGGAGCAACGGCCGAGTACTGCGAGGAGCCGGCGATGAAGCTGGCCGCTTGTGCCGAAGGGGCCGAGCCGCCGAATGCCGGCATCGCCAGCTGGCCGGCGGTCACCAAGAGTGTCAAGGCGAACACCTTGAGTCCGGTCGGTTTCATTTGCGACACCTTACCGATGCTCGGCACACCAGTGGGCAGCAGCTAGAAGTAAATGGTCCGTTCGGCCTGCTTCTCGGCGGCGTCGAGATCGTCGGTGTACGCGCCCGTCGACAGGTATTTCCAGCCGCCATCGCTGACGATGAAGACGATGACTCCCTCGCTGATCTCGCTTGCCACCTTGGCGGCACCGGCCATCGCCGCGCCCGACGAAATGCCGGCGAACACACCGCATTCGTGCACAAGGCGACGAGTCCATTCCAGGCTCTCGCGCGGGCGCACGACGCGCTTGCGATCGAGCAGATCGAACCCATACCACTGCTCGAAAACCGGCGGGATGTAGCCATCTTCGATGTTGCGAAGACCCTCGACGCGCTCACCCAATGGCGGCTCGATGGCGATGACCTTGATGTCGGGGTTCTGTTCCTTGAGGTACCGACCGGTGCCCATCAACGTGCCACTGGTTCCGAGGCCGGCGACGAAGTGGGTGATCTCGGGACAATCGCGCCAGATCTCCGGCCCGGTGCCCTCGTAGTGAGCGAGCGGGTTTGCGTCGTTGCCGTACTGGTAGAGGAAGCACCAATCCGGATTGGCCGCAGCCATCTCCTGGGCTCGGCGCACTGCGCCGTTGCTGCCCTCTTCGCCGGGGGTCAGGATGACCTCGGCCCCGAACACCTCCAACATCTGGCGACGCTCGACCGACACGCTGCTGGGCATGAGGATCTTGATCGGATACCCCTTCAACCGGGCGATGGCGGCGAGGGCGATGCCTGTGTTACCGCTGGAGGGCTCGAGGATGGTCTGACCCGGCTGCAGTTGGCCGCTCTTCTCGGCATGCTCGATCATCGACTTGGCGATGCGGTCCTTGACGGACCCGAACGGGTTCTGGCCCTCGAGTTTGGCGACGATGCGCACCTCGGGGTTGGGCGACAACCGGCTGACGTCGACCATCGGCGTGTTGCCGATCATGTCGAGCACGCTTTCGAAAGGAACCATCACCATCCCCAACAACCGGTGGCTGAACATATTCCGATCAACCTGATCAATCCTGTCGGGATTCTATCTCAGACGACCGCCACGCGCTCCTCCGAGATGGCCCCGTCGATGATGCGGTAGCACCGCGTTTCGGGGGCCTCGCGCTTCAGGCTGACGATCACGTAGTGCCAACCGGGATCCGGTGCCTGATCCACGTCGGTCGGGCTGGGATACGGCTCGCTGTGGGTGTGGCTGTGGAACACGCCGATGATCTCCAGGCCGTCGTCCTCCGCGGCACGCTCGGCGCGCAGCATCTCCTTGCCGGGGATCGTGTAGATCCGCGCCGACGCGGCCTCGTTGGTACAGCCGACGAAACGGTCGACACGATCGCCACGGCCCACCAGCAGACCGCATGCCTCGAGCGGATACCCGTCGTACGTGTGGCCGATCATCTCGGCGAAGGCCCGGTTCGAGAATGCCAACATCGGCCGAAGGGTAGCGAGGCGGTCGCCGATCGGTCGACCGCTACCCTTCACGTCCCATGTCACCCGCACGTCAGACGACCGATGATCGCAAGATCATCGCCAGCAACCGCAAGGCGCGGCATGACTACGAGATCCTCGACACCATCGAGACCGGGATCGTGTTGGTGGGCAGTGAGGTGAAGAGCCTGCGGCTCGGCCAGATGCAGATGTCCGACGCGTACGCACGCGTGTTGAACGGTGCCATTTGGCTCGATGGCATCCACATCCCGCCGTATCAGTTCGCCCACGGCTTCGGCGCACACTCCACCGACCGGCCGCGCAAGCTGCTGCTGCATTCGCGCGAGATCGAACGGATCGCGGCCGAGGTCGCGCTCGAACGGTTGTCGCTCGTGCCGCTGTCGTTCTACTTCAAGGGCGGCAGGGTGAAGGTCGAGCTCGCCATGGCGCGAGGCCGGCGCAAGGCCGACAAACGCAACGCCATGGCCGAACGCGATGCGCAACGCGACATGCAGCGGGCGATGGGCCGCCAGGCCAAGGGTCGCACCGACTGACGACGCCGGTCACCATCCATCCGCCATCCGAGCCCACCGAAACTTTGTCGCTCCGCCGTCGCTCACCGACGTGAGAGCGACGATGTTCGGGCGGAACGGGCTCGACTGGCGCCGCGTTGCGCCGGGTGGTTCCGGGTGGCGCCGGGTCAGAGCGTCATCACTTCCAGCGCGGCCTCAGCGTGTAGGGCGACCATCGCCGGTGTCACCTGATCGTTGCCAGGCAGTTCGACGATGAACGCAGTGCCGTCCTTGATCGTGTGATTGATGTACTGCGTGAACGTTCCGGTGCAACCGCCGGTGCACGGAGTCGACGCGGACGAGAGTCCGACGATCTCGGCGAATCGCATCGCAATCGAAGGCCGGGCCCCACCCGGCGACACGCGGTTGGCGTCCTGATGCCAGAAGATCGTGATGCGCGGCTGGATCTCGTTCACGAAGTTCTGAAGTACCTGCGTCTCCGGCTGGTCCGCCGGTGCATCGCCGGACGACTCACTGTCCTCGCTGGTCTTCGGGATGAAGCTCCACTTGTACGAGACGTTGCGATTGAGGTCGACACCGTTGGCGTTGTATCGAACATTTGCGGCTTGGCCGTCGGGGTTGATGCTGTCGATGATCCACAGATCGATGCCCGCGGGTGTTGGCATCGTGCGGATCCGTTGGGTGATACCGAGCCCCTTCGCCTCGTCGCCGTGGATCACGCCGATCAGCAGCACTGGTCGACCGCTGGGATCGCCCATGCGGTATGCGGTGATGTCTCGACCCTGCACCGACTGGCCGATGACGCGCGTCTCGGTGATGAGTGATGGAGCGACGGTCGTGGCCGGCACGCTCATCGACGTCGAGGTGGAGGTCGTCGAGGTGGAGGTGGAGGTCGTCGAGGTGGAGGTCGGGGTGGCCGCCGCGGGCGTCACGGTCGATGGAACGGTGGCGGTCAGTGTCGTCGCGGTGAGCGTCGTCGCGGCAGGCGACGTAGCGCCGGAATCGGACGCGCACGACACCATCACCTGCGACGCAACGAGCAAAGCGGCCCACAGCGATCGATGCGGCATGCCTATCGATCAGCTCGGTGTTATCAACACGCCGAGGTCGCCGTACGGGATCGGCTTGCGCCTCACGAATCCATTGGCCCCGGCGAGGAACTTGGTGAGCTTGCACATGAACCCGTACTTCGCCCTGATCTTGGAGCGGATGCCTTCGAACTGAGGACCGGTCACCAGTTCGGCGGTCGCCTCGACGGGAGACGTTCCGGCCTTGAGCCGACCACGGCTGTCGCACGGCTGCAGGATCACCTTCGACGTGTGTGCAAGTCGCTTGGCCTTACCCGAACCCGACGACGTCCAGAACCCGATCTTGTGACCATCGATGTCGACCGACCACACCGGAGTCGTGATCGGTGTGCCGTCACGCTTGTAGGTGGTCAGTGCAAGGTACTTCTCGTCGCCAAGGCTCATGGCGGACACGCTACCCCTGTCAACTTTCGAGGCGCGGCGCGGCGAGCACGCGCAGACCGCCCGCTCGAGAACGAAAGTGAAGAGGCACCTGGAGATGGGTCGGTTCGCCATCGAGTGCGATCTCGATGGCTGGTTCATCACTCTCGACGATGAGTGCCTCGACAGCCTGCCGCTGCGTTTGTTCAGCGGCGCGGAGGCCGCCGAAGCGCGCCTTGATCGCATTGAGCACGAGTCTCCATCGACTAGTCGTCGCGATCACGTACACACCGAGGCTGTGATCCGCCAACGAGGTGCGCCTACCCAGCCGCTGACCATGATCATCGAAGAGCCCGTTGCCGACGAACAGAAACGGCGTCTCGACCGACACGGGAGGCTTGTCATCGAGCGTCAGACGAAGCCGATGGACCGGCAGTCGCTGCAACGTGTGAACGATGGCCACGGGAGCAGCGCGGATCTTGCCCCAGGCGTGTCGCTCCCTGATCTCATCGCGGGTCGAGACCATCACCGGGTAGACACCGACGGAAGCGTTGTTGACGAAGATCCTGCCATTCACCTCGCCCACGTCGATCGACGTGGCCTCCGCGGCGGCCAAGAAATCGACAGCCGCCGAAAGATCGGTCGGCATCCCGAGATCCTTGGCGAAGTGGTTGAACGTTCCCATCGGCAGGATGCCCAACACGATCTCATCGTCGACCGCCACGCCGGCCGCGCAGTTGGTCGTGCCATCTCCCCCACCGACAACGATCGCATCGACGCCCTGCTTCCACGCGGCGCGCATCGCGTCCGGCAACTCCCTCGCTGTCGCGGCAACGACCGTGGCGTCTATGCCGACACGACCGAACGCATCGACGATCTCTTGAATCGGCACATGGTTGTCGGCCCCCGGACCCGCGGCATCGTTGACCAAGACGTGGTAGCTGCGACTCACCCCCAGACGGTAACCCGACGGCGGTGATGCCAGGTACTGCCGCTAGGGTGATCGGACAATCAAACACGGGGCTGACTGGTTTCGACATCAGAATCTGTGGGCGAGCGTGCGACCCGAGTTGCTCAGACTCGCTAAACGGGGCAACAAATAGAATTGCCAACGAGCAGTTCGCTCTCGCCGCCTAATTTTTAGGTGAGCGA
>JBDTYA010000043.1:0-16735 GCA_040005915.1 Ilumatobacteraceae bacterium
CTCGCAGCGGAGGGCACCGACGAATACCGCGGGCACAGCGGGCCGTTGGAGCTGGAGCGCGGCCCGGCCACCAACCCGTTGTTCGGCGCGTTCTTCGAAGCCGTGCAACAGGCCGGCTTTCCGCTCACCGACGACGTCAACGGTTTCCAGCAGGAGGGTTTCGCCAAGTTCGACCGTAACGTCCGCCGCGGCAGGCGACTGAGCGCGGCCCGGGCCTACCTGCACCCGGTGATGCATCGCCAGAACCTGACGGTCACGACGCGTGCACTGGTGCACCGCGTGCTGTTCACCGGCAACCGCGCCACCGGCGTGGAGTACAGCACGCGTCGCGGTGGCACACAGCGCGTGACCGCCGGCGAGGTCATCCTGTGCGGCGGGGCGTTCAACTCGCCACAGCTGTTGCAACTCAGTGGCGTCGGCGACGCCGGCGCGCTCGGGGCGCTGGGCATTCCTGTCGTGCACGACCTCCCAGCGGTCGGTCAGCACATGCAGGACCACCTCGAGGTCTACGTGCAGTACTCGTGCAAGCAACCGGTCTCCCTGCAGCCGCAGTTGAAGATGTGGCGGCGCCCGTTCATCGGCGCCGAGTGGCTGTTCTTGCGCAAGGGTCCCGGCGCCTCGAACCACTTCGAGGGCGGCGGGTTCGCCCGCAGCAACGACGAGGTCGCCTACCCCAACCTGATGTTCCACTTCCTTCCCATCGCGGTTCGCTACGACGGCTCGTCACCCGCCGGCGGGCACGGCTACCAGGTCCACATCGGGCCGATGTACAGCAACTCGCGCGGTTCGGTGCAGATCACGTCCACAGACCCCAAGGCCAAGCCGGCGTTGCGCTTCAACTACATCTCGACACCGGAGGATCGCCGTGAATGGGTCGAGGCCATCCGCATCGCCCGCCGGATCCTGACCCAGCCGGCGATGGAGCCGTTCAACGGTGGCGAGGTGTCGCCGGGGCCGAGCGTCGAGACCGACGAGCAGATCCTCGACTGGGTGCGAACCGACGGGGAGACGGCGTTGCACCCGTCGTGCACCTGTCGCATGGGGCGTGCCGATGACGACAGTGTTCTCGATCCGCTGACCATGGCAGTCCATGGTGTGGAGGGTGTGCGTGTGGTCGATGCCTCGGCGATGCGCTACGTCACCAACGGCAACATCTACGCGCCGGTGATGATGATGGCCGAGAAGGCCGCCGACCTGATCCTGGGCAACACCCCACTGGCCGCAGAACCCGTCGACTTCTATCGCGCTGGTTAGAAGCCGACGGGATCCTCGGAGTGGCTCAGCCGAGCCAGGCGTTGACGATGTCGGGGTTGGCGTCGACCCACGACTTGGCGGCGGCGTCGGCTGTCTGGCCGTCGCTGTCGATCATTGCCGCGATCTCGTTCTGCTGATCGGTGGTCAATTGGAACTTCGAGAGGAAGTCGAACGCTGCCTTGTTCTTGGCCTCGAGGCCGGCGTTGGCGGCCTTGTACAGCGGGTCGACCGGGTAGTCGCAGGCGTAGTTGCCGTCGGCTGCCGCGGCGGATGCCAAGCAGGCGTCGGTGACGGCCGGCAGTTCGACCTGTGTCAGCTTGACCTTCGACTGCAACCAGTGCGGCTGCCAGAACTGCAACAGCAACGGCTTCTGATCGGTCTCGGCCTGCTGGATGGCGGTGATCAGGGCGGCCTCAGAACCGGCCACCGTGTACTTCAGCGGCAGCTTGAGGTTCTTGATGATCTGCTCGTCGTACGTGACGTAGCTGGGGTCGCCCATCAGGAACTGACCCTGGTCGCCGGACTCGGCGGTCGCGAACAACTTCGACAGGGTGGGGTCCTTGAAGCCTTCCCACGTCTTCAGCTCGGGGTGCTGGTCGATGACGAACGACGGGACGTACCAGCCGATCTTGGCCGACGGCCCGAGCTTGCCGAGGTCGACGACGCTCTTCTTCTCCTCGATGTAGGTCTTGTGGTCGGCGGCATGACCCGACGGCCAGATCTCGAGGTTGGCGTCGAGATCGCCGGCGTCGAGGCCGACCCACGAGGCGTTCTCGTCGAGGTTAACGAGCTCGGTCGGGGTGCCGAGCTTCGACTCGAGCACGACCTTGGCGACGTTGGCGTTGACGGCCGAACCGGTCCACGGGTTGACGGCAAGCTTGATGCCGGCACCTGAGCCTGCGGCGGCGGGCGTGGTGTCGCCAGAAGCCACCGCCGTCGTTTCGGCGGCGGCCGGTGTCGTCGAGTCGGAAGCCGGTTGTGTCACGGCGCCGCCGGCCGCCGTCGTGGCATCGCTCGACTTGCTGTCGGAGCCACACGCCACAGCGACGAGCGCGAGCGCCATGGCTGCGGCCGCGAAGCGGGCCGATGTACGGATCCTTGTTCTCATGTTCTCCCCTTTGGCCCCGACGATTCGGAGCGAGTTCACGTTGTCCGATTCTCCGCGGCCGACCGGTTTCCCCATGCCTGGGTGAGCCGGTCGAGGATCATCGCCAGCAGAACAATACTCACCCCGGCCGCAACGCCATCACCCATCTTGAGGTTGGGTTTGGTGAACCCGCCGAGGGCCTCGAGGCCCAACGCGCCGCCACCGATCAGGCCGGCGATGATCACCGTTGCCAACACCATCAGGATCACCTGGTTGATGCCGAGCATGATCGCCTTGAACGCAAGGGGCAACTGCACCTTGATCAGCTCCTGGCGAGGGGTCGCGCCGAACGATATGGCGGCCTCGCGCGGCGCGAACGGGACCTCTTTCAGCCCGAGGCTGACCAGCCTGATGCCCGGTGGGAGCGCGTAGATCACTGCGGCGATGACGCCCGGTGTACGGCCGACGTTGAAGAGGAAGATCACCGGGACGAGGTAGACGAACTGCGGCAGAACCTGGGCCGTGTCGAGGAACGGCCGCAGCGCTGCTTCGAGCCACCGCGACCGGCCGCACCAGATCCCGATCGGCACGGCCAGGGTGACGCTGATGGTGACCGCCACGAGCACCTGGCTCAGCGTGTCCATGGCCAGGTCCCAGTTGTGCATCGCAGCGATCCCCAGCAGGGCCAGCGTGCACAGCAGGGCCAGCCGCCAACCCTTGCTGATCCAGCCGACAACGCCGAAGAACGCGACGACCAACCACCACGCGGCCGACTGCAGGAGGCCGCGGATGGGATCGAGGATGTCGCGCACCAGGAAGTCGCTGACCGAGCCGGTGCCGCCGACCAGGGGAACGCCGCGACGGAAGTGCCTGTTCAACCAGTCGATCACCGACTTGGCCCACGAACCCAGGCCCAACCGCCACGACGGGAAGTCCTGCACGCTCAGCACCTTGGCGCCGAGCGCGGCGACCACGACGACGACGATTCCGGCCGTCCATGCCTTGCGCCGATCGACGACGACCACCGACAGACGCCGGCCGAGGCGAGGACGCCCGATGTTGCGCTCCGCGGTCGTGATCCGATCGAGGGCGATCGCCGCGAAGACGACGGAGAAGCCCGACGCGAATGCCAGCCGTGCGTCGAGCTTCTGCAGGCCGGCCAACACCTTCCCACCGACATCGCCGGTGCCGATCTGCGAGGCGATCACGACGATGCCGAAGGCCATCATGATCACCTGGTTGAGACCGAGCAGCACGGTTCGCCGCGCCAGCGGGAGTTGCACCTTGCCGAGCAGTTGCGTGCCGGTCGACCCGAACGAGCGACCGACCTCGGTCGACACCACGGGCACCTGGCGGATGCCCAGGCTCGTGAGACGGACTGCCGGCGGCACCGCATAGATCAACGTCGCAACGACCGCCGCCGGCACCCCGATCCCGAAGAAGGCAACGCACGGGATCAGGTAGACGTATGCCGGCATGACCTGGGCCGTGTCGAGGATCGGGCGCAAACGCCGCTCGGCACGATCCGACAGTCCCGACCAGACGCCCAGCGGCACACCGATCAACATCGCCAGCGCTACCGCCACGACCATGATCGCCAGAGTCACCATGGTGAGGTCCCAGAAGCCGCACAGCCCGACGGCGAATATCGCGATCGATGCGACGACCGCGGTTCGCAGGCCGGCGCGCAGGTAGCCGATGACGAAGACCAACGCGATCACCCCGGTCCAGTGCAGGACGCGCAGCAGCGAGAGTGCCCGCTTCACACACCAACCGATGCCGGAACCGAACGACTTGATGGCGTCGAGCGCCCAGTTGCGCCCTGTGTTCTGGGTGATCCAGTGGTAGACCGACTGGGCATGACGCTGCACGTGGAGGTCGAGCCATGTCGGCACGTCCTGTTGACGGGTGACCTTGTAGATCACGACGGCGACGACCGCTGCTGCGGCGCCGGCCAGCGCAACACGTGTACGACGCGACACGCCGATCGTGGTGGCCGCCGGAAGCGCTGGCAGTGCCTGCGTCATCCGTTGACGCCTGCGATCAGCGCCAGCACATGGGCCCGGTCGACGCAGCCGACCTGCTTGCCGGCAAGGTCGACGACCTGCACCGGCAGCTCGGAATCGGCCACGAGCTTGACGATGTCGCGCACCTTGGTCCCCAGAGCGACCGATCCGCAGAACTGCGACGATCCGTCGACGTCGCGCATGACGTGTTCGACCGGCACGACGAACGAGCGCGGCACATCGCGCACGAAGTTCTCGACGTACTCGTCGGCGGGTTCGACCACGACGGCTTCGGGCGTGCCCACCTGTACGAACTTGCCGTCGCGCATGATCGCGATGCGGTCACCCAGCCGCAGCGCCTCGGAGAGGTCGTGAGTGATGAACACCATGGTCTTGTTGACCTCGCGCCGCAGACGAACAACCTCGTCTTGCATGTCGCGGCGGATCAACGGATCGAGGGCGGAGAAGGGTTCGTCGAACAGCAGGATGTCGGGGTCGGTCGCCAACGCGCGAGCAAGGCCGACACGTTGCTGCTGGCCACCGCTCAACTGATGGGGGCGATAGCTGCCCATCTCCGAGAGCCCCACAAGTTCGAGAGTCTCGTTGGCCTTGCGGCGACGTTCGGTGCGATCGACGCCACGCACCTCCAGTCCGAACGCAACGTTGTCGGTGAGGGTGCGGTGCGGCAACAGGCCGAAGTGTTGGAACACCATCGACACCTTGTTGCGGCGAACATCGAGCAGCGTGTCCTTGCCGGCTTTGGTGACGTCGACCTCACCGATGCGCACCGTGCCGACCGTCGGTTCGATCAACCGCGTCAGGCAGCGGATGAGGGTCGACTTGCCGCTGCCGGAGAGGCCCATCACGACGAAGACCTCGCCCGGTGCGACGTCCATGTCGATGTCGCGCATCGCCACGACGTTGCCGGTCTGCGCCTCGAGCTGCTTGCGTGGCAGATCGGCGAGATCGGAGCCGACGATCCGGTCGGGCTTGGGTCCGTAGACCTTCCACAGTCCGCGCACGGAGATCGACGAACTGGCTTGTCCCACGTCGCCGATGCTAGTCATACCCTCGCGCCATACCGGAAGGGGCACGGCACGTGACGGAGCAACCCACATCGGCGCGAGCGGTCATCATCGGCGGGGGCATCGTGGGCTGCTCGACGGCCTACCACCTCGCCAAGTTGGGATGGAGCGACACGGTTCTCGTCGAGCGTCACAAGCTGACGTCCGGGTCCACCTTCCATGCCGCGGGCCTCGTCGGCCAGTTGCGAACGAGCGCCAACATCACACAGTTGCTCGGCTACTCCGTCGACCTCTACAAGCGACTGGAGGAGGAGACGGGGCAGGCCACCGGGTGGAAGATGAACGGTGGCCTGCGACTGGCTTGCAATGAAGAGCGCTGGAACGAGGTCAAGCGCCAGGCGACGACCGCCAAGTCGTTCGGCCTCGAGATGCACCTGCTGTCGCCGGCGGAAGCCCAGGACCTGTGGCCGTTGATGACCGTCGACGACGTCATCGGTGCGGCGTTCCTCCCAACCGACGGACAGGCGAATCCGACCGACATCACGATGGCCCTGGCACGTGGCGCGAGGCAGGCCGGCGCGACGCTCTGCGAAGACACCGAGGTGTTGTCGATCGATGTCGTCGACGGCGTAATCAAGGGCGTCGTCACCTCGAGGGGCCGAATCGATTGCAGCGTCGTGGTGTGCTGCGCCGGTCAGTGGACCCGCACGCTTGCCGGCACCGTCGGCGTCAACGTGCCGCTCGTCTCGGTGCAGCACCAGTACGTCATCACGACGCCCTTCGATCCGCCCGTGCCGCGGGATCTGCCGACGCTGCGCGACCCTGACCGGCTGACGTACTACAAGGAAGAGGTCGGCGGTCTGGTGATGGGCGGATACGAGCCCGATCCCGTCCCGTGGGCAATCGCCGGCATCCCGCACGACTTCAACTTCAAGCTGCTCGACGCGGACTTCGATCACTTCGCTCCGACGATGGAACTGGCGATGGGCCGAGTCCCGGCGCTGCAGACCGCGGGGATCAACGAGTTGATCAACGGACCGGAGAGCTTCACGCCGGATGGCAACTTCATCCTCGGCGAAGCACCAGAACTGAAGAACTTCTTCGTCGGCGCAGGTTTCAACGCGTTCGGGATCGCGGCCGGTGGCGGCGCCGGCATGGCGCTGGCGGAATGGGTCCACCGCGGGGTGGCCCCGTACGACCTGTGGGTCGTCGACATCCGCCGCTTCGGCCGGCCGCACCAGGACACAGATTGGGTCCGCACTCGCACGCTCGAGGCCTACGGCAAGCACTACACCATGGCCTGGCCGCACGAGGAGCACCACAGCGGCCGACCGTGCCGGGTCTCGCCGTTGTATTCGCGACTGCGCGACGCCGGCGCGTGCTTCGGCGAGAAGCTGGGCTGGGAACGACCCAACTGGTTCGCCTCGGCGGCCGACGGTGAGACCGCCGACGACGTGTACACCTACCGGCGCCAGAACTGGTTCGAGGCAGTCGGGCGCGAACATCGTGCGGCGCGCACGGCAGCGGTGCTCATCGACCAGACGTCGTTCGCCAAGTTCGCGTTGAAGGGCCCCGACGCGCTCGCCGCGCTCAGCTGGATGTGCGCGAACAACGTCGACAAGCCGGTCGGCTCGCTGACCTACACGCAGATGCTCGACGACGCCGGAGGCATCCAGTGCGACCTCACCGTGTGCCGCATCGCGACCGGCGAGTTCTACATCGTCACCGGTACCGGTTTCGCGACGCATGACTTCGACTGGATCCAGCGGTCGATCCCGGTCGGGATGAACGCTCAGCTGTTCGACATCACCTCGGCCAATGCGGTGCTGTCGTTGATGGGCCCACGGTCGCGCGACGTGCTGAGCGCCGTGACCCGTGCCGATCTGTCGAACGAGTCGTTCCCGTTCGGAACGCAACAGATCATCGGCATCGCCGGCTGCCCTGTGCGGGCCCTGCGCGTCACCTATGTCGGCGAGTTGGGATGGGAACTGCACCTGCCCGTCGAGTACGCAACGGCCGTCTACGACGAGCTGATGAGCGCCGGCGCAGGGTTCGGCCTGACCAACGCCGGTTACCGGGCCATCGAGAGCCTCCGTCTCGAGAAGGGCTATCGGGCCTGGGGCAGCGACATCGGCGCCGACCACACACCGATCGAAGCCGGGCTCGGCTGGGCCGCGAAGTTGCGCGGCAACGTGGAGTTCCGCGGACGCGGCGCACTGGCTGCGCAACGTGCCAACGGCGTTCGCAAGATGTTGGCCGGGTTCACCTGCGATCCGTCGATCGTCCTGTTGGGACGCGAGACGATCTTCCGCGACGGCGAGCGAGTCGGTTGGTTGACCAGCGGCGGCTTCGGCTACACGATCGGCCGCTCGATCGGGTACGGCTACGTGCGCAACCCGACCGGTGTCACCGCCGAGTACGTCATGGGTTCCACGTACGAACTCGAAGTGGGCGGCCGACGAGTGCCTGCCGATGTCTCGTTGCACCCCTTCCACGACCCGACCAACGCGAAGGTGAAGTCATGACCGGGTCGAAGGTGCCATCGCAAGCGCGAGTCGTGATCATCGGCGGCGGCATCATCGGCTGCAGCATCGCCTACCACTTGACCGCGATGGGCGAGACCGATGTGGTGCTGCTCGAGCAGCATCAACTCACCGATGGCGCCACGTGGCACGCGGCCGGCCTGGTCGGCCAGCTGCGTTCTTCGCGAAACACGACCCGCATGCTCGAGCACTCCGTCGAGCTGTACGGCCGACTTGAGGCTGAGACCGGTCAAGCCGTCGACTGGCATCAGGTCGGCAGCCTGCGCCTGGCGTGCTCGCCCGAGCGGGTGATGGAGCTCAAACGGCTGACGACCATGGCCAAGAGCTTCGGGTTGCCGATGGAGATCATCAGCCCGCAGCGCGCCCAGGAGCTGTTCCCGTTGATGACGATCGACGGCGTTCAGGCCGCGGCGTTCCTGCCAACGGACGGCTACATCGATCCGGCCAGCGTCACCCAGGCCATCGCCAAGGGTGCCCGGATGCGCAACGCCCAGATCTGCGAGCACACCAAGGTCACCTCGATCACCGTCGACGGACGGCGAGCATCGACCGTTCACACTGTCGATGCCGATGGTGTTCACACCGACGTCGCCTGCGAGATGGTGGTCAACGCTGCCGGCATGTGGGGGATGGAGATCGGCCGGATGGCAGGCGTTCGCATTCCTGCTGTCGCGGTGGAACATCAGTACGTGCTCACCGGGCCGATTCCCGATTTCACGCCGGCAGAACTGCGCCGGATGCCGACGATGCGCGACCCCGACCTGCTCGTGTACTACAAGCCCGATGGGCCGGGCCTCCTGGTGGGCGGGTACGAGCCGGACACGCTCCCGTTCGGCCACGCGGGCATCCCGACGCCGTTCCGACGCCAGTTGCTGGAGCCCGACTTCGACCGCTTCGAGCAGTTGGCCACCCTCGCCGCCAAGCGGACACCGGTGATCGAGACAGCCGGCATCCGCACCATGATCAACGGGCCGATCCCCTACAGCGCCGACGCCGACTTCGTGATGGGCAAGGTCCCCGAGCTCGACAACTACTACGTCGCCACCGGCTTCCTCTATGGGATCGCCGCCGGCGGTGGCGCCGGGAAGATGATGGCCGAGTGGATCCTCGACGGTCGCCCGTCCCTCGATCTGTGGCCCCTCGATGTTCGCCGTTTCGCCTTCCACCACACGACGCATCACTTCATGGGTTCTCGAATGGTCGAGCTCTACGCCCACCACTACAAGCTGGCGGCGCCGGGCAGCGAGCACATCACATCGCGCGGCGTCAAGCGCAGCCCGCTGCACGACACACTCGCAGCGCAGGGCGCGGTCTTCGGTTCACGCGGCGGATGGGAGCGGCCCAACTGGTTCGCACCCGCCGGTGTCGAACCGGTTGATCAGCCGTCGTTCAGCGAGCCCAATTGGTTCCAACACGTCGCCGAGGAGCACCGCGCCGTGCGCCAACGTGTCGCCCTCATCGACCAGACGTCGTTCGCCAAGTTCGAGATCACCGGGCCGGGAGCGCTCGACGCGGTGCAGTGGTTGTCGGTCGCCGACATGGACAAGGCGATCGGCACGGTGACGTACACGCAGCTGTGCAACCAGCGCGGCGGCATCGAGTGCGACCTCACGATGACGCGCCTCGGCGAGCAGCATTGGTACGTGGTCACCGGCTCGGCATTCGGCGCCCACGACATGGGTTGGATCCGCTCGAACTCGCCCGACGACGGCAGCGTGCAGATCCGAGATCTCACGTCTGCCGGCGCGGTGATCAACCTCTGCGGACCGATGGCCCGCGAAGTGTTGCAGGGCGTCAGCGAGGACGACGTCTCCAACGCCGCATTGCCGTACGCGACCGCACGCGACATCACGATCGGCGCCGCGCCGGTGCTGGCGATGCGGGTCGGCTACGTCGGCGAGTTGGGTTGGGAGCTGCACGTACCGACGTCGTACGCATCCCACGTCTACGAACTGCTGCGCGACGCCGGCCGACAGCACGGCATCGCCAACGTCGGCTACCGCGCCATCGACACGCTGCGCATGGAGAAGGGCTACGTCTACTGGTCGACCGACGTCACGCCCGATACGACGCCATGGGAGGCCGGCCTCAGCTGGCGGGTCAACATGCGCAAGGGCGACTTCTGCGGCCGAGATGCCCTCGAGGCGCAACGCGCTGCCGGCGTCACCCGCAAGCTGTGCACGTTCACGCTCGAGGAGATGGCGTATCCGGTCAGCGGCGAGGCCATCATCGCCGATGGCACTGTCGTCGGCTTCACGACCAGCGCCAACTTCGGCCACACCATCGGCAAACCGATCGCCAACGGCTACCTGCCGATCGAGCTCGCCGATCGAACCGACTTCGTGATCGAGGTCTACGGCGAACCGATCCCGGCGACCCGCCATGACGGCGCGTTGTACGACCCGAAGAACGCCCACCTCAAGTCATGAGCGACATCGGCGACCACCTCCGGCGCGCCGGTCTGCCCGCCAACGCCACCACGACTCGACTGGCCGGGCTGACCAACGTCAATCACCTCGTCGCCGTCGGTGATGAGCACTACGTGTTGCGCATTCCAGGCGACGGTACGAGCGAGTACATCGATCGCGTCGACGAGGAAGTGGCGGCACGATCCGCGGCAGCGGCCGGAGTCAATGCCGAGGTGATCTTCTTCGATCCGACCGACGGATTGATGGTCACTCGCTACGTCGACGGAGCAACGACGATGAGTGCCGGCGGGTTTCAGGATCTCGGTGCGGTTGCCCGCGCCGGTCAGGCCTTTCGACGACTGCACACCACCGCCGAATCGTTCGCCAGTGACTTCGCACTCTTCGCCATGATCGACGAGTACAAGGCGTTGCTGGCGTCGAAGGGGGCGGCACTCCCGGACGGGTACGAAGACGTGCAGGGCCGGGCCGAGGTCGTCCGCGCCGCACTCGAGGCCGCCCCGGTCCGGCTCGTTGCATGCCACTGCGATCCGCTGTGCGAGAACTTCCTCGACACCGGCACTCGGATGTTGATCATCGACTACGAGTACGCCGGCAACAACGACCCCATGTGGGACCTCGGCGATCTCTCCGTCGAGGGTGGGTTCGACAGGGCCCAGGATGACGCACTCCTACGCGCCTACTTCGGCGCTGATCCACCGGCCGACCAACGTGGCCGGATGGTCGCCTACAAGGCGTTGTGCGATCTGTTGTGGACACTGTGGGGTGTCATCCAACACGTCAACGACAACCCGGCCGACGATTTCTGGGCGTACGCGGTCGGCCGCTTCGAACGCTGCAAGGCACTGATGTCGAGCCCCGACTTCGACGCCCAGATCGTTGCAATCGGCGGCTAGTGCGCCGGCGGCTGTTCACATTCGACAACAAAGCGGAGGTAGATGATGAGTGCGACCGTGGTGAGCTACCAGGCGAGACCCGAACGAGCACAGGAGAACCAGCGGTTGATCGAGGGGGTGTTCGCCGAGCTGGAAGCGAAGCAACCGGTTGGCTTCACGTACAAGGTGTTCCGTCTCGAAGACGGCGTCAGCTTCGTACACGTCGTGATCGAGCACGACGATGTCGACGAGCCCGACTCACTGCAGGACGTAGATGCCTTTCAAGCCTTCGTAGCCGGGATCGGCGAACGCTGCGATGTCCCACCTGTCGCCATGGGAGCAACCCTCATCGGCGGCTACCGGTAAGCCCGACCCCCCGCCCCCCCCGCCCCCACCCCCCACCGAAACTTTGTCGCTCGCAGGTCGCTGGGTGACATCGCAGCGAAAAAGTTTCGGTGGGTCGAGTGCAGCTACCGACCTCGCTTGGTGCGATACCTGCGGCCCATCGCCACCAGGGTCGCCGGCACGAAGAACGCTCTCGCCGGTAGCGACACCTCCCTCCACGGCCGCTTCGTCAACGGCGCCCGCCAGGCAAGCAGGCGGTACACGAAGAACGTCGCCAGCAAGCCGTGCAGACCGATCACCGCCCAGAAGAACCCCTTCGGCCCGGCGACGATCATCATCCCGGCCGCCACGAACGGGCCGGCGACGGCACCCATTCCATAGAGCGTCACCAACTGGGATGCCGCAGCGTTGACGTGCTCGGGCTCGATCCAGTCGTTGGTGTACGCCGAGGAGATGGAATACAACGGGTAGCTGCACCCACCGAGAACCGCGATCAACAACAACGCCATCGGGCTCGTCGAGGGACCGAGCAGCAACAGCATCGCAGCGCCGATCGCCCCGAGCGAAGCGGCGAAACCAACTGCGCGTCGATCGATGTCGTCGGACGCGGCGGAGACCGGCCAGTGGAACAGCATCCCGCCGATGTTGGGCGCGGCGACGAACAGACCGATCCGGCCGGTCGACATACCGACACGGGTCGCGTAGATCGCGGCCATGCCCGTCAGCGCGCCGTGGGCCATCCCCACCAGCAGGCACGAGTACACCCCGGTCGGCACGAGCCTGGCGAGCTTGCGCAACGAGATGTGATCGTGCTCGACGATGCGCGGCGGGTTGGCTTCCTCCGACAGCGCTACGGGTGCGACCGCGAGCGAGGTGACGATGCTGGCGATGGCGAAGCCGGTCACGACGCGTGCGTCGATCGCGAAGAGCAGGACCTGGCCGAGGCCGAACGCTCCAGAGGTGACGACGGCGTAGATCGCCAGCAACCTGCCGCGGTTCTCGTTGGTGGCGAGGTTGTTGAGCCACGACTCGGCGACCACGTATTGGCCGGCGAGGCACAGGCCTGTGACGAACCGCAACCATGCCCAAGCCGGCGCCGATTGGGTGAGGCCCACCGACAACATCGCAGCCGACAACAAGGACGCGAGTGCCGCGTAGACGCGGATGTGTCCGACCCGGCCGAGCGCCGAGAGCGCCACACGCGAACCGACGAGGAAGCCGATGTAATACGACGCGCTGATGAGACTGCTGACGACGGTCGGCAACTTGGCGAGCTCGGAACGGACGCCGAGCAGCGTGCCGAACAGACCAGCCGCCAGCAACAACAATGCCAGGCCGACGAACAGGCCCCACGTCGCCAACGCCAGATCGCGCTTCGGGGAGAGGCCGTCGTCGGTGCGTTCCATGGCGGCTCAAGCCTCCCACGCGCACGGTGTACTGTCGCCGGATGAGTTCCCCGTCTGCATCGCGGCTCACGCTGGTCGGGGCGGGCAAGATCGGTCAGGCCATCGTGCAGTTGCTGTCGGCCGCCCCGGAGTTCGACGTCACCGTGATCGACCGCGACGAATCAGCGCTCGGGACCATTCGGGCGAAGGGTGTCAAGGCGT
Source organism: Ilumatobacteraceae bacterium (assembly GCA_040005915.1). Classification (GTDB taxonomy): domain Bacteria; phylum Actinomycetota; class Acidimicrobiia; order Acidimicrobiales; family Ilumatobacteraceae; genus JAENVT01. The sequence continues at coordinate 13,169 of JBDTYA010000043.1, forward strand.
TCGCGGTCGACATCACCGACCCCGTCGCTCTCGCCGCACAGGTCGACGGTCAAGACATGGTGATCAGCGCGGCGCCGTTCCACGCGACTTCGACCATCGCCACCGCGGCACGCAACGCCGGCGCGCACTACTTCGACCTCACCGAAGACGTCGACTCGACGCGGGTCGTCAAGAGCCTGGCCGTCGACTCCACGTCCGCACTCGTCCCCCAGTGCGGCCTGGCACCCGGATTCGTCTCGATCGCCGCTGCCGAACTGGCCCGGTCGTTCGATGACATCCGCTCGATCTCGATGCGCGTCGGTGCGCTGCCACAGTTCCCCACCAACGCGTTCAAGTACAACCTCACGTGGTCGACCGACGGCCTGATCAACGAGTACTGCAACCCGTGCGAGGCGATCGTCGACGGCAAGATGTTGGAGGTCCTGCCGCTCGAAGAGGTCGAAGCCTTCTCGCTCGACGGCGTCGACTACGAGGCGTTCAACACCTCGGGCGGTCTGGGCACGCTGTGCGAGACGCTGCTGGGTGAGGTCGAGACGCTCAACTACAAGACTGTCCGCTACCCCGGTCACCGCGATGCGATCAAGATGCTCATCACCGACCTGCGCTTGTCCCGTCGGCGCGACCTGTTGAAGGAACTGCTCGAGGCCGCGATCCCCATCACGTATCAAGACGTCGTGCTGATCTTCGTGACCGCCTCGGGCATGCGCAACGGCCTGCTGATGCAGGAGACGTTCGCTCGCAAGGTCTACGCCTCGGAGGTCAACGGGCAGCGCCTGTCCGCGATCCAGCTGACCACTGCTGCCGGTATCTGCACGATGGCTGACCTGATGCGTGAAGGCAAGTTGCCGCAGCGCGGTTTCGTGCGCCAGGAGCAATGCGCGCTCAGCGACTTCCTGGCCAACCGTTTCGGTTCTCTGTACCTGCGCGGCAAGGAAGTCACCTCGTAGCAGTAGTCATCTGAACGCCGACGGCTCGTCGGTCTCGGGGAGCCTCTTCAACGACGGGCCAGCGCCGATGCGCCGACATGGGGCGGTCATGCCCGTCCGGCCGGTCGGGCGCGAGCTCGGTACTGCGGGTGCTCACAGCGCGCCCAACCAGGTCGAACGGGTTCGATTTCAGTACTGGGAATACCGGAATCGCGCCCGATGCACCCGGTGATGACGGTGGGGAACCGCGCGGCGAACCAGCGTTCCGGGCGCCAACCCCGCTCGATGCCGCCGCTCACCAGATCGCAGAGCTGAGATCCGCCCGGATCAACCCCGGCGGCGGTGGATCTCGGCGGTGATCGCCGGCACCACTTGGTGCAGATCCCCGATCACGGCGTAGTCGGCCTTGGTGACCATGTTGGCCTCGGGATCGGTGTTGATGGCGAGGATCTTCTTCGATGCCATCGCGCCCACCCAGTGCTGAATCGCGCCCGAGATACCGCAGGCGATGTAGATGTCGGGGGCGATTCGCGTGCCGGTCTGGCCGACCTGATCGGTGTGGTTGCGCCAACCGAGATTGGTGACGGCGCGACTACACCCGACAACACCGCCGAGGCTCGTCGCCAGCTCTTGGAGCGGAGCAAACCCATCGGCAGAGCCGACGCCGCGACCACCACTGACGACGACCGGCGCGGTCGACAGGGTGACACCGGCAGCACGCTCGACACGCTCGCGGATGACCGAGCGACTGAGGGCGGGATCGAGCTCGACCCACAGCGGAGACACGGTGGCCGTGACCGGGGCTTCGACGGCCGGGAAGGCGTGATGGGCGATCGTGACGAGTTGGATCGACGCGTCGAGCGAACACCGCTCGAGCAACGATCCGCCCCAACGCACGCGCACCAGATGGTCGTCGCCGAACTCCACCACATTGGCGACCATCGGCAGATCGAGCAGCGCAGCGGCATGAGCCATCACTTCGTTCCCGCGATCGGTGCCGGTGGCCAGGATCATCGTCGGGCCCAGCGAGGTCGCCGCTTGAGCCACGACCGCACCCCACGCTTCGGGCCCGTAGTCGACGAGCACCGCGTCGTCCACCTGGTGAACGGTGGTCGCACCGAACACGCTGATCTGTTCGACCAGGCCATCAGCGGCCTTGCCGATCGTGAGAGCGTGCACCTCGCCGAGGTTGTTCGCCGCGGCGAGGGCCTCCCATGTGGCCGGCGACATCGTGCCGCGATCATGTTCGACGACGACCAGTATCACTTCAGCACGCCGATCTCTTCGAGCATGTCGACGACCGCCGACGCTGCGTCGGGACCGTTGCCCAAGATGACCGTCGCGCTGACCTGTTCTTGCGCAGGCATCAGCGTGATCAGCTTCTGGCCGCCGGGCTCACCGGTTGGCGCGACCTGGGCGACGGCAACCTTCTTCGAGGCCAGCCGACCCTTCAGTGTCGGGTAGCGAGGCAGGTTGATGCCCTCTTTGACCCCGAGCACCGCAGGCATCGGTACCTCGTAGACCTCGACGCCGACATCGGCTTCGCGGCGGGCCATCAGCGCACCCTCCTGCACGTCGATGCCCTTGATGCCGTTGACGATCGGCCGGCCGAGCGCGTGGGCGACGCGCACCCCTACCTGAAAGCCGCCGGAATCCGCCGACTCGTTGCCGAACAGGATGAGATCGAAAGGTCCGTCGGTGGACTCGATGTCGACGATGGCTGTGGAGATCGCTGACGCGGTGCGCTGCGGGTCCCAGTCGCCACCCGTGATCGGCAGCAGCACTGCGTTGGCCACACCGAGACTTGCGGCGTAGCGCAACTGCTCGTCGGCCTCGGCCGGCCCGAGGGTCAACACGGTCGCCTCGCCGCCGTGCTTCTCGATCAGTTGCACGGCTTCCTCCACCGCGCATTCCTCGTGCGGGCTCATGGTGAACCCGAGGAACGCTGTATCGATCGCCTGACCGTCGGCGGTGATGTTGATGCGCGCCCCCGGTGCGGGGACGCGCTTCACGCAGACGAGGATCCTCATGACTTCATTCGTTTGTCGTCGGGATCGAACAGCGGCGTCGCACCGGCGCGCTCGACGGTGACCGGGTAGAGCTCGTTCATGTACATCACCTGCAACTTGGCGCCCTCGACGGCGTGCTCCGGCGGGAGGTAGGCCAGCAACAGGTACTTACCGACCGAGGGGCCGGCACCGGCGGTGGTGACCCGCGAAACGCGGCCCTTGGCATCGAGGATCCGCTCGCCATCGAGTGTCAGGATCGGCTCGTTGCCACCCGTCGGGAAGCGGTCGTAACCGTCGGCGCACTTCTGCGAGTCCATCGACAGCGTGCACATGATCGCCGCCGGCGCTTCCTCGCGCGCCTTCATGTACGACTCCTTGCCCATGAAGTCGGCGGACTTCACCTTGGGCCGGGCAAGGCCTGCCTCGACTGGGTTGTACTCGCTCTCGAGCTCGGCGGCCATCAGGCGGTAGCCCTTCTCGATGCGGCCCGTCACTGCGTAGACGCCGATGCCGACGGGGATGATGTCGAACTCCTTGCCGGCTTCGGCAACGGTGTCCCACAGCCGCAGGCCGTGCTCCATGTTGGTGTAGATCTCCCAGCCGTTCTCGCCGACGTACGAGATGCGGAACAT
>JBDTYA010000044.1:0-1733 GCA_040005915.1 Ilumatobacteraceae bacterium
GCGCTCGTGGAGAGGACCTTCGGTGAACGACATGCTTGTCTCCTTCGGAGATTGATGAACACCCCTCAACGGAACTGCTGAGGCGTACATGCGCAGTCGTGAATACCCCGTGCCGCACATGTCTAAACGGCGCGCGTGCAGTACCCCCACTAGGCTTCGCCCGTGGGCACTCGCTTGGATCAACGCGAGCGCCTGTTGATCGCTGCTCCACTGGGTGTCGCCGCCGCGATCTCGGTCTCGTTCCGCTTTCCCTGGCAGCTGACGGTGCTCGTCGGTTGGGATGTGGCGGCGTTGTTCGTGGTCGTGTCGGTGTGGACGTTCATCGCGACGCTCGACGGCCCGTCCACCGAACGGGTTGCGACTCGTGAGGACGACAGCCACGTGCTCAGCAATGCGATCATGGTCATCGCCTGCCTGGTCAGCCTCGTCGGAGTCGTGCTGGGGTTGGCGCACACGAGGAACCGCTCGGGGGCGATCACCGGGGTCTTGACGGGCGTGGCTGTGTTCACCGTGTTCCTGTCGTGGTTCACGGTCCACACCTTGTTCGTGCTGCGCTACGCCCGGCTCTATTACAGCGAGACCCCCGGTGGCATCGACTTCCCCGGCAACGACGACCAGCCCGACTACATGGACTTCGTCTACGTGGCTTTCACGATCGGTATGACGTTCCAGGTGTCCGACACCGGTCTCGGCCAGCGCAAGATACGTCGCACCGTCATTCGCCACGCGCTGCTGTCGTACGTCTTCGGGTCCGTGATCGTCGGCATCGTCATCAACGTCGTCGGCAGCCTGATCCGCTGAGCATGCCTGCCCGCGCCGCCAGTTTGAGACCACACGTCCAAGGGAAGTGTTGATACCGTGCACCACATGTCGGGTGCGTCTGATCACGACGGCCTCTACATCCCCGGTAGTAGTGGGCTCCCTGATCGCGACGCCGTAGAGAGCCAGCCGCCGGCGAAGAGGGGGGCGTGGTCCGATGTGCCATGGCACACCATCATCGGCGCTGTCGGCGTCGTGGTGGCCACATATGTGTTGATCGTGCTGCTGCTGGCGGCGGTGCGCATCCTCACCTGGGTTGCGATCGCCGGGTTCCTCGCCATCGTTCTGGCTCCCCTCGTCGGCCGGCTCGACCGCAGGCTGGGCGGACGCCGCACGATCGCGACCGGAACGGTCGTGGTCGGGACGCTGTTGGTCATCGTCGGCGTGCTCGCGCTGTTCATCCTTCCGGTCCGGACCCAGCTGGTCCACATCATCACCGATCTGCCCGGCACTGTGCACGACGCCGCGAACGGCAGAGGACCCGTGGGCAACATCGTCCACAAGTTGCACATCGAGAGCTACGTGAAGACCAACGAAGCCAAGCTCGCCCGCGCCGCGGCTCGCCTCAGCGACTCATCGTTCGAAGAGCTGCAAACGGTGCTGAGTGCAGCTTTCGCCTTCATCACGATCACCCTGTTGACGTTCCTGTTCCTCAGCCAGTCGGCCGCAATCGGACGAGCCGCGGAGAGCGTGATCCCATATCGTCGCCGGGCCTCCGCACAACGCATCGCGTCCGACGCCGCAGGCGCGGTCAGCGGGTACGTCATCGGCAACCTCATCATCAGCCTCATCGCCGGCATTGCCGCCTTCGCCGCCCTTGTCGCGCTCGGCGTTCCGAGCCCTGTCGTACTCGCCCTCTGGGTCGCCTTCGCCGACCTCATCCCACTGGTCGGCGCCACCCTCGGAGCAGCGGT
>JBDTYA010000045.1:0-10047 GCA_040005915.1 Ilumatobacteraceae bacterium
CAAGGATCGCCTCGGCGGCTACGAGGATGACGACGCCCCGAAGTCGCAGCCCGCGAGCTGGAAAGCCGAGATCGACATGTTCCCGGAGTACTACGCCGACTACATGAAGAAGTACTCCTCGACAGTCGCCAAGCGCAAGACGATCGTTGCCACCGGCCCGATCACGTACATCGGCCAAGACCTGCTGAGGATCGACATCGACAATCTCAGCGCCGCCGTCCAGGGACTCGATGTGTCCGAGATATTCATGCCCTCCAACGGTCCGTCGGGCTTCGGCGAGAACCGGTATTACACGACGCGCGAGGAGTACGTGCAAGCGGTTGCCGAAGCAATGCGCCAGGAGTACCTCGGTATCGTCGAGGCCGGCTTCATCGTGCAGATCGACGACCCCTGGTTGATCGGCGCACTGTCCGACCCGACCAAGCCGATCGCGGATCGCGAGCGTGCCGCCGAACAACACGTGGAGATCCTCAATCATGCGTTGCGCGACATCCCGGTCGAGCGGATTCGCCATCACACGTGCTACGGGTTGAACCATGGACCGCGGCTGACCGACATCGACCTGAAGGACGCGATGAAGTTCGCGTTCAAGATCAAGGCGCAAGCGTTCTCGTTCGAGGTGATGAACCCGCGGCACATGCACGAGTGGCGCCAACTCGAGGAGATCGGCGTGCCCGACGGCAAGGTGCTGATCCCAGGCCTCCTCGGCCATGCGAACAACTACGTCGAGCATCCCGAACTGATCGCCGAGTACATCTGCAACTACGCCTCGATCGTCGGCAGGGAGAACGTCATCGCCGGCGCCGACTGCGGATTCTCCTCGCGTGCCAGCTACGCCCCCGAAGTGCACCCGACCGTCGTGTGGCCGAAGTTCAAGGCGCTCGCAGAGGGCGCCCGAATCGCTTCGGAGCGACTCTGGAAGTAGCGGCGAACGGGGGTGATTGTGAGAGATTCGCGGGGTGAGTGCACACCCGCCGCGCACGGTCCGCCGTGAAGACACATCGCTGCTCCTCGGCCAGGGAACGTTCATCGACGGTTTGCGGCTGCCCGAGCTCGAAGGCGCGCTACATGCCGTGTTCGTCCGCTCGATCGAGCCACACGGGAACCTCATCTCCGTCGACACGACCGAGGCAGCGTCGATGCCCGGCGTGGTTGCTGTGCTGACCGGTGAGGATCTGACCGACGTGTGGGTGCTGCCGCCACGTCTGCCGCCCGCCAACAAGGCGATGGTGCGCCCGATGATGGCTCAGGGTTCCGTGCGGTTCGTCGGCGAGCCCGTCGCCATCGTGTTGGCAGAGACACGGGCAGAGGCCGCCGATGCGGCCGAGGTCGTAGTGGTCGACACAGAGCGACTGCCGCCGGTGATCGACCTCGATGATGCCCTGCGCGGTGAAGTGTTGCTGCACGAAGGGTCCGGCACCAACGTGTCGTTCGAGTTTGCTACTCCTCCATTCGAGTCGGATCCCTTTGCCGCGTGCGATGTCGTCGAGGAGTTCACGATGCGTCACCCACGCCTGCACGCCGGGGCGATGGAGCCTCGGGCCGGCGCCGCGGTCTGGGCCGACGATTCGCACTGCACGGTGTGGGTGTGCTCCCAGCGGCCGGCAGGAGCGAAGTACGTCATCGAGTGCGCACTCGGCCTCGAGCCGGGCACAGTGCGCGCCATCGCCCCCGACGTCGGCGGGGGGTTCGGGTCGAAGGGGGGCTACGGCTGTCAGCCGGAAGACGTCGTGCTGGCCTGGGCGGCTCGGCGGCTCGGTCGGCCGGTGCGATGGGTGGAGACGCGAAGCGAATCGATGTTGTCGATGGGCCATGGTCGGGCGTCGACACATCGGGTGCGAATCGGCGGCTCGACCGACGGCGACGTGTTGGCGTACGAGGTCGCCGCCGTGCAGGACAGCGGCGCGTACCCGGCCATGGGCACCTTCATCACCACCAACCTGCGCAACTCCGGTACCGGCGTGTACGACATCCCTGCGGCGCGTGTCAGCGGTCGATCGGTCGTCACCAACACCTCGTCGACCATGGCCCTGCGAGGCGCCGGCCGGCCCGAGGCCGCCTGTGACATCGAGCGGGCGCTCGACCGTTTCGCGCTTCGCATCGGTCGCGACCCGGTCGACGTTCGACGGCGCAACCTCGTTCCGGCGGATGCGTTCCCGTACACGACAGCGGTCGGATCGACGTACGACAGCGGCCGCTACGCCGAGGCCCTCGATCGCTGCGCGGAGGCCGCGGGATACGTCGCACTTCGTGCCGAGCAGGCCGAGGTTCGTCGGCTCGGCGGCCCCGTACGACTCGGTGTCGGTGTCAGCTGCACGGTGGAGATCACCGGCGGGGGCGAGGGCGAGTCATCGTCGGTCACGGTCGAAGCCGACGGGTCCGTGACGGTGGTCGTCGGCACATCGCCGCACGGTCAGGCTCACGAGACGACGTTCGCCGCGGTAGTCGCCAACGAGATGGGTGTGGCCCAGGACAGAGTGCGGGTGCTGCACAGCGACACGAAGATCTCCCCGTTCGGCGGGGGCACCATCGGCTCGCGCTCAGCCCAACTCGGGGGATCGGCGGCGTACGGCGCAGCACACGATGTGATCGAACTGGCCAAGTCCGCCGCGGCCGAACGTCTCGAGGCGGCGCCAGCCGACATCGTCTTCGAGCGTTCGACCGGCCGCTTCCATGTTGCCGGCACACCCGCCCGCGATGTGGGGTGGGCCGACCTCGGTCAGCTGTCCGCCGAGCACGAGTTCAAGCCGGCGGGCGGCGCCGGCACGTTCGCGTTCGGGGCCTGCGTGGCCACGATCGAACTCGACACCGAGACCGGCCTGGTGCGCGTGCGCTCTCTCGTTTCGGTCGACGATGTCGGCACGATCCTGCAGCCGCAACTCGCCCAGGGTCAGGTTCACGGCGGCCTGGCGATGGCTGTGGCCGCGGCGCTCTACGAGGAGATGGTCTACGACAGTGATGGTGTGCCCAAATCGGGCAACCTCGCCGAGTACGCCTTGGTGTCCGCGGTGGAGCTCCCTCACTTCGAGACGCACGAGATGGAGACCCCGTCGCCACTGAACCCGCTGGGGGTGAAGGGCGTCGGCGAGTCGGGCACCGTGGTCGCCACACCGGCCATCCAGAGCGCTGTCCTCGACGCGTTGCGCGAGTTCGGCGTCGAGCATCTCGACCTGCCCTACACACCGCTTCGGGTCTGGCAGGCGATGCACACAAGCTGAGCGAACACTCGGCCTTGCTACGGTCGCCGCCGATGGAAGACTCAGATCTCTACCGTGCGGTGGCCGAGCGTGCCATCGCGTACCGCGCCGGTCTCGGCGATGCCCGCATCGCGCCGACCGCGACGCCCGCACAACTGCGGATCGACCTCGGCGGTCCGACGCCGCAGAAGTCGGTCGATGCCGCGGTGGTCGTCAATCGGCTCGCCGACGTCGTCGAGGCAGGAGGGCTGATGGCGATGGATTCCGGTCGTTTCTTCGGCTTCGTCATCGGCGGCGCCCTGCCTGCCGCGCTGGCCGCCGATTGGTTGGTCACGGCGTGGGACCAGAACACCGGTCTCTTCGCCCTGAGCCCGGCGACAGCGGTGATCGAAGAGATCGCCGGCCGCTGGATGCTCGACATGTTGGGGCTCCCCGAGGAATCCTCCTTCGCCTTCGTCACCGGTGGTCAGATGGCCAACACGACGGCGCTGGCCGCGGCGCGTCATCACGTGCTGGCGTCGGTCGGATACGACGTCGAGTCGGACGGTTTGGCGGGGTCACCGCCCATTCGCCTCGTCGTGGGCGATGAGGCGCACGTCACGATCCAGCGGGCGGCGCGGTTCATCGGCCTCGGTACGAACTGCATCGAGCGAGTCGCCGTCGACGGCAACGGTGCGATGTTGCCCGCCGATCTCGAACGAGTGCTCGCGCTCGACCCGGAGCGCCCCGTCATCGTGTGCTGTCAGGCGGGCAACGTGAACACCGGAGCCATCGACCCGATCGGCGAGCTCGCCGCCATCGCCCATTCACGCGGTGCGTGGCTCCACGTCGATGGAGCCATCGGGCTGTGGGCCGCTGCCAGTCGCGACCCGGCTCGACTCCCAGGATTGCAGGATGCCGACTCGTGGTCGACAGATGCGCACAAATGGCTCAACGTCCCCTACGACTGCGGAATCGTGATCTGTCGGCATCACGACTCGCACCGCGCCGCGATGACGGTGACGGCTTCGTACCTGGTGCAGGCCGCACCCGGTACCGATCGCGATCCCGTGGACTGGAACCCCGAGTTCTCGCGGCGAGCGCGCGGCGTGCCGGTCTACGCGGCACTCGCCTCGCTCGGGCGCGAGGGCGTCGCCGCGATCGTCGAGCAGAGCTGCGCGCACGCACGCCGCTTCGCCGAGCTTCTCGCCGCGGAGCCGGGTGTCGTCGTGTTGAACGACGTCGTGCTGAACCAGGTGCTCGTTCGATTCCTCGATCCCTCCGGCAACGCCGCCGGCCACGATGCCCGAACACGGGCGGTGATCGCCAGGGTGCAGGAGGACGGCACGTGCTGGCTCGGCGGATCGACGTGGCGCGACCAGGCGGTGATGCGCATCTCCGTCAGCAACTTCGCGACGACCGACGCCGACGTCGTGGCATCGGTCGAGGCGATCTTGGCCGCGAGCCGCGCCGCAGTTCCAACAGCGTCGACGCCTCGGTGATCTCAGCGGCTCAGTGCGACCGGCGCGGTCCAGGATTGGCGGCTTCGTCCGCCTTCGGGCACTGAAATACACTCCCACGGTGAACGTCATGGACCGAGAGGAAGCCTCATGAACCGCACTCGGCCGACGGTCGCCGACATCCGCGCTTCGAAGGGCAAGCGCCAGCTCAGCATGGTGCACGTCGAGACCATCGACGAGGCCCGGGCCTGTGCGGCAGCCGGCATCGACGTGTTGTCGATCGACACGCCACACTGGAGCGAAGCGATGCGCGAGGCGGCAGGCGACTGCTTCGTGCAGGTCGGCCTGGTCTACGGCCAGCTGTACACGACAGACGACTACCTGCGCGCCGCGCACACGTCGAGAGTGCTCGGCGGAGACTGTTGTTATTGCGCGGCGAGCACGCAGGTGATCGAGCGGTTGGCTGCCGAGGGCATCCCGGTGGTCGGTCATGCCGGTCTGATCCCGTCGCGGCGAACGTGGACGGGCGGCTTCAAGGCAGTCGGCAAGACACTCGACACCGCCAAGCTCGTCTACCGACAGGTGAAGGAGCTCGAGGGCGCCGGAGCCTTTGCCGCCGAGATCGAAGTGGTCCCCGAAGCGATCGCCACCGAGATCGCCAAGCACACCACGTTGGTCCTGTTCTCGATGGGAGCGGGCGCCGGCTGCGATGCCCAGTACCTGTTCGCCTGCGACATCCTCGGCTACACCGACGCGCACGCGCCGCGGCACGCCAAGCAGTACCGCGACTTCCGCAGCGAGCACGACCGGCTGCAACGCGAGCGGGTCGGTGCGTTCTCGGAGTTCGCTGCCGATGTCGGGTCAGGCTCGTATCCGCAACCGCAACACGTCGTCTCCGTCGACGACGAGGTCCGCGAGCAGTTCGTGCACTTCCTCGACAAGACCTGAAGCGGACCTAGTTCGCGGCGGTCGCAGCCTCGCGGGCGACGGCGATCATGGCTACCATCGCCACGCGAACCTGGTTTCCGTCGGTGCACGGCTCGGGGAAACCCAGCCGAACCGCGTGCCGCCCGGTGGGAGTGATCGCGATCATCTCGAAGCCGTACCGGTCGACCGCCGACATCGACGCAGACGTGGTGTCGGTGAACCCGGCCAGGTGACGGCAGTACAGCACCTGGGCGTCGGCGTGGTCGGCATTCATGTGCTCGATGATGCCGGCGGCCGACCCGACGAGTGGATCGGCCGCTGCCAGCGCGTACGACTGCGCATCGACCCAGCTCATACGTCCATAGCCACCCACGTATCGGATGCTCTCGACTGTCAATCGGTAGAACACGAAGTCGCCGAAGTCGATGTAGTACGCCGACGAAGGGATGGCCTCGAGATAGCGGTCGCGTACCGAGCTCCGATCGGCCTCGGAGACCGAGCCGAGCCGACCCATCAACGTCGCCCGGCCACTGGCCAGAGGATCGGCGCCGTCGGGTACCGGCTCGGTCACGAGCAGGCTCGCCCTCGGATCCTTGATGGCGTTCTGCGTGTGCTCGGCCATCAGGCTGACGAAGAACAGCGGGTTGCCGCGATCGTCGAGCGCATAGCTGGCCACCGATCCATACGGGTATCCGGCGGGGTCGGCGGCCAAGGTCGACAGTGCACCGCGCGCTGCGGAGGCGACCAGCGTGCGACAGCGCTCTGCGTGCGAGGGCTCGGGCGGCGGAGCGAGTGTCGACGACTCTGTGCTACTGGTGTCGCTTGCGGGAACCTGGTGCATGCTCGGTCGGTCGGCCATTGCGACACGCTAACGGCGATGGGCCGAACGACTCATTTGCCCGATGGGTTGCCCGTGCGAAAGGCACTGGCGGTGACGCGGGAGCACAGATGGCGGTTCTCGTCGGCGGCTTCTTACCCAGCGTGTGGCTGCGGGATTGCGATCGACTCCCACTCCTGGGGTCGCCTTGACGATTCCCAGACGAAGGCTTGCGGGTAGGGGCCTTGGCATCGCGACCGAACTTCTCTATACCTGTCCATGCACTGCGGTGGTGGACGGCGAAACCGCAGGGCTGAGGATTCGATCGCCGAATCGGGAGTTGGAAATGAAATCCATCCGGAGCACATCGATGCGGGTCGCAGCGACCCTCGCTACTACGGTCGCCTTTGTCGCGACGGTCGGCGCACCGTTCAAATGGTCGTTGACGCTGCGACTGCTGTGAGCCGTGGCACGACGCCTCGGCGGCGGGGCGTCGTGCCAACTCGCGCCGGTCTACTCTGATCGGCGTGACGCAACTTCTTCATTTCGGTCCACTCCTTCGCAGCAGCGCGGCAACCTCATGAGCGATCTCTCGTTGGCAACTGCGAACGCGATCATCGATGCGGCGTTCGCTGCTTCGGCACGCGCCGGCTACCGGCCGATGGCCGTCGTGGTGCTCGATGACTCCGGTCATCTCGTTTCGGCGCAACGGCAGGACGACGCCAGCATGTTTCGTGTCGACGTCGCCACCGGCAAGGCGTGGGCCGCCGTCGCGATGGGCGCCTCCAGCCGGGTGCTCGGCGATCGTGCAGCCGGCAACCCCAACTTTTTCGTGTCGCTGGCGTCGACGGCGCACGGTCGGTTCCTGCCTCAGACAGGCGCCGTGCTGATCAAGGACGACAACGGTCGCATCCTCGGCGCTGCAGGGGCGTCCGGCGGTACCGGCGACGAGGACGAAGAGATCTGCATCGCGGGTATCGAATCCGTCGCACTCGCCGCCGGCTGAACCGCCGTCGGGTCGCGATTCCTCAGCGGCCGATGCGACGCTCTCCGCTGACGTCGTAGATCATGACCGATGCCGTGATCGGCTTGATCTCCGCATCGGGCGACGGCGGCGCGGCGCGCAATGCAAGGATGTGGGCGTCGAGCGCATCCTGGCTCTCCCAGCGCTCGTACAGCACCACGCGGCTCGCGTCGAGGGGGTCGGGACAGAAGGAATACTCCAGGCAGCCGGGCTCGGCTCGCGAGGTGCGCATCATCTCCATCCGGCTGTCGATGAACAGTTGGCGCTGACCCGGATCGAACTCGAAGGTTCCTCCGACGATGACCATGATTGCCTCCTGAGGGCTGTGTTCGATGCTGGTGGCATTCTGCCGTCCCCGTATCCTGGCACCATGGCTCTCCAAGGCGAATACGAACCAAGTCCGGCGCAGTGGGTACGTGACCAGGTCGAGTTGTACGAAGGCTCGGGCGGCACGAAGGGCAACACCCTGCGCGAGACCGGCCTTCCCGTCATCGTGGTCACGACATTGGGCGTGAAGAGCGGCAAGATCCGCAAGATCCCGCTGATGAGGGTCGAGCACGACGGCGAGTACGCACTCGTGGCGTCGAAGGGTGGGGCGCCGGCGCACCCAGTCTGGTACTACAACCTCAAGGACAACAACGGCCCGATCGAGATCCAGGACGGGCCGGCGCCGCAGGATTACGACGTGCGCGAGGTCAGCGGCGACGAGCGCGCCGCGTGGTGGGATCGATCGGTGGCTGCGTACCCGCCCTACGCGGAGTACCAGGAGAAGACCGATCGACTGATCCCGGTCTTCGTCGCCTCGCCGCGGCCCTGACGCAACCGACGAATCATGCACGGCAACCGATGGTGAGTCTCGACGAAGCCGCACGAATGGCCATGCAACTGCCCGAGGTGATCGAGGGCGTGCGGCCGCAAGGCGGTCGTCGTGCCTGGTCGGTGGCCGGCAAGACGTTCGCCTGGGAACGCGCCTTCAGCAAGGCCGACATCCGGCGATACGGCGACGTCTCACCGCCGGCCGGTCCAATCCTCGCTGTCAGCGTGGAAGACCTCGGCGAGAAGGAGGCAGTGCTCGCTGCGCAGCACAAAGGCTTCTTCACGATCTCGCACTTCGACGGCTACGCAGCGGTGTTGATCCAACTGAAGGTCGTGGGCAAACGTGCGCTACGCGAGGCGATCGTCGACGGTTGGTTGGCCTGCGCGCCGCACCAACTCGCGGAGCGGTACGTCGAAGAAGATCGCCGCAGTCGCCGGTGAGCCAGCGGCCGCACAGACTGTGGTATTGAGAGTCGTGGTCATCGAGTTCGATGTGCAGCTTCACGACGGAACGGTGCTGCACGCCTACGACGCGGGATCCGATCGGTCCGCCGATCAGCTCGCCGTGTTCTGGCATCACGGCACGCCCAACATCGGCGCACCTCCGCGTCCGCTTTTCGACTTGGCACAGCAACTCGGCTTGCGCTGGGTGTCGTTCGATCGGCCGGGATACGGCACGTCGACGCCTCTGCCGGGCCGCGATGTCGCATCCGCGGCGCACAGTGCCGCGGCGGTCGCAGACGAGCTGGGCATCGATCACTTCGCAGTCGTCGGGCACAGTGGTGGCGGCCCGCACGCGCTGGCCTGCGCGGCGCTGTTGCCGGATCGCGTCAGGGCCGTGGTCAGCATCGCCGGGTTGGCGCCGTTCGGTGCCGCAGGTCTCGACTGGTTCGCCGGCATGGCTGCGTCGGGCGTCGCCTCGCTGCAGGCCGCGGCCGCCGGTCGAGCGGCAAAGGTGCAGCAGGAGGAATCGGGCGACGACTACGACCCGGAGTTCACCGAGCGCGATCTCGCTGCACTCGCAGGCGAGTGGTCATGGCTCGGACAGGTGGTCGGGCCCGCGCTTGCCGCGGGACCAGGCGGATTGATCGACGACGATCTCGCCTACGTCAACCCCTGGGGATTCGATCCCACCGACGTCGATGCGCCGGCGTTGTTCGTTCACGGCGGCAAGGACCGAGTCGTGCCGTGTTCGCACAGCCAGTGGCTCGCCTCGCGATGTCGCCGATCAGAACTTCGGCTGGCGCCCGACGATGGCCACATCTCCGTGCTCGGCAACGCCGCCGCTGCGCTCGAATGGCTCCGCGCTGCCACGCTCACGTGAAACGAAACTTTGTCGCTGCCGAGGTGCCGGACGACCTCGGAGCGACAATGTTCGGAAGGGCAGGACGCGAAGCGAGTGGCGGATCAGTCGCCGGCGACTACCGAAAGACCTTCGAGTTCAGCGGTGAAACCGTCGAGCTCGATCGCCTCGTCGGTGCCGGTGCCGAACTTGCCGGGGAGGTAGCGGCCGGCGATGAACGCGGCGACCAATACGATCCCGGCGCCGATGATCATCGACAGCTTCAGGCCGTCGGTCCATGCCGACCTGGCTGCCTCGATGATGGCGGTACCTTGCGTGCCGCCGATCTCGCGAGCGACGCCGAGGGCACCGGCCAGCGAGCCTTCGGCGGTCTGGCGAGCTGCGTCGGGCAGGCCGGTGACGGCGCCACCGAGGTGCGAGGTGTAGCCCGACGACAGGATGCTGCCCAGCACGGCAACGCCGAGCGTGGTGCCGACTTCGCGAGTCGTGTCGTTCATCGCCGAGCCGACGCCGGCCTTGTCGCG
>JBDTYA010000046.1:0-5245 GCA_040005915.1 Ilumatobacteraceae bacterium
GCACGACCAGGATCACGAACCGCACCGAGTGGATGTGATCGTTGAACTCCTTGCGGGCGACGATCAGCCAGCCACCGGTCAGCCGTTCGGAGCGCGGTGCGCGGCGGGCGACCCTTGGGGTTGCGGGCCCATCAGGCGTCGAGGTGATGGTCGCTGTCATCAGTTCTCCCGGTGAAGTAGTGGTGATAGATCGCATCGAGATCGGCTCCGCGCCGCACGAAGTGGTCGATCGTGCAACCGGTCGACGCGACGGCGGCGAGCAGCGCGATGTGGACGTCGCGGCTTGCGTTGATCATCCACCGGCCGCGCCCGTCGGCCTCGACTGCGCTGACACCGGGAAGCGCTTTCAGCGACTCACCGAGTACGGCAGCCGATGGCCCGGGGTCGACGCCGAGCTCGAACACCCATCCATCGGTCAGCTCAGCGGCCAGCTCTCCGACCGTTCCAACGCCCACCAGCCGACCGCTGACGAAGACCCCGATCCGATCGCAGACCTGCTCGACCTGATGGAGGAGGTGCGACGACAACAGCACGGTCATGCCTTCGTCGCGACGAAGGTCGCTGACGAACTTCAGCAGTTCGCGGACTCCTTCGGGATCGATGTTGACGGTCGGCTCGTCGAGAATGAGGATCGATGGCCGCTTGATCAAGGCGTCGGCGAGACCCAGGCGTTGCCGCATACCGCGTGAGAACGTGCGCACGCGCCGGTCGATCACCTCGCTGAGGCCGACCTGTTCGAGGAGGAACTTGATCCGTTCGGTCGCATCCGGTTCGCGCATGCGGTTGAGCCGAGCGGTGTACTGAAGATTTTCGCGAGCGGTGACGTCGTCGTAGAAGCCGACGTCGTCGGGTAAGTAGCCCACGCGACGCTTGACGGCGAGTGCGTCGCGTCGCGGGTCGAGGCCATCGACCTCGGCAGCGCCGCTGGTCGGCTCGGTGAGGCCCAACAACATCAGGATCGTCGTTGTCTTGCCGGCGCCGTTGGGTCCCAGCAGTCCGAAGATCTCGCCGCGGTTGATCCGCAGGTTCAAGGAATCGACGGCAGTGCGATCCGCGTAGCGTTTCGTGAGATCGTGGGTCTCGAGTGCGGTCGTGCGGCCCGCCGTGAGGTCCTCGTCCGCGCTGACCGCTGTATCCGACGTCATCGCTGTCATCGCCGGCCGAGGCGGCGGAACAGCCACGCCAGGCCGAGGAAGACGATCGCGATGATTGCGATCGCGATCACGCCAAGCGCCTGCGAGCCCTGAACGCCGTAGCGCAGATCGAGTGTCGACGACTGGCTGCCGGCACTGGCCCGCAATCCGATCGCATAGTCGCCGGCGAGTGCGTTCTTCGCCGGCTTGACGACGGCGACGACCTGGGTCGACTCGTTGGGCTTGACCTCGTCGACCTTCGGTGGATCGAATGTCACGGTCCATCCCGACGGGGGTGTCGCGGCGAACTGCACGGCGTCGACCGCCGCGGTCCCTGAGTTGGCGACGACGATCGTGACCCGCTTCTCGCTGTTCGCCTTGCCGCTGAAGTTCAAGCGCTGGTCTGCCGTCGCAATCGCCAGCTTCGAAGAACCGGTGACCTCAGCCGTCAACTGCATCGAGCCGGTGGCCCCGGAATCCGAGGTGATCGTCACGGTGATGGGATACTTGCCTTCGTCGACGACCTGGGGCGGGGTCGCCGCAACCTTTACCGTGGTGGTGCCGCCGGCATCGACCGTGACCGTGTTGGCGTTGGCCGCAGCATCTGGCGATGCGGTCACCGTCCAGCCCTGCGGTCCCCCGGCGGTGAACGTGAAGGTCTGCGCCTCAGGGGTGTTGTTGGTGACCGTCAGCGTGTAATCGAAAGCGGTGCCCGGGTCGCCGCGCAGCGACGGGAAGTCGGCCTTCACGCCCACCCCCGAATCCACCGTCGCCTGAACCTGCACGGTCAATGTCTGCGTCGACGCGCCTGCGCCGTCGGTGGCATCAATCTGCATCGAGTACGTGCCGGCCGCTGCGTCAGCAGGCACTTTGATCTCAGCCGTGACCTTGCCCGGTGTGTCCGGTGCCGCGGTGACTGCGTTCACCACGAAGCCGCCGCCCCGCAATGTCGTCGTCCAGCCGTCGGGCAGCTTGTCCACCGACAGCTGAGCGACGCTCACCGCGGGAGCGGTCACGGAGAGATCGAACTTCACCGTCGATCCTGGTTGGGCGACAACGGATGGGTACGGGGTGGACACGACGAGATCCGCCGCCTCGGCGCGTCCACCCGGCCCAGCCCACACCAGGCCAGTCGCGGCGATCGCTACCGCTGCGAGCAATCGCATGGACCGTCCCGGCCTGAACCAACCTCGCTGTGATGTCGACATCCCGATCCTCTCGACGACTCCTATGTCGGGAGTGTCGTCGCGACGGGTTCAGCGGGGCGTTGCCTCAACGTTGTGCCGCGGCAAAGTATGGCGGTGACGTCCTCGACCTGGTCGAAGCGGGCGATCGCGTTGCGAACGTGCTTGGCGTCGTTCAACGGCTCCTTGCGTTCGTTCGGGAAGGCAAATTTGGAGTCACCGAGGCGATCGCCCGCTGCCTCGGTCATCGCGCCCGACGAGTTCTTCTTCGCTGGCGTTTTCGCCGCTGCTGCCTTCTTGGTTGCCATCGTCGCTTCCTTTCGTCTTCGAGTCCGGTTTCCTGCGCGACTACCTCGGTGGATCGGCCGACGAACTCGGCGACGCTCCTCATGCCGTCACCTTTATGGCTCATCCGCCGCGATTGCGGGTACCGAACTACCGATGCGACGGATCTGTACCCGCGTACGCGCTCCTTGATGGTCAGCGCCACACCGGCCGCCGGTGTGGCTGATACATGGCGTTCCCCGACCGAGGCGCGTGCCCGCGCCGTGTCGGCGTGGCGGTTGAGGTCATTCGGCGGCAGGGAGGTGTCGGAGGCTCAGCTCGCGGTCGTACCCGGGGTGCTGATCGCCCTTGCGGTCGGCATCGTGGCGACGATTCTGCTGAGTCTCGCCCTCGTTTGGCGAGGGGACGTCAGCGAGACCGCAGCCGGCTTCTGGCCGCCTGCCGGAGTCCCGCTGGTAGCGATGATCCTGCTGCCGGCCAGGCGTTGGGGATGGATCGTCGCGGGAATGGTTGCGCCGACCGTGGTCGCAATGATCTTCTTCCACGTCACGTTGGAACCCGCTGCGTGGTGGTACGTCGGCAACTGCACGGAAGCGGTGATCGGGGCCGCCGTGCTGCAGCTGTGCAAGTCGTCGCCGCGGTTGACGCGAGGTCGCCTGATGCTCGTGTTCTTTGCCGGCGCCGTGCTGGCCGGGCCGATGATCGGTGGCGCCATCGGCAGCACCGGAACCCTGCTCGGATACGGCGCGCCATGGTGGGGGTCATGGCGGGACTGGGTGCTCGGTGACGGCCTCGGCATCCTCGTGGTCGTGCCACTGCTGGTCACCTACACGACGCGTGGCGGAGTGCGCCGCACGCCTCGCGAGACCATCGCACTGGCGATGGTCGTGGCCGCTGCCACCGCGTTGGCGTTTCTGAACATCGGTACGGATGGCGCGGCGCTGCTGCCGTACCTCATCCTCGTCACACTCATCTGGGCCGGCATGCGTTTCGGTACGAGCGCCGCGGCGATGGCCGGGTTCGTCGTGGGTCTTGGTGTGAACATCGCCACGTCGCAAGGGTTCGGGCCATTCTCGACGAGCCAGGGATCGGTGCACGCCGTGACGCTGCAGTTCTTCCTGGCGATCGCGTTGATCACCAGCTTCATCGTCGCTGCGATGGCCAGCGACCTGGCCGACCGCGATGAGGTCCACCGCCTGCTGACGCATCAAGCGACGCACGACGAGTTGACGGGTCTTGCGAACCGTAGGCTCTTCACCGAGTCGCTCGACGAAACCATGCAGATGCGTCTCGACACGCACGGCGCAGTCGGCGTGTTGTTGATCAACCTCGACGACTTCAAGAAGATCAACGATCGCTTCGGCAACGACGTCGGCGACGAGATGCTCGTGGTCGTTTCCGATCGGCTGCGACGAATGGTGCGCCACGGCGACTTGTTGGCGCGGCTCGGCGGGGACGAGTTCGTCGTGCTGTGCCCGACCGTGGTCGACAGCTATCGGCTGCGTCTGATGGCCGAGTCCCTCCTCCGCGGCCTGGCTCCGCCGATCGACGTCGGCGGCAGTCGAATCCTCCTGGGCGCATGTGTCGGTATGACGCTTGCACAGGGCGATGATCCGATCGACTCCGCCGATCTGCTGCACCACGCGGACCTCGCCCTGCAGCACGCCAAACAAACCGAGGGGGCGAGCATCTCGCTGTTCGACGATGCACTCGAGGCCCACACCCGTCGTCGTGTGGAGTTGAACGACGAGCTGCGCAGCGCGCTCGATCGCGGGGAGATCTCGGTGAGGTATCAGCCGGTCGTGGCGCTGCCCACCGGCAGGGTCGCTGAGTTCGAAGCGCTGATGCGCTGGGACAATCGCCGCTTTGGTTCGGTCACCCCAGGCGAGTTCATCCCGATCGCCGAAGAATCCGGGCTCATCCTCCGGCTCGGCGACTTCGTCCTCGAAACTGCCTGTCGCCAGGTGGCGGCGTGGCGGTCGGCCCGTCGCGACCCGCGGTTCCCGCTCGTGCGCGTGGCCGTCAACGCATCGGCACGCCAGCTTTGTGATCTCTCTTTCCCCGAGAGGGTGCGACACATTCTGACCGAGGCGTCACTGCCGGCAGATGCGCTTACTCTCGAGATCACCGAGACCGCGGTGATGGACGATCTCGAGGCGTCGATGGTGGTCCTGGCAGAGCTGCGACAGATCAGCGTGGAGCTCTCCCTCGACGACTTCGGCACCGGATACTCGTCGATGACCCATCTCCGGCGGATGCCGGTGAGCACGTTGAAGATCGATTGCAGCTTCGTCGCCGGCCTCGGCAACGTGGCCGCGGACACGGCGATCGTCGAGTCCATCATCAACCTCGGTCACAGCTTCCGTGTCAAAGTGGTCGCCGAGGGCATCGAGACGGTCGGCCAGCTCGAGCACCTCGTCCGCCTCGGTTGCGACGACGGACAGGGCTTCTTGTGGAGCGAAGCGGTGGACGGGTCCGTCGCCGGCGCGATGTTGGAGGACACGTTCTTCGTCCCTGCCCCGGAGGCCGTCGCGCTCGTCCGGTGATCGCGGCCGATGCTGGTCACTGTCAGCGCACAGAACGGCAGTCGCTCAATGCGCTGGCGGTGATGATCCCCGAGCCGCGCGTCTGGGAACTCGGTCG
>JBDTYA010000047.1:0-19565 GCA_040005915.1 Ilumatobacteraceae bacterium
TCTCGGCGATCGGCGACAACTGCGAGATCGTCAACAGCGAGGTCGAGCACTCGGTCATCATGGAAGGCAGCAGGGTGATCGACATCCAGCGCCTCGAGGACAGCCTGATCGGAAAGGAAGCAGTGGTCAGTCGTTCACATCTGCGGCCACGTGCCTTGCGCCTCATGGTCGGCGACCATTGCCAGATCGACGTCGAGTGAAAGAAAGAACCAACGCATGCCAACAGTGACCGAGAGCGACAAGATCGCCGGCGTGTGGATCGTCGAGCCATCGATCCACGGCGACCAACGCGGCCTCTTCATCGAGACCTATCGCCGGGAGTGGTTTCCCAACGGCCGCGAGATGTTGCAGGGCAACCGCGCCAATCGTCAGGCGGGCGCGCTCGTCGGCCTGCACTACCACCTGCATCAGGCCGACTACTGGTACGTCCCGTTCGGTCACGCACGCGTCGTGCTGCACGACCTGCGCGAGGGCGGGCCCACCGACGCTGCGACTCTCGAGCTCGACCTCACCGGCGACAATCACATGGGCGTGTTCATCCCTCCGGGTGTCGCTCACGGGTTCGCCGCGATCACCGACACCGTCATCACCTATCTCGTCGACAGCTACTACAACCCCGCGGACGAACTCGGTGTGCTGTGGAGCGACCCGGCGATCGGCGCCGACTGGGGTGTCTCCCAACCGATCCTGTCGCAGCGCGATCAGACCAACCCGTTGCGCGCGGACCTGCCCGCCGGCCGCCGTCCCTACTTCCCCATGAGGACATGAGGTGAAGCTCTTCGTCACCGGTGCCGCCGGTTTCATCGGGTCCAACTACGTGCGTTGGCTGCAGTCCAACAGCGACGACGAGGTCACCATCTTCGACGCGCTGACGTACGCAGGCAATCTCGCCAGCATCCGCGACGTGTTGGACGATCGCCGCTTCAACTTCGTCCACGCCGACATCTGCGACGAGGACGATGTGCTCGAGGCGATGGACGGCCACGATGCGGTCGTGCACTTCGCAGCCGAGACCCACGTCGATCGTTCGATCAAGGATGGCTACTCCTTCGTCCGCACCAACTGCTTCGGCACCAACGTGTTGTGCGACGTCGCTCGCCGCGTGGGCGTGCAACGATTCCTGCACATCTCCACCGACGAGGTGTACGGCTCGATCGAGCAGGGTTCGTTCACCGAGAGCGACCCGCTGTCACCACGGTCGCCGTACTCGGCGGCCAAGGCCGGTAGCGATCTGATCGCGCTCAGCTACCACACGACCCACGGCCTGCCGGTTCTGGTCACCCGGTGCAGCAACAACTTCGGGCCGTTCCAGTTCCCGGAGAAGGTCATCCCCTTGTTCACGACGAACCTGCTCGACGGCGAGAAGGTGCCGCTGTACGGCGACGGCGGCAACATCCGCGACTGGATCCATGTGCACGACCACAACACCGCTGCCGATCTCGTCTTGAGATCGGGCGTCGTCGGCGAGATCTACAACATCGGTGCCGGAAACGAGATCACCAACAAGGAGTTGACCCATCGGCTCCTCGAGCTCACCGGTCGCGACGAGAGCTTCATCACACCGGTCGAGGATCGGCTCGGTCACGATCGGCGCTACTCGATCACGCACGACAAGGTCAGCGCGCTCGGCTGGAAGGCCGAGCACAACCTGGTCGACGGGTTGGCCGCGACCGTCGGATGGTACCGCGACAACCGCGCCTGGTGGGAGCCGTTGAAGGCCAGGGCCGGCTTCTAGATGCGCGTGCTCGTCACCGGCGCCGGCGGCCAACTGGGCATCGACCTCGTGCGATGTTGCGAGGCTGCCGGCGACGATGTCACAGCGACGAATCACGGTGATCTCGACATCTCCGATCGCGATGCGGTGCACGGCGCGATCTCGATGCTGCGGCCCGACGTGGTCGTCAACTGCGCAGCGTGGACGGCGGTCGACGCCTGCGAGAGCGATCCTGATCGTGCTGCCGCGCAGAACGGTCTCGCAGTGCGCTGGCTGGCCGAGAGCTGTGATCGCGCTGCGGCTCGCCTGGTGCAGATCAGCACCGACTACGTGTTCGACGGCGCGCTCGACCGTCCGTACAACGAATGGGACGACCCGGCGCCTCAAAGCGTGTATGGGGCGTCGAAGTTGTCCGGCGAGCGCGAGGCGTCGGTGCTCGGCTCGGCGGCCACGGTCGTGCGCACGTCGTGGGTCTGCAGCCAGAACGGGTCCAACATGGTGAAGACGATCATGCGGCTTGCCGGTGTGCACGACCGGTTGGCTTTCGTCGACGATCAGATCGGCTGCCCGACGTTCACGGGCGACCTCGCGCCGGTGGTGCGGCGGCTCGCAGTCGAGCGTCGCGCCGGGATACATCACGTCACCAATCAATCATCGACCAGTTGGTACGGCTTTGCGTGTGACGTGGTCTCGGCGATGGGCAAGGACCCGGCGATGGTTCGCCCGATCTCGACCACCGAGCTGAAGCCGGCGCGTCCGGCACAACGGCCGGCGAACAGCGTTCTCGACAACGCGGTGCTCCGGCTGGCAGGGATACCGCTACTCCGCGACTATCGCGAGGCCCTCCGCGAAACGGTGGATGCCCTGGGTAAATGACCGGCCGTGTTATTGTTCGGCCCCGAAGGATCGACCGTGGGGGATCGATTCGGGAGAGGGGAACCGCATGTCCGTAGACGCTCCGAAGCTCGCCGCAGGTCAGCTCAGCACCGTCGACTGCGTTGCACAATCGTTGGCCGTGGGCCCCGTCTTCTCCGGCGGTGTGCTGGGAGGCCTGTTGGCCTTCGTGCTCGCACCGGGCGCAGGACCGTTCGTCATCCTGTTGACGACGGTCGGCGTGCTCGGGATCGGCTGGACCCTCAGTGAGTTCGCCAAGCGGTACAGCGGCTCCGGCACGGTGTACGAGTTCATCGCCCACTCCCTCGGCAAGCGTGCAGCGGTGTTCAGCACGGGCGTGTACCACCTGGCCGCAATCGCCCTGGCCGGCCCCGGCATCGCGATCATCGGCGGTCTGTGGGCGAAGACGTTCTTCAACGATCACATGGGCCTCGACGCTCCCTGGTGGATGTGGGCCCTGATCATCTCGGTGCTGATGTACGGCGCCAACATCATGGGCGTCAGGATCTCGGTGAAGGCGCAGTTGACCCTGATCGTGCTGTCGATCATCCCGTTCCTGATCCTGGCGGTGAAGGTCATCGCCGATGGCGGCTCCAACGGCAACAGCCTGAAGTCGTTCAACCCCGGCAACGTCGCCGAGGGTGGCAGCGTGTTCAAGGGCCTGTTGTTCGCGATCCTGATGTTCATCGGTTTCGAGCTCGCCGCGGCACTCGGCGAGGAGACCAAGGACCCGAAGAAGTCGATACCCAAGGCCGTCGTGGCAACCATTCTCATCGTCGGCGCGTTCTACCTCATCACGCAGTACACATTGGCCATCGGTTCCACGGACACCGCCACCGACTTCGTCCCGATGGCCGATCTCTACCTCAACCGCTTCTTCGCGGTGTGGATCGACCTCGCCATCCTTCTCGACATCCTTGCGGTCGGTATCGGCTTCCAACTCGCTGCAGCCCGCGGACTGTTCACGCTGTCGCGCGACGGGTTGCTGCCCAAGCCGCTCGCCAGGCTCAATCGCCGCTCGTTGCCGGCCAATGCCAGCCTGCTCATCCTCGTCGTCACGGTGATCACCACCGTGATCGCGCTGACGAAGTACGGCACCGACCTCATCGATCCGGCGGGTCCGTCGGCCTTCTTCAACACCGATGTGTTCAATGCGTTCCTGATCGCGTCGCGCATCGGCGGCTTCCTGATCAGTGTTGTCTACGTGTTGCTGTGCGTCGGGGCGCTGAAGAACTTTGCGACCAAGCGACCCATCGACCTCGTCGCCGCGATGATCGGTCTGGCGACGGTCGTACTGGCGATCTACTCGCAGTTCTGGAAGGAGACCGCGCCGGTGGCCTCGGAGTTGTGGGGAAGACACCTCGCGCTGATCCTGCTGGCGATTGCGTTCATCTGGGCCCTCGCGAGCAGCAAGCAATCCATCGACAACGTCGGTCAGCACACCGTTCACCACACCCCTCAGCCGGGCCTTCAAGACGGCCTTCACGACGGCCGGCAATCCGCGGCCGACGTGTAGCGGGGCTAGCGTCGCCGGCCATGGGGAATCGACGCGTTCGCGTGATGTGGGCCGATCTCAACGGGCTGTCGCACGGTCGATACGTGCCGCGGTCGAGGCTCCTCGAGCACGGTCACCACGCAGTCACGACGCTGACGATGGGGATCGACCGCGAGATCCTTCCCGTCGAGGGCTACGGCCCGGACGTCGGTTTCGCCGATCTGGCAACGGTACCGGTTCCCGAGTCCGTCCGCCCCGGCTGGGAGGTCGACACCGACGTCGCCATCGCCGACCTCGAGTACAACGGTCAGCCGTTGGCGTTGTGCCCGCGGGGCGCATTGAAGCGCGCTGTCGAAGCGTGGGGCGCCCTCGGGTACGAGCCGCATCTCGGATTCGAGATGGAGTTCTACGTCATGCAGCCCGACGCCGACGCGCCAGGCGGCTACGGCCCGCTGCACATCCCTTCGCACCGCGTCTACGGCGTCGGGCTCGGCGGTGACAACACCGGGCTGATGTTCGACATGTACGACGCCGCCGAGCATTGCGAGCTCGACCTCGAGGGGATCATGGGCGAGTTCCACCCCGGACAGATGGAGCTCAACATGCGGTACGGCCCGGCGATGGATGCCGCCGACCGGGCGTTCATCTGCAAGGAGATGACGCGCGAGTTGGCGGCTCGCAAGGGCTACTGGATCACCTACATGGGCCGCCCGATGGCGCATCTCGTCGGGAGTGGCCTGCACATCAACCTGTCGCTGACGCCGGTGCACGGTGGCGCGAACGCGTTCGACGACCCGGCCGCCCAGTTCGGGCTCTCGACGTTGGCGCGGCAATGCCTCGGTGGGGTCATCGCCCACCACGAAGGCATGGCGGCGATGTCGGCTCCGTTGGTCAACAGCTACAAGCGACTGGTCCCCGGAATCATCGCCGGCTACTGGGCCAACTGGGGTCTCGACAATCGCATCAGCACGTACCGCATCCCGTGCGAGCGCGGTGCGGCCACCCGGATCGAGAACCGCATGCCGTGCGGCAGCGCCAATCCCTACCTGGCTGCGGCCGTCATGCTCAACGCTGCGCTGCTGGGCGTCGTCGACGGTCGCGACTGCGGCGATCCCCAGGTCGGAGATGGCGACAGCGAGCCCAACACCGATCGGCATACGCCGCACGACCTCGGCGCGGCGCTCGAGGCGCTGGAGGCAGACACGGTCCTGTGCGAAGCGATGGGCCCGGACCTGGTGAAGGCGTTCCTGACGATCCGCAAGGACGAGCTCGCCAAGTGGCAGGCCGCCGGTGGCACGTTCGACGCCGAGACCGTGTCGCCCTGGGAGCTCGAGCAGTACCTGCCGTTCTTCTAGGCGGGCCGGTCTATCGCTTCACGGCCTGCAACGTGTACGACGCAGCGAGGCGCCATGGGCGATCCGCCAGCGACCATTCACCGAGCTCGCCCTGCTGCATCTGACCGGGAAGCGCTTCCCAGGGAACGCTCTGGTGCTCGACGAGCGCGGTCAGGTCCATCCCCGCCTCCATCAGTGCGGTCACGATCTCGGCAAGCCCGTGGTTCCAGTTGTGGGTGAGGTTCGTCGTGAACGCGACGTCGGTCGCGACGTACGTTCCTGGGTCCTCGTCGACGATCGGTTCGGGCCGCTCGAAGTACGGATACCCGATCACGAGATCGTCGCTGCGTGATTCGTCGATTGCCCACAGCATCGGGTGGGCCTCGCGGATGAACAGCCGGCCCCCGGCGCGCAGCAGTCCGGCGACGACCTCCGCCCAAGGCCTCACTTCGGGCAGCCAGCACAGCGCGCCCACACCCGTGTAGACCAGATCGAAGACGTTCGGGGGCAACACGTCGAGCGCGTCGTATACGTTCGACTCGACGAAGTCGATCGTCACGCCCGTTCGGGCGGCCAGCCGCCTGGCCTCGGCGACCGATGCGCCGGAGAAATCGAGGCCGGTCATGTGTGCGCCGAGTCGTGCCAGCGACACGGTGTCGGTGCCGATGTGACACTGCAGGTGCACTCCGCGGAGCCCGCTCACCTCACCGAGCAACGGCAGGTCGAACCGCACCACCTCGCTCAGGTAGTCGTGTTCGGCGGCGAAGCGGCTGAACCCGTAGTCGGGGGAGGCGGCATGCGCTGGTGCGCGCTCGTCCCAGCTGGCGCGGTTGAGATCGAGATAGCTGGCCATGCCAGAACGCTGTCACATCCGGATACGGCGCACCGACCGGATCGTGACGGGCCGGCTCATCGGATGGCTCGGACGACCCGACCGCGACCATGAACTCGTCCGGTGACGGTGGCGTCGGCCTTGACCCGGTAGTGGGTGTAGCCCGCTGCGGTGCCCCTGCATGTCGGCCCCCGGCAATCGCCGACGCCGGGAACACGAAGATCGGCCTCGACGTAGCGCTGGCCTGTACCGGTTACCGCACAGGGTTAGACCACCGCGCCGGATGTGCCATCACGAGTGAGGCCGGCGAGGAGGCGATCGATCGCGAATGCAAACCGGTCGTCGGCTGTGCCGGGGTACAACGATGCAGCGAGCTCGGCTGCGTGAGGGAACTTCGCCGGATCGAGCGCCGAGTAGTCCGACCTCCACTGCGCATAGGTCGCATCGCGTTCGGATGACGGCCGCGAGGCCAAGGGGGAGTCGATCGCCGCCGAACCGACCGTCAATTCGATCACGGCGTGGTACGCCTGTGCCGCGGCTGAGCGGTCGAAGCCGGCTGCGCGCAGTTGGCCGAGGATCGTCTCGGTGATCAACAGCTCGTTTTCGTGGCGTGGCGGTGCGCCACGCACCAGCGATGCGAGTGCAGGATTCGCGAGGTTGGCGGCACGGATCCGGATGCACAGCTCGCGGATGCACGCCTGCCACGACGACTTCGGCAGGTTGTCGACGACGCCGGCCAGGCTGCGGTCGCCGATCGCCCGCAGCAGTTCGTCCTTGCTGCGGAAGTGGCGGTAGATCGCCGTGGGGTCTGCGTCGATCGCCTCGCCGAGCCGGCGGACCGAGAACTGCTCCGGCCCGATCTCACCGATCACGATGATCGCCGCAGACACGATGATGTCGCGTGTCAGTCGTGCCATGCGTTGCCGGTCATCGGTCGTAGAGGCGGGCCGTTGCCAAGCGTTCGAGACAGACCTCGGCGCTCCACGGCAGCATCAGCGAACCGAGCCGCGAGTCGCGATACATCCGTTCCAACGGGAGGTGCTTCAGCATTGCCTGCCCACCGCACACCCGGATCGCGGTCGAGGCCACCTCGGCCGCGTGCTCCATCACGGTGTACGCCGCAGACCATCCCATGATGAGATCGCCCTCGCTCGGGTCGAGGGTGGCCTCGTCGACCGCACGGTAGAGAATGGCACGGGCCTGCTGATGCCGGAGTTGCATCTGGGCCCAACCCGCTTGCTTGATCGGATGGTCGCGCCTGGCTCCCGCCGCCTGCCCGGGCAACTCGCCGCGAAGGTACGAACGCGTCGTGTCGAGCACTCCGCCGGTCAGGCCGAGGTAGCTCGGGCACAACGACAGGAACAGCCACGGATATCGATCCGCGGCCTGGTTGTACATGCCGGGCGGAAGCCACTCGTTGGCCGCAGGGACGAAGACGTCGTCCATCAGCAGTGTTCGCGACACAGTGCCGCGCATCCCGAGCGGGTCCCAGTCGTCGACGATCGTCACACCATCGGCAGCGGCCGGCACGCCGAGAAATCGGATCGTGTCGTCACCGGGGACCTGGCAGATGACGTTGTAGAAGTTGGCTGCTCCTGACAGTGACGCGAAGATCTTGCGACCCGTGACACGCCAACCGTTGTCGACGGCGCAAGCGCGGGTCGCAACGCCGCTGGTCGCGCCCGGTGCCAGTCCCTCGCTGAACGGTTGGCTGTGGATGTGGCCGTGCTCGACAACGCCGCGAAACATCCGCGTTCGGGTTGCTTCGTGGGCGAATCGTTCGTCGGCCGACATCGTCAACAGGTCCGCGATCTGACCACACCACAACATGGTCGCGTTGTGCATGTTGAACGTCAGTGCCGTAGCCCCGCAGTAGCGACCGATCTCCTCGCTGACCCGCACGTAGTCGCTGTAGCTGGCACCGAGGCCGCCGTGCGCTTCCGGCACACAGAGCCCCAGCAGCCCCTCGCGTCGGAAGTCGGCGAAGTTCTCGAAGGGAAAGCTGGCCTCGCGGTCGTAGCGAACGGCCCGTTCGGCGAGGACCGGTCCCATCGTCCTGACGCGTGTCACCAGTTCGTCGCGATCGACCATCGCATGATTGTGGGCGGCTGGAGACGCGATGTCAACACCGTTGACAACTTCCCCTGAGCAGGAGAGACTGAGCCGATGAACGCTGCGGTCGATGTCGACGGGGAGCGCTTTGCCTGGCGCGAGTCCGGCGAAGGCCCGGTGCTGCTCCTGCTGCACGGTCTCGGGGGCAGCAGGCTGTCGTGGGAGCCGCAGCTGCAGTCGGCGGGCGGTCACCGTGCGGTGGCCTGGGACATGCCCGGGTACGGAGCCTCGCGTCGACTCGACAGCGAGGTGACCTTCGCCGCGCTGGCGACCTCGGTCACCGACCTCATCGACGAGCTCGGTGTCGAGGCCGTGCATCTCGCCGGCATCTCGTTCGGCGGCATGATCGCGCAGTACGTCGCCGCGCTTCACCCGGCGCGGGTCGGCAGCCTGACGCTGCTCTCGACCAGCCCGGCGTTCGGCCTCGACGGGACCAAGCCGAACGAGTGGCGAGACGCGCGGCTGGCCGCACTCGATGCCGGCCGCGAACCGGCCGACTTCGCCGACGCGGTGCTCGCCGCCATCGCCGGTCCGCACATCTCGGCCGCTGCGTTGGCCGGTCAGTGCGCCGCCTTGGCCAGGGTGCCGGGCGAGGCGTTGCGGCGATCGATCGATTGCCTCGTCACCCACGACAGCCGGGCACTGCTGCCCTCCATCATTGCGCCGACGCTGTGTGCGGTCGGTGAGCTCGACGCCGAGACGCCCGTGTCGTACGCGTTCGCCCTCGCCGATCTGATCCCACATGCGCGCCTGGCGGTCGTACCCGGGGCCGGGCACCTGCTCAACGTCGAAGCGCCTGAGGCCGTCAACGAACTGCTCGAAGAACAGATGGTTCGTGCGGGCGCGTGGGGGCACGAGCCGTGACCGAGTGGCGTTACATCGCAGCCTTCGCCGCTCACCTCGGGCGGTGTGGGCTCGTCGGGGGCGAAGTGGTGGCTGTGCTCAGCGAGTCGCAGAGCCGCCCTGTGCTGGTCGAGACCGCACGCCTTGCGGCGCAGTCGCTCGGCGGCAACGTGTTCGACGTCGTCGTGCCGACTCCGGTCTCGACGCAGTCTGTTCCGATCCGGTCGACAGGCGCCTCACAGGCGATCGCCGGCAATCCCGCCGTGATCGCCGCGCTGTCGTCGGCGCAGCTGGTGATCGACTGCACTGTCGAGGGCCTGCTTCACGCTCCCGAGCTCGGCGCGATCCTGAGCGGCGGGGCCCGCGTGCTGATGATCTCCAATGAACATCCCGACATCTTCGAGCGTCTCCGTTGGGACGGCGACATGCCGCGCCGGGTGAGCCTGGCCCACCAGCGCCTCGATGCTGCCCGCCGCATGCACGTCTCCAGCGAAGCCGGCACCGATCTCGCCGTCGAACTCGCCGGGGCCGTCACCGCCGGCTCGACCGGGGTGACCGATGGGCCCGGATCGATCGCCCACTGGCCGGGTGGTTTGGTGATCGCGTTCGCCGCGGCCGGCTCGGTCAACGGCAGGCTCGTGATGAGCGCCGGCGACCTCAACCTGACCTTCAATCGGATCGTCGAGACTCCGATCGAACTGAACATCGCCGATGATCACATCGTCGAGATCGGGGGAGTCGGGGTCGATGCGCAGTTGTTCCGTTCGTACCTCGCCGCGTTCGGCGACCGGGCCAGCTACGCGACAAGCCACGTCGGGTGGGGGATGAACGAGGCCGCCAGGTGGGAGGCGGTCGAGCTCTACGACCGACGCGAGACGTGGGGCACCGAGGCCCGCGCCGAGGCCGGCAACTTCCTGTACTCGACGGGCGCCAACGAGCTCGCCGGCCGATTCACCGCCGGGCATTTCGACCTACCGATGCGGCAGTGCACGATCACGCTCGACGGTGCCGTGGTCGTCGAGCACGGCGAGTTGATCGCCGAACTGCGACGACCCCGGGCGTAATGCGCCGTCGCCCGATCACGCGGGCATGATTGGGGTGTGCGCGTCGCCTACACACTCGAACAATGCTGGCACCGTGTGCCGGGCGGCACCGGCGTCGCGGCACTGCGCATTGCCGAGGCGATGACGGTGGAGGCCGACGTGACGCTGATCGGCGTCGCCGGTCGTCACGCCCATGTGCCCAGCGAACCGTGGTCACCGGCGATCCCGATAGCGCACCTGCCTGTCGGGGGTCCGCTGCTGTACGACCTCTGGCTGCGCCGTGACTGGCCGAAGGTCGAGCGGGCCACCGGTCCGATCGACGTCGCTCACGCGACGACCCTGATCCCGTGTGCCACCGACGCGCCGTTGATCGTGACTGTGCACGATCTCGCGTTCCTGCACGATCCATCGCAGTTCACGAGGCGCGGCAACGGCATCTTCCGTCGCAGCCTCGATCGCATCCGGTCCCGCGCCGCACTCGTGCTGTGCAGCAGCCAGGCGACGATGGACGATTGCGTCGCTGCCGGCATCGCCGGCGATCGACTCCGCCTCGTACCGCTCGGTGTCGATGTCGCCACTGCCGACAGCGCCGAGGCCGCCCGCGTCGCCTCGGTCTACGGCCTTCCCGAGCGCTACCTGTTGTTCGTCGGCACCGTCGAGCCCCGGAAGAACCTACGGGGCCTCGTCGAAGCCGTCTCGCGCCTCGACGACCCGCTGCCGCTGATCGTGGCCGGCGCCGAGGGTTGGGGCGACATCGACATCCCGTCGGGCGGTGACATCAGGTTCGTCGGGTTCGTGCCGGCCGGAGATCTTGCCGGGCTGTACGCCGGCGCGGAGGTCTTCTGCTATCCGAGTGAACGCGAGGGCTACGGGCTGCCCGTGCTCGAGGCGATGGCGCAAGGCACACCCGTCGTGACGAGTCGCGGTACAGCGACCGAGGAGACCGCCGGTGGGGCGGCCGTGCTGGTCGACCCGCTCGATCCCGACGACATCGCCAGGGGGATCAGCGATGCGATGCATCGTCGCGAGTCGCTGGCCATCGCCGGGACCGCCCGGGCTGATCGAGCCACGTGGCGCGAGACCGCGCGTCTCACCGCTGCCGCCTATCGGGAGTTGGGTTGATGGTTGCTCCGGCTATCGCCGTCAACTTGTTGTGGTGCGTTCCCGGTGATGTCGGTGGCAGCGAGGAATACCTCGTTCGCCAACTGCTCGGCCTCGCCGAGGCCGAGCCCGACGTGCTTCCAGTGCTGTACGTGGTCGACGGGTTCTCCGCAGCCCATCCGGCGCTCACCGATCACTTCGAGACCGTGGTCGGACCGTTCGATGGAGCATCACGAGCGCGTCGGATCGTCGGCGAGACGCGGTGGTTCCGGCAGCAGGCATCGGCAGCCGATCTCCGTCACCACGGTGGCGGGACGGCGCCACTGGGTGCAATGCGGCCGTACGTGCTGACGATCCACGATCTGCAGTACCGCACGTTTCCCGGCTACTTCAGCCGCACCAAGCGCGCCTACCTCGCGGCGATGATCGGACGATCCGCGCGGGGGGCGCGCATGGTCGCCGTGCCCAGCGACTACGTGCGCCGCTCGGTCATCGAGGCGTACAAGGTGTCGCCGTCGCGGGTCGCCGTGGTGCCCCACGGATTCGAGCCGGCCCTGTTGACCGACCTCACACCCGAGGAGGTGCTGCGCGACCGGTACGACCTCGGCGACGGCCCGGTGATCGTGTATCCGGCGGTCACCCATCATCACAAGAACCATCGATTCCTGATCGGCCTGCTCGACTCGACGTGGCGCGATCCCGACCTTCGCCTGGTGCTGATCGGCGGCCGTGGTACCGCCGACGAATCCGTGAGCGCCGCCGGGGACCCTCGGATCCGCCGGCCCGGACGTGTCCCCCCAGCCGACCGCAACGGGCTGTTGAAGATGGCTGAGGCGATGGTCTTCCCGAGCCAGTACGAAGGATTCGGTGCCCCGCTGATCGAGGCGATGGCACTGGGATGCCCGGTCATTGCCAGCGACGCGACGTGCATCCCAGAGGTCGTCGGGACCGCTGGTCTCATCCTGCCCCTCACGACGCCGGCGTGGGCCGACGCTCTCGATCGTGTGCAACGCGATCGGGCGGCTTTCGTCGCGGCCGGCCTGCGCCGTGCCGCCGACTTCACCGCCCGAGCGTCGGGTTCGGCCTTGGCCGCCGTCTACGCCGACGCGTTGGGGTCTTCATGAGCACGGTGGCCAACAGTGGTCGGCTGCGCATCGCGGTGCTGTGCCCGCACTTCGCCCCCGACACCGCACCGACGGGTGAGGTGATGACACGCATCGTCACCGAACTCGCCTTGCTGGGCCACGAGTTGCATGTCGTCACCGCCCTGCCGTGGTACCGGGGCCACGCAGTCGAGGCCGGATGGGACGGCAAGTGGGTCCGTCGCGAGACGACACCTTGGGGCTCGATCACCCGCGTGAACCCCTTCGCCGGCCGCGACAAGCGCAACATCGCCCGCCGCGCCGCCGGCTTCGCCGGCTTCGGTGTGTTGGCCGGGCTGTCGTCGGTGCGCGGCGGGCGTGTCGACGCGGTCATCGCCATGTCGCCCCCGTTGACCATGGGATTGACCGGTTGGGCAACGCACCTGATCCGCCGTGGCCCACTGATCTTCAACATCCAGGACGTGTTCCCCGACGCCGCGGTGCAGACCGGCGCCATCTCCAACCGGCGCATCATCGCGGTCGCCGAGTGGCTCGAGCGGGTCAGCTATCGACGTGCTGCGGCCGTCACGGTTCTCAGCGACGACCTCCGCGACAACGTCGCCGCGAAGGTGCCGGCCTCGATGCGCGACCACGTGCGGGTGATCCCCAACTTCGTCGACACCGATTTCATCAGGCCGCTGGACCGGATGACGGCGTTGCGCCGCGAGCTGGGCATCGGGTCCGGAACCGTGGTGTTGTATGCCGGCAACGTCGGCTTCTCGCAATCGTTGGAGATGGTCGTCGACGCGGCGCACGACACACCGGACCTGACGTTCCTGATCAACGGTGACGGCGCAGCGCGCCCGTCGCTGCAGGAACGCGCCGCCGGGCTGGCGAACGTGCACTTCTCCGGCTACCAGCCGGCTGCTCGGCTTGCCGAGGTCCTGGCCACCGGCGACATCCATCTCGTCCCTCTGAAGACCGGTCTCGGCCGCGTCAGCGTGCCATCGAAGACGTATTCGATCCTCGCCGCCGGCCGCCCGGTGCTGGCCGCGATCGATCCCGGCACCGAGGTCCCGCGGATCCTCGCCGAGTCCGGCGGGGGCGTCAGCGTGCCGCCCGACGACCCCGCTGCGTTCACCGACGCCTTGCACCGCATGGCCGCCGATGTCGCAGGCCGCGATGCGATGGCCGCCGCCGGGCGCCGATGGGTCGAGCACGCTGCATCGCCGCAGGCAGTCGCACAGGCGTATGCCGAACTCGTCGTGGAGCTCAACGCGGATCGATGACTCAGTTTTGATTCGGGGAGGCGATAGCCTCGCGTCCTCGTGCCTCCGTCATCGTCCGCCAAAAAAGTTGCCAGGCTCGCCTCGCGGGGCAAGGGCAAGAAGGTCCGCTTCCAGGGCGGGTCTATTTTCCCCATCGCTGTCGTACTCGTCGTCATCCTGGGAGTACTGGCGATCGTCTACGGCCGGCAGAGTCGCCCGAGCGACGGCTCCGGTGTTCCCAGGGTCAACAACGGCTCCAACATCGATGCCCACTGGCACGCCGCGTTCGGCATCTACATCTGCGACACGTTCCAGCCGAAGCTCACCGGCACGCTCGAAGACACCGGCCTCGATTCCGACGGCCAGACGGTGTTGCTCAACGAGAAGTACCGGATCCTCGGGATCCACAGCCACGGTGACGGCATCATCCACTACCACCCGGCCTCGACGAAGTCGTCGGGCAACCGCGCCAAGCTCGGCGTGTTCCTCGACAGCTACGACATCAAGCTCACCAACAGCGAGCTCGTCATGCCGGCGAACCAGGGCGGCGAGAAGTGGTCGACCAAAGACACCAAGTGCGACGGGAAAGACACCCAGCTCACCGTCAGGGTCTGGGATCACTTCAGCGACACCGCCACGTTCCACGACGTGGTGACCGACTTCGACAACGCTCGCATCACCAACGACGGCATGGTGTTCGTCATCGCGTTCGTGCCGAAGGGCGCCAACATCCCGCAGCCCGATTGGGCCTCGCAGCTGCCCACCCTCGGCGCAGCCGACGGCGGCGCCGTGATCGCCACGACCACGACGGCGTTGGCCCCCGGGGCGACTGCGCCGGGAGGCTCCACCGTGGGCTCGACCCCGGCGACCGGCTCGACACCCACGGGCGACACCAGCACGGTGACCACGCCTGCCGTGTCGACCAGCACCACGGTGCCGGCGACCACCACTACAGGCGGCTGATGCGCGCCGTCGTTCTGGTCGGCGGCTTCGGAACTCGACTGCGGCCGCTCACGCTGACCACTCCGAAACCGATGCTCCCCGTCGGCCACGTCCCGATCATCGAACGCCTCGTCGACAACCTGGCCAGGGGCGGGGTCACCGAGGTGACGCTGGCCCTCGGCTTCAAACCCGAGCCCTTCATCGAGGCCTTCCCGACGGGCGAGTGCAACGGAGTGAAGCTGCACTACGCAGTCGAGCCAGAGCCGCTCGACACGGCCGGGGCGATCAAGTTCGCCGCCGAGCTCACCGGCATCGACGACACGTTCGTCGTCGCCAACGGCGACGTGTTGACCGACCTCGACATCGCCGCGCTCGTCGACTTCCACCGCAGTCACGATGCGGAGGCGACCATCGCCCTGATCGGTGTCGAGGATCCGTCGTCGTTCGGTGTGGTTGCAGTCGACCAGGACGGGCGCGTCGAGCGTTTCGTCGAGAAGCCGCCGCCGGGCACCGCGCCCAGCAACCAGATCAATGCGGGAACCTACGTGCTCGAACCATCCGTCCTGCGGCGCATTCCTGCCGGGAAGCGGGTCTCGATAGAGCGCGAGACGTTCCCCGAGGTGGTGGCCGGCGGACGATTGTTCGCGATGGCGACCGACGACTACTGGCTCGACGCCGGGAACCCGGCGCTGTACCTGCAGGCCAATCTCGACCTGCTCGACGGCACCCGGCCGATGCACACCGCGACGGCCGTGCACACGACCGCGACGGTGGACCCCACCGCGGTCGTCACGCGCACCATCGTCGCCGAGAAAGCCACGATCGCCGCCGGCGCATCCGTCACCGATTCGGTGTTGTTGCCTGGTGCCGTCGTCGATCGACGGGCAGTGGTGACAAACTCGGTGGTCATGGGCAGGATCGGCGAGGACGCCAACGTGGCGCACAGCGTCGTGGGCCTGCACGGCGTGGTCGCGCCGGGCGAGCAGTTGTCGGGCGAACATCGGCCTCCCGCCGACTCGACGTGAACATCATGGTCATCGGTGGGGCCGGGTTCCTCGGCTCCCACCTGGTCGATCGACTGATCGCCGAGAGCAATGCGGTCGATGTCGTCGACGATCTCTCCAGTGGTTCGCTCGCCAACCTCGGCGATGCCCGCGCCGCCGGCGGCGCTCTGAAGATCCACACGTTGGACCTGCTCGCCGACGAGTTCGCCACGTTGACCGCGCTGCGGTCCCCCGATGTCATCTACCACCTCGCCTGGCTGCCGCCGGGCAGGGGTACTCCGAGCCAGTCCGGGCGCGCCGTGCAGGGGATGCTCGCTGTGCTCGAAGCTGCGAGGTCGCAGGGCTCCAAGGTAGTCACAGCGCTGCCCGGTGCTGCGCTGTACGGCGATGTGCCACTGCGCGATCTGCCCATCAAGGAAGGCCATACGTGGAACCCGGTCGGGTTGCACGGCATCGTCGCCAGGACGGTGGTCGATCTGCTCAACGTGTACCGCGTCGATCACACGGTCGAGTTCACCGCGCTGGCGATGAGCACCGTCTACGGTGCGCGCCAGCGCCCCGACGGCGGGGTGGTGGGCTCATTCGCTCACGCACTGCGCACCGGCGTCAGCCCGCAGATCCATGGTGACGGCCGCCAGACGCGCGACTTCCTGTACGTCGACGACGCCGTCGATGCGCTGGTTCGCGCCGCCGGGCGCGGCGGTGGCTTGGCGATCAACATCGGCTCGGGGGTCAGCACCGCGATACGCGATCTGTGGGCGTCGATGGCCGGGCCGTCAGCGCCCTCGCCGGTCGCCGGCCCGCGACGGCCGAACGACGTTTCGTGGTTCGCGTTGTCGCCGACGCGGGCGCGCATCCACCTCGCCTGGGCGCCGTGGACCGACCTTGCTGTCGGCCTCAGGTCATTGGGCTGAGGCAGCGCGCAGCGACATCCTGGCCAACTGGGCGCCGACCTCCGGTGTGCTCATGATCGACGGCGTGACGACGGCTCGCATGCCTTCGGCCTCGACCGCGTCGGCGAGGTGGGCGTCGACGGGATCGATCACCAATGCGCCGGCGATCGGTGCGTAGAGCCGGGCGACGCCCACCACCGAGGGCTCGTGACCGAGCTCCCTCAACATGCGATCCGCGGGGCCCTTCAGCGCCGCGCCGCCGACGATCGGCGAGATGGCGACGACGGACGACCGCCGGCTGGTCAGGCGCTGGTCGACGCCTTGCAGAGCCCGCATCGGCCCGATCGACACGATCGGGTTGGACGGGGCGATCACGACGCATTCCGCGCTGCGCAGGACCTCGTCGAGGCCCGGCGCGAGGGAGGCTTGCGATGCCCCCTCGAAGCGCACTGCGGCGATCGGCACGCCGTGCCGCAGCTCGACGAAGTATTCCTGGAACGACACATCGCCGCCGCCGGCCAGCGTCACGATCGTCGAGACCTTCTGGTCGCTCATCGGCACGAGGCGTTGGCCGATGCCCCATGCCGCGCACATCTCGGCTGTCACCTCAGTGAGGGTGGCGCCTTCCGCAAGTCGGGCCGTACGGTAGAAGTGGGTGGCCAGATCGCGGTCGCCGAGGTTGAACCAGGTCGACGCGGCATTCGAACCGTCCGGCCGCACCGCGGCGTACCGCTGCAGGGCCTCCATCGCCCTCCACGACTCATCGGCCAGCCCCCATCCGCGAACAGGGTCGATCGCGTCGGCCAAGGTGTATGTCACGGTGTCGAGATCGGGCGAGATGGCAAGGCCGTGCAGCACCGTGTCGTCGCCGGTGTTGACGATGCCCACCGTGTCGCCGGCCTCGACGACCTGTTGCAAGGCGGCGAGGAAGCGCGCCGCACCGACGCCGCCGCACAGCACTGCGATCACGAAGACCCCTCGACGAGCCGGAGGTACAGGGCGGCCAGGTCGCCGGCGCACCGCTCCCACGAGAAGGTCGCGAGTTGGGCGTCGGCCGCCGACAACAACGCGCTTCGTGTGGCGTTGTCGAACGCGGCTGCGACGAGGTTGGCGGCAAGGGCCTCGACATCGTCCGCATCGCTCAACAGACCCGCCGGGCCGCACACCTCGGGGATGCTGCCGCGGTTGCTGGCGACGATCGGCACACCGACCTGCATGGCATCGAGCAGCGGGAAGCCGAAGCCCTCGTCGAGCGACGGGTACGCCAGCAACGCGGCATTTCGCAGGAGCCACGACCTGGCCGGCTCGTCGACCCGGCCGGTCATCACGACCCGCCGGGCTGCGGCCGGGTCCAGAGCATCGATGGCTGCGTTGATCGCCGATCGATCGTCGCCGTCCGCGCCGGCCAGGACCAGCAGGACCTCGTCATGGTCGCCGGCCAACATGCCGAACGCCTCGACGAGCTTCGGCAGGTTCTTGCGGCGCTCGAGGGTGCCGACTGCGGCGATGAACGGACGGCCGACGAGGGCCGGGATCGGTGGTTGCGGCGAACCATCGGGCACTGGGACCGCGGCCAGCCGGATCATTGCCACCCGGGCCTCGGGGAACAGGTCGACGATCTCTGCGGCCGTCGACGCCGAGCTGGCATGCACGGTCGCGCCGCGCTCGATCGCCCGTCGCAGCACCCGACCCGCCTGGTGCACTGCCGCGCCGGCCAACGCAGGATGCCGGAGGAACCAACAGTCGTAGACGGAGACCACCTGCGGCACGCGGCTGGGCGGCACCACGTAGTTGGTGCCGTGGACGAGGTCCGGATCTCCGAGAAATCGATCGACCCGGGGCTTGCCCGCCCTCGCCCAGAGGCGATGGGCGACGACGGCCGGAACCGGCAGGCGGCGAGTGCCGGCAGGCGGTCGCGCCCGGAACGAGGTGACGTAGTCGACCAGTTCGATGTCCGCGAGGTCGCCGAGTGAATCGTGCATCGCCGCGACCGCTTGCCCGACGCCCGTGCGTGGACCGGCCAACGGGCCGACATCGAAAGCGACTCGCAGCGGGTTCATGGGCAGGCCGAGGCTACCCGCTGTCGCCGCTACCGGTTCCACGCCCCTAGACTGCCGTGTCCCGCTTTCTCGGCCCGGCCCCGAAGGATTTGCCAGCATGCCTCGCGCGTTCATAACCGGTGTCACTGGACAGGACGGCCAACACCTCGCCGAGTATCTCCACTCGAAGGACTACGAGGTGTTCGGGATGGTCAAGGGCCAGAACAACCCGCGAATGACGATGATGCGCGACGAGTTCCCCTACATCGAGCCTGTCCCGGGTGATCTCGCCGACCTGCCGTCCTTGGTGAAGGCATTGGACTCGACGCAGCCCGACGAGGTCTACAACCTCGGTGCGATCTCGTTCGTAGCGCTCAGCTTCAACCAGGCCGAGCTCACCGCCAACATCTCCGGCACCGGTGTGCTGCGAATGCTCGAGGCGATCAGGATGGTCGGCGGGGCGGAGAACAACCCGATCCGTTTCTACCAGGCCAGCAGCAGTGAGATGTTCGGCAAGGTCCGCGAGACCCCCCAGACCGAGCGCACACCGTTTCATCCCCGGTCTCCGTACGGCTGCGCCAAGGTCTTCGGGCACGACATCGTCGTCAACTACCGCGAGAGCTACGGGCTGTTCGCGTGCAGCGGAATCCTCTTCAACCACGAGGGCCCGCGACGCGGCCTCGAATTCGTGACGCGCAAGGTCACGAACGCGGTGGCGCGGATCAAGCTCGGCCTGCAGACGGAGATCGTTTTGGGCAACCTCGATTCGAAGCGCGACTGGGGTTTCGCCGGTGATTACGTGAAGGCGATGTGGTTGATGCTGCAACAGGATCAGCCCGACGACTACGTGGTCGCGACGGGCAAGACGCACAGCATCGAAGACCTCGTGCGCCTGTCGTTCGCCGAGGTCGGCATCGAGAACTGGCGCGACTACGTGCGTCAGGACCCGAAGTTCTTCCGCCCGGCCGA
>JBDTYA010000048.1:0-5776 GCA_040005915.1 Ilumatobacteraceae bacterium
GACCGGCGAGGAGAGCGACGACGAGTCGCTCGGTGGCGCCGAGATGCACGCCCGCGTCAGTGGCCTCGCCGACTACTTCGCGATCGACGAGCTCGACGGGATTCGGCTCGGCCGCCAGATCGTCCGCCGGCTCAACCAGAGCAAACGCGGCGCCGGTCGACGCGGGCCGGGTAAGCCTCCACGTCTCGACCCCGAGCAGTTGCTGGGTATTCCATCCGTCGATCCGAAGCTGCCCTTCGACCCGCGCGACGTCATCGCCCGGCTGGTCGACGACAGCGACTTCGACGAGTTCAAACCGCTGTACGGGTCGTCGTTGGTCACCGGCTTCGCCGAGCTGCACGGCTATCCCATCGGCATCCTCGCCAACCATCGCGGCGTTTTGTTCAGCGAGGAGGCGCACAAGGCGACGCAGTTCATCCAACTCGCCAATCAGATCGACACGCCTCTCGTCTTCCTGCAGAACACCACCGGCTACATGGTCGGCAAGGAGTTCGAGCAGCGCGGAATCATCAAGGACGGCGCCAAGATGATCAACGCCGTCACCAACAGCAGCGTCCCGCATCTCACAATCCACATGGCTGCCTCGTACGGCGCCGGCAACTACGGCATGTGCGGCCGCGCATTCGGCCCGCGCTTCGTGTTCGCCTGGCCCAATGCCAAGACTGCTGTGATGGGTCCCCAACAACTCGCCGGCGTGATGTCGATAGTCGCCAGGCAGTCCGCGGCGTCGATGGGGCGGCCATTCGACGAAGAGGCCGACGAGACCCTGCGCCAACAGATCGAGGAGCAGATCGAGCGCGAATCGCTGGCGTTGTTCATGACCGGCAGGGTCTACGACGACGGCATCATCGACCCGCGCGACACCCGGACCGTCCTGGGCATGTGCCTCAGTGTGATCGACAACCAACCGATCTCGGGCACGCGCGGCTACGGCGTCTACCGGATGTGATGCCCATGACCCCCCATGCGATCACTCGGGTCCTCGTGGCCAACCGCGGCGAGATCGCCAGCCGTGTCATCCGCACCTGCCGCCGACTCGGCATCGGCACAGTCGCCGTGTTCTCCGATGCCGACAGCCACGCGCCCTACGTCCGCGAGGCCGACATCGCCTGCCCCTTGCCGGGCAACATTCCCTCCGAGACCTACCTGCGCGGCGATCTGCTGATCGCTGCCGCGCTGGCTCGTGGGTGCGATGCGATCCATCCCGGGTACGGCTTCCTCAGCGAGAACGCCGCATTCGCGCAGTCGGTCGTCGATGCCGGCCTGGCTTGGATCGGTCCGCCCGCTGCGGCGATCGCGGCGATGGGTTCGAAGATCGAGGCGAAGCGCCTGATGCGCGTCTCTGGCGTGCCGGTGCTTCCCGACAGTTCTGTCGAGTCGTTGGCCGAAATCGGTGTCCCGGCATTGGTGAAGGCGTCTGCCGGTGGCGGTGGGCGCGGCATGCGAATCGTCCGCGACATCGCTGCCCTCGACGAGGCCGTCGCCGCGGCCGAGCGCGAAGCCCTCACGGCGTTCGGCGACGGCACGGTGTTCGTCGAACGATTCGTCGAGGGCGGCCGCCACATCGAGATCCAGGTGTTCGCCGACGTTCACGGCAACACGGTCTCGTTGTTCGAGCGCGACTGCACGGTGCAGCGCCGGCATCAGAAGATCATCGAGGAATCTCCGTCGCCCGCGGTCGACGAATCGCTGCGAACGGCCATGAGCGAGGCTGCCGTCGCTGCGGCGAAGGCCGTCGGGTATGTCGGCGCAGGAACGGTCGAGTTCCTGGTCGACGGCGACGGGAACTTCTCGTTCCTCGAGATGAACACGCGCCTGCAGGTCGAGCATCCCGTGACGGAGATGATCACGGGCCTCGACCTGGTCGAGCTGCAGTTGGTGGTTGCGGGTGGCGAGCCGCTGCCGCATGCCGCGCTCCAGCCGA
This sequence comes from Ilumatobacteraceae bacterium, assembly GCA_040005915.1. Lineage (GTDB taxonomy): Bacteria > Actinomycetota > Acidimicrobiia > Acidimicrobiales > Ilumatobacteraceae > JAENVT01. The sequence goes on from JBDTYA010000048.1 coordinate 1,925, forward strand.
CGATCAACGGGCACGCGATCGAGGTGCGGCTGTGCACGGAGGATCCGTACAACGGCTACCTGCCGAGCTCGGGCACGTTCAAGCGGATCGAGTTCCCCGACATCGATGGCGTGCGCGTCGACAGTGGGGTCGGCAACGGCACCGTGGTCAGCCCGTACTACGACTCGATGATCGCCAAGGTCATCGCCCACGCGCCGACACGCGCCGGGGCGATCAACAAGTTGCAGCGGGTGCTCGGCCAGGCGCATCTCATCGGGCCCATCACGAACCGCTCGCAGCTCCTCGACCTGCTTCCCGAGCTGGCCGACCATTGGCACGACATCGACACCGGCTGGCTCGACCGCAACCCGCCTGTTGCTCCGCCCGTCGAGCCGGCCTTCGTCGCCGCTGCGGCGTTGGCCTGGGCGAAAGCGCATCGAACGGCGCTGGCCCAGTTCCCGGCCGGGTGGCGCAACAACCCCAGCCAGTTGCAGCGGGTCGCGGTCGGATCGCACGACGTGCGGTATCGCTACGACCGCAGCGGGAAGGTCGCCGAGGCGTACGTCGACGACGTCGAGATCGCCGGAGGCTGGATGCCGGCGCTCGGCTTCATCGAGACCGAGACCGACGGCGATGTCGTGTTCGTGTCACGTGGTCAGTACCGGTTTCCAATTCCGCCGCGGTATGCGCCGCCCGACGACGCCGGGCGCGCCGGTTCGACCGTCGCACCGATGCCCGGCTCGATCCTGCGCGTGCTCGTCGAGGTGGGTGACGTGGTCGTCGCCGGCCAGCCGCTCCTGGCGATGGAGGCGATGAAGATGGAGCATCAGGTCGTCTCACCCGTGCCCGGCACGGTGGCCGAGGTGTTCGTCGCCCCCGGGCAGCAGGTCGACTCCGGGCACCCGCTGGTCAGGATCGAGTCATCGTGAATCGTGATCGCCCGATCCGCATCGCCAATTGCAGCGGCTTCTTCGGCGATCGACTGTCGGCGGCCAAGGAGATGGTCGATGGCGGCGACATCGACGTCCTGACCGGCGACTGGCTGGCCGAGCTGACGATGTTGATCCTCCACAAGCAGCGTGCCCGCAACAGTGAGCTCGGCTACGCGTCGACGTTCCTCACTCAGATGGAGCAGGTGCTCGGCACGTGCGTCGACCGCGGGATCAAGATCGTCAGCAATGCCGGCGGCCTCAACCCCAGCGGTTGTGCCGACAAGATCCGCGAGATTGCCGGGCGATTGGGCATCTCCGTCGACGTCGCCCACGTCGAGGGCGACGATCTGATGCCGCGCATCGACCGCCTTCGGCCGCAACTCGCCAACCTCGATACCGGCGAGGCGTTGGTCGCTGATCCGGTGTCGGCCAACGCGTACCTGGGTGGATGGGGAATCACGGCTGCGCTGACCAACGGTGCCGACGTCGTGGTCTGCCCGCGCGTCACCGATGCCTCGCTCGTGGTCGGCCCCGCGGCGTGGTGGTGGGATTGGGCCCGGGACGACTGGGATGCCCTGGCTGGGGCGGTCGTCGCCGGGCACATCATCGAGTGCGGCGCGCAGACGACCGGCGGCAACTACAGCTTCTTCGAACAGGTACCGGACCGCACGGTGCCTCCGGGCTTCCCCCTCGCCGAGATCGACGCCGACGGGTCGTGCGTGGTCACCAAGCATGCGGGTACCGGTGGCCTCGTCAGCGTCGGGACCGTCACTGCGCAGTTGCTCTACGAGATCGGTGACCCGCAATACCTGAACCCCGACGTGATCGCCGACTTCACCACGATCCACCTCGACGACGACGGGCCCGACAGGGTGCGGGTCCGCGGGGTGCGCGGCCTTCCCGCTCCCCCGACGACCAAGGTCTGCATCAACTTCGACGGCGGCTTCCGCAACCGCATGACCTTCGTGCTCACCGGCTTGAACCAGCGCCAGAAGGCCGAGTGGGCCGAGGCGGCACTCTTCGGCCGCCTCGGCGGCGCTGCGCGCGTCGGTGACGTCGATGTGCGCTTCGTCGAGGCCCCATCCGACGCCGACGGTCAGGAGGCGTCGTCCGGCAGGCTCCACGTCACCGTCAAGTCCGCCGACGAGCGGGCCGTCGGCCGAGCCTTCTCATCCGCAGTCGTCGAGCTCGCCCTGGCCAACTACCCCGGATTCTTCGTCTCGTCGCAGCCCGGCGAGGCTCAACCCTTCGGCGTCTACTGGCCGGCGTTGATTGCCAACGACGAGGTCGAGCAGGTCGTCGTGTTGGGCGATCGCACCCGTCTCCCGATTCCGGCCGCGCCGGTCGGTGGCGCGCAGCCGGCCGCCGCGTCGCCCGTTCCGTACTTCGACGATGCGGCGCCGCGCGGACCACTGCCGGGCGAGCCGCTCGGCCTCCACTTCGGTGCACGCTCTGGTGACAAGGGCGGCAACGCCAACGTCGGGATCTGGGCGGCCGACGCCGGCGGGTACGCCTGGCTCGCCGAGCACCTCACGACCAGCGCGCTCGCCGCGCTGATCCCGGAGTCAACGGGGCTGGAGGTTCGCCGCTACGAGCTCCCCAACCTGTTCGCCCTCAACTTCGTCATCGTCGGCTACCTCGGGCAAGGCGTCGCCTCCAGCACTGCCTTCGATACCCAGGCGAAGGGCCTCGGCGAGTATCTCCGCGCCCGCCGCTGGAAGCCGTCGGCCTGAGCTACTGGAGCAGTCGGTAGCCGATCCCGCGCGCCGTGACTATCAGCTTCGGTTCGTCGGGTTGGTCCTCGATCTTGACCCGCAGTCGACGAACGTGGGCGTCGACCAGCCGGCTGTCGCCGAGGTACTCGTAGCCCCACACCCGTTCCAGCAGCTGATCGCGCGACAGCACCATGCCGACGTGGTCGGCGAACTCGCACAGCAGCCGGAACTCGGTCTTCGTCAGGCTCAGCTCCCGACCGGCCTTCAAGGCGATGCCCTGCTCGCGACGAAGTTCGACATCGCCGAACCGGCTGGCCGGGGCGAACGACGGTACGTCGTGCAGGTGCACTCGTCGGAGGGCGGCGCGGATCCTGGCTGCGAGCTCTTTCGGGACGACGGGTTTCGTCACGTAATCGTCGGCGCCGGCCTCGAGCCCGGCCACGAGGTCGTACGTGTCGGCCTGGGCTGTGACGATGATGATGGGGACGATGCTGGTCGCACGCAGCGTGCGACATACCTCGAAACCACTCATATCAGGTAACCGCAAGTCCAAAAGGACCAGGTCAGGCTCCCGGTCGGCGAAGGCGACGAGCCCGGACCGGCCATCCTCCGCCTCGCGCACTTCGTAGCCCTCGTCCTCGAGGGCCAGGCTCAGCGCCAGGCGGATCGCATCGTCGTCTTCGATGAACAACAGAGAATGCACTCGTGGAACCTACTCGGTGTGGTCATTCTGTTACAGAAAACGCACAGACGTCGCGTTGTCCTGTCACATTGGTTTGCCACGATAGCGACTGTTCACGCTGCCCCGGTGGGGTACCTACCTCCCCCTGGTACTCCACCGGCAGCGCGGAACACGTGCGGGCAGCACACCCTTCAGAGCTCATGGTTCCGCCCAGATGAGTCCGTCCAATGAGGAGCCTGCAAGATGTTGACCCCGATTCTCACAGCGCACTCCGACACATTCCGCCACGTGACGATGATCTCGGTCGCCGGCCCCATCGTCAACCGCGAGCAGGCCACCTCGATCCGCAGCACGTGCCTCATCGGTCCTCCGGCGTACGGGCTCGTCATCAACCTCTCCGGCATCTCGCTGATCACCGAGGTCGGGCTCGATGCGCTGCGCGAGGTCGCCCGTGTCTGTGCCGACCGCGGCCAACAGCTGGTGTTCGTGTGCACCGAACTGATGCTGCGCAGCGAACTGATGCTCGCCGACCTCGACACGCTCG
>JBDTYA010000049.1:0-26679 GCA_040005915.1 Ilumatobacteraceae bacterium
TCAAGATCGGGCTGTTCATGTTCGTCGGATTCTCGGCGTGGTTCTACGCGATGCATCAACTGTCCGCTTACAAGTCCGTTCAGGCGGGCTCCGGCATCGGCGGTGAGTTCCTGTACATCATCGCTGCGGTCGTCGGCGGGTGCGCGCTGACCGGCGGATCGGGGTCGGCCATCGGGTCGGCCATCGGAGCGTTCATCTACGGCATGGTCGTACAGGGAATCGTGTACGCCGGGTGGGACCCCAACTGGTTCCGGTTCTTCCTCGGGATCATGTTGCTCGGTGCGGTGATGCTGAACCTGAAGGTGAAGCAGATGTCGGCTCGGATCCAGCGATGACCCCCGGCACCCCGATCATCGAGATGAGCGGCATCACCAAGGCGTACGCACACATTCGCGCATTGGCCGGCGTCGACCTCACCGTCCGGGCGGGCGAGGTCACGTGCGTGCTCGGCGACAACGGCGCCGGCAAGTCGACGCTGATCAAGATCATCTCCGGGTTGCATCAGCCCGACGAGGGTGTGATGAAGATCAACGGCGAGGTGACGCAGTTCAACTCGCCGCGCGACGCCCTCGACGCCGGCATCGCCACGGTGTACCAGGACCTCGCAGTGGTCGACCTCATGGAGACCTGGCGCAACTTCTTCCTCGGCTCCGAGATCCGCAAGCCGGTTCCCATCCTGAAGCCGCTCGACATCGCCCGGATGCGCGCCACGACGTCAGAACAACTGGCGAAGTTGGGCATTCACCTTTCGGACGTCAATCAGCCGCTCGCGACCCTTTCCGGCGGTCAACGCCAATGCGTGGCCATCGCCCGCGCCGTCTACTTCGGCGCCAAGGTGCTGATCCTCGACGAGCCGACGGCCGCGCTGGGCGTGAAGCAATCGGGCGTCGTGCTGAAGTACATCGACAACGCTCGAGAGGCAGGCATCGGCGTGGTCTTCATCACCCACAACCCGCACCATGCCTTCCTGATCGGAGATCACTTCACCGTGCTGACGCTGGGCAGGATGAGCCTCGACGCGAGGCGAAGTGAGATCACGGTCGATCAACTCATCAGAGAGATGGCCGGCGGCGACGAGCTGGCAACGCTCGCGCACGAACTGGACCGCAACAACGCCGGCGCGACGGGTGCCCAGGAAGCCGCCGGTAACTGATCATGCCCACAACCGAAGATTTCCGGATCGGAGTGGTCCTCGAGGCGTTCGTGGACCTCAGCTTGGACGCCACGCTGCAGTTCCTGTCCACCGAGGCCCCCGACGTGTCGGTGATCGAGGTCGGCGCCGGGGGCTACGCGCCGAACCCGCACTGCGACGTCGACGCGTTGCTCGCCAGCGAGCAGGCCCGGCGCGACTGGCTGGCGCTGCTCGCCCGGTACGACATCGGGCTCGATGCTCTCAACGCCTGGGGCAACCCGGTGCACCCCGACCCGGATCTGGCGCGGATCCACGATCACGCCCTTCGTCAGGCAATTCGGCTGGCCTCGGCACTCGGCGCCGATCGAGTGGTCGCCATGGCCGGTTGTCCCGGCGGTGATCCGGCCGATCGCACGCCGCATTTCGGCGCCGGCGGGTGGCTGCCCTATCTCGAAGGCGTCCACGATCGCCAATGGGCCGACGTCGTCGCGCCGTACTGGGCCGATCTGGCCGCGTTCGCCCGCGCCGAGAACCCCGATCTGCTGGTCTGCATCGAGCTCCATCCCGGAACCGCGGTCTACAACGTCGCGACCTTCGAGGACTTCATTGCGCTCGGGCCATCGCTCGCCGCGAACTTCGACCCGAGCCACTTCTTCTGGATGGGGATGGACGGGCATGCGATCGCCGAACGAATTCGCGATCGGGTCGGTCACGTGCACGGCAAGGACACCTCGTTCAACAAACAGAACCTGGCGCTCAACGGGGTCCTCGACCACCGTTGGCCCGCTTCTCCCGAGTTGATGCCGTGGAACTTCTCGGTGCCAGGCCGCGGCCACGATCTGTCGTGGTGGACCGGCCTCATGAGCCGGCTCGACGGTTCGCCGGCGCGGGTGGTGTCGATCGAGCACGAGGACCCGTTCGTGCCTGCGTCTGTCGGCGTACCCGAAGCCGCACGACTGCTACGCCAGGCAATCAGCCTCGCCGGGCCGAACACGGCCGGCCCACACACCCCTCATACGGAAGAGAACAACTCATGACCACCTCGCAAGCCGCCGTGATGGAAGCGCCGGGCAGGATCGCGCTCCGCGAGTTCGACGTGCCCGATCCCGAGCCGGGGGTCGTGGTGATCGCGATGCACCTGTCGGGGATCTGCGGCACCGACAAGCACACGTTCCGCGGCGAGTCAAAGCAGTACGCAGGAACCGCCCACGAGCGCGACCTCGAGTACCCGCTGATCTGTGGGCACGAGAACGTGGGCACGGTCGTCGCCACCGGCGGGCCGGCGTACGACACCAACGGCGTCGAGTTGCAGGAAGGCGACCGCGTGGTGCCCGGCGCCAACGTGCCGTGTGGCAGCTGCTACTACTGCCTCAACAGCTACCCCTACTACTTCTGTCAGCACCTCGAGGACTATGGCAACAGCCTCAACGTGGGCAGGTATCCCAGCCTGTTCGGTGGCTGGTCGCAGTACATGTACCTGCTGCCACGGACCCCGATCTTCCGCGTGCCCGACAACCTGCCCGACGAGGTGGCGGTCATCACCGAGGTCATGGCGGTCACGCACGGGGTCGACAAGGCCATCGCCGTGCTGGGGCTTCAAGGAGGCTCACGATCGGGCTTCTCGGTGGCGGTCCTCGGCACCGGGCCGCTCGGGCTCTGCCATCTCGTCAAGAGCCGGATGCTGGGCGCCGGGATGGTCATCGCCACCGATGTGCTGCCCGGACGCTTGCAGTTCGCCGACCGTTTCGGGGTCGACCTCGCCCTGGACGCCAGTGCCACCGACGCCGGCCAGCGGACCGATGCGATCCTCGACGCGACACACGGCCGCGGGGTCGACATCGTGCTCGATTGCAGTGGCGTCCCCTCGACGTTCAACGAGGCGCTGCGCGCCGTCCGCACGGGCGGTGTCATCGTCGAGGCCGGTGCGTTCGTCGACATGGGGCCCGTGCAGATCAACCCCAACTCCGACATCTGTACTCGCAATGTCGCAGTGCTCGGGATCGGCGGTGAGCTGGCAACCGAGTACGAGCCGTCCATGCGGCTGATGGCTGCAAACCTCGACCGCTACCCGCTGACCAGCATCACCACCCACATCCTGCCGATGGACCGAGCTCATGAGGCCGTCATGCTCGCCCAGTCCGGCGAGGCGATGCAGGTCGCCGTCGATCCGCGGCTCCCCCTCACGAGCGTGCAGTCATGACGCAGCGATTGAAGGTCGGCGTCGTCGGGGCGGGGATCATCGCCCAGGTGATGCACCTCCACTACATGCGCGAGCTGGCCGATCACTTCGATGTGGTCGCACTGTGCGACATCGCTCCTGAGAACGCCCAGGCCAACGCGGCGGCATACTCGATCCCGCAGGTCTTCACGGACTGGCGCGAGATGGTGCACGAACCCATCGACGCCGTGTTGATCCTCACGTCGGGCAGCCACGCGCCGATCGCGATTGCAGCGGCCCGGGCCGGCAAGCACGTGCTGGTCGAGAAGCCGATGTGCTTCTCGGTCGCCGAGGGCATCGAGATGCGCGACGCGGCTGCGCAGGCCGGTGTCGTTCTGATGGTGGCGTATCCGAAGCGGTACGACGCAGCATTCGATCGCTTCCGCGAGGAGGTTGCCGGGATCACCGATCCACGGCTGCTGCGCGTCACCACCTTCGAAGCGCCGTTCCTGCCCTACGTGCGTCACTACCCGCTCGCGCCCGTGGCGCCGGTACCCGCCGACGCAATCGAACGGTGGAAGGCGGAGACTGCGGCGAGCATCACCGCGGCGATCGGCGAAGCCGACGAGTTCCTGCGCAAGACGTACCACTTCGTGCTGGTCGACAGCCTCGTCCACGAGCTCAACACCGTGCGGGCAGTGTTGGGCGAGCCCGATCGTCTCGACTACGTCGACATCCGACCAGCGAGCCTTACCGCGATGCTCCGCTTCGGCGACCTGCCCGTTTCCATCCAGTGGCTCGATCTCCCAGGCTTCACCAACTACAAGATGGAGTTCGCCTGCTACGGCCCCGACAAGCGGGTGTCGCTCAACTTCCCGTCGCCTTTCCTGCGTAGCGCACCCACCACCCTCGAGATCGAAGGTGGTGACAACGGCTCGGCGCGGTCGTGGCGCACCGAGGAGATCACGTCGTACGACAGCGCATTCAAGGCGGAGATCGTCGCGTTCCACGACTGTGTCGTCACCGGGCGCGCACCGCTGACGGATGCCGACGACGCCCTGCACGACATCGCCCTGTGCCAGTCCATCATTCGTTGCTTCCAGACAGGCGCACCGATCGATCAACCGAGCCGGATCTCATGAGGGGACCATCATGAACGAGGTTCGGGTCGGCATCGCCGGCTACGGGATCATGGGCAAGGCGCACAGTTACGGATACCGGGTCGCGCCACTGCTCTACGACCTGCCGGTGCGACCGGTCGTGGTTGCGATCTCCGGCAGGAACGGCGCAGCGGTCGAGAGAGCGGCGCGCGCCTACGAGATCCCGACGTGGACGACCGACTGGCGGGCACTTCTCGACGACCCATCCATCGACATCATCGACATCTGCACACCGCCGGGGACTCACGCCGAGATCGCGATCGCCGCTGCCGCTGCCGGCAAGGCGATCATCTGCGAGAAGCCCCTCGCCGCGTCGTATGCCGAGGCCGCATCGGCAACACACGCCGTGACTGCAGCCGGCGTCCTCAACGCTGTCGGCTTCAACTACCGTCGCCTACCCGCACTGGCGCTGATGCAGCGGATGATCAGCGAGGGGATGGTCGGCGACGTCCTCCTGTGGCGGGCCAATTGGATGTCGGACGAGTTCGCCGATCCGACCATCCCCTTCGACTGGCGCTTCGATCGTTCGATGGGTGGAACATCGATCGCCGATCTCGGCTGCCACCTGTTCGACATGGCGTTGTGGATGGTCGGTGATGTCGACCGTGTGAGTGCACAATCGAGCACGTTCACCCGGCAGCGTTCCACGCCCGACGGCATGCGCGAGGTCACCGTCGACGAGGCATCCTCTGCACTCCTGCGTTTCGGCTCCGGCGCCGCCGGCACCCTGGAAGTCGGCCGGACAGCGGTTCGCCGACCATGCGACATGACCGTCGAGGTCAACGGCACTCACGGCACGCTGGCCTTCGACTATGCCCGGCTCAACGAGTTGACCTACGGCACCGATGGAGACGACCCGCAGCTCTACGGTATGCGAACCATCCGTGCCGAGCACACCAGCCATCCCTACGCCGCGCATTGGTGGCCTATCGGGCAGGGAGTGGGATACGGCGCCAGCTTCGTCAACCAGGTGGCCGAACTCCTGAGCACGTGGCCGGATGGTCCGTGGTCACCCGACTTCGGTCACGGCCTGCGGGTGCAGGCCATCTGCGAAGCAACGGAGCGTTCCGCCGACGAGCAGCAGTGGGTGCAGGTCGCCGATGTTGCGGCGTCCAGCGGTTGACCTGCGACTGACGAAACTCGATCAGTTCGCGAGCGAGTGTGAGCGCCGGATGCCACTCACACACCGCCGCCCCCAGAGTATTGCAAGCAGGGGGGCTTGCCGCAAGGACCCCCGACGTGCCGACAATGACCGGCATGGATCGCTGGGTGTTGAGTCTCGAGGAGATCGATCGGACGTCGATCGCCGGCGTCGGGGGCAAGGGCGCGCGCCTGGGAGAGCTCTCACGGATCGACGGGATCAACGTGCCCGCCGGCTTCTGTGTGACGACCGGGGCCTTTGAGCGGATCGCGTCCGAGGCGCGGATCGACGATCGACTCGATCAGCTGTCGCTCCTCGAGCCGGACGACCGCGAGGCCATCAGCGCGATCAGCGCGGCGATCCGCGCGACGCTCGAGGGAATCGCCATCCCTGACGATCTGGCCGCAGCGATCACCCTCGCGGTGGACGGTCTCGGTGCGTCGGCTGCGTACGCCGTCCGATCCAGCGCGACGGCGGAGGACTTGCCGACCGCCTCGTCCGCCGGCCAGCAGGACACCTACCTGAACGTCGTCGGGACGGCATCGATCCTCCAACACGTCAGCCGCTGCTGGGCATCGCTCTTCACCGATCGGGCCGTGACCTACCGCCTGCGGAACGGCTTCGACCAACGAAAGGCCCATATGGCGGTGGTCGTGCAGCTGATGCTCGTCCCGCAGGCCTCCGGCATCCTGTTCACGGCGGATCCTGTCTCCGGCAACCGGACGGTCTCGGCCCTTGAGGCCTGCTTCGGCCTCGGCGAGGCGCTGGTCGCGGGTCTGGTGAGCGCCGACGCGTACAAGGTGCGCGACGGCGAGATCGTCGGCAAGGTGACCGCCTCCGAACTGTCGGCTCTGACCGACGCGCAGGTCTTGCGGCTCGCCCGGCTGGGCCGGAAGATCGAAAGCCACTTCGGCAGTCCTGAGGACATCGAATGGTGCCTGGTCGACGACGACTTCCACATCATCCAGAGCCGTCCGATCACCACACTGTTCCCCATCCCCGAGGCCGACGATCACGAGAACCACGTCTACGTTTCCGTCGGCCATCAGCAGATGATGACCGACCCGATGAAGCCATTGGGGCTGTCGCTGTTCCAGCTGACGGCCCTACCTCGCATGTACGAGGCCGGCGGGAGGTTGTTCGTCGACGTCACCGCGCGGCTCGCTTCGCAGCCGAGTCGCGCAGGTCTCGTCGAGACCCTTGGGAAGTCCGAGCCGCTGATCGGAGACGCGCTGAAGAACATCATCCAACGCGGCGACTTCATCCACGAGCTACCGCACGACGATCGCAGCGGCCCCTCGGCCGCCACCGAGCCGCCTGCTCCGCTCGAGACCGATCCCGGCATCGTCGCCGAGCTGATCGAGCGCAACCAGGCCTCGGTCGCCACGTCGCAACGCGACATCGCGACGAAGTCGGGTTCGGCACTGCTCGACTTCATCCTCGACGACATCCAGGAGCTGAAGCGGATCCTGTTCGACCCGCAGAGCATGCGGGTGATCATGGCGGGAATGGAGGCCAGCTCGTGGCTCAATGATCAGCTGGAGGCGTGGCTGGGTGACAAGAACGCGGCCGACGCGCTGACCCAATCCGTCCCCGGCAACATCACGTCGGAGATGGGGCTGGCGCTCCTCGACGTGGCGGACGTCATCCGCCCGCATCCTGACGTCGTGGCCTATCTCCAGCACGTAGAGGACGAGGACTTCCTCGAACGAGTGGCTGCGTTCGAGGGCGGGCGCGAAGCTCGGGACGCCATCCGTGCGTACCTCGAAAGATTCGGCATGCGGTGCGTCGGTGAGATCGACATCACGAGACCGCGTTGGGCGGAACGCCCCACCACGCTTGTGCCGATCATCCTCGGCAACATCAAGAACTTCGGCCCGGGCGAGGCCGAACGACGTTTCGAACGAGGGCGACAGGCGGCCTGGAGGAAGCGACAGGACGTGGCGAGGCGCCTGCGGGCCCTGCCGGACGGCGAGCAGAAGGCCGACGCGGTCGAGCGGAGGATCGACCGGGTCCGCACCTTCGCCGGGTACCGGGAGTATCCGAAGTACGGCTTTGTCAGCCGCTACTTCGTCTACAAGCAAGCCCTATCGAAAGAAGCAGCGCGCCTCGTGCATGCCGGCGTGCTTCGAGCGAACGACGACATCTACTTCCTCACACTTCAGGAGCTCGCCGAGGTCGTACGCACGAAGCACGCGGATGACGAGCTCATCGTTAAGCGCAAAAACGCGTTCCATTCGTATCGGGCACTCACGCCACCCCGCGTGCTGACGTCGGACGGCGAGGTCGTCGCCGGGGCGTACCGGCGCGACGACTTGCCGCCCGGCGCGCTGGTCGGGTTGCCGGTTTCCACCGGGACCGTGGAGGGGCGGGCCCGCGTTGTGATGGACATCGCAGATGCGGATCTCGATGCGGGCGACATCCTGGTCACCGCCTACACCGACCCCAGTTGGACACCCCTGTTCGTCACGATCACCGGCCTCGTGACAGAGGTCGGTGGCCTCATGACCCACGGCGCGGTCATCGCCAGGGAGTACGGCCTGCCGGCCGTCGTCGGTGTGGAACATGCCACTGGGGTGATCCAGGATGGGCAAAGGATCCGCGTGAACGGGACCGAGGGGTACGTCGAGATCCTCTCGTAGCCTCACCCGCCAGAAGGGACCTTCCGGCGGCGGAGACCGGTGACGGTGCGGCGCACACGTCACCCGTCATCATCGACGAGCGGATGCGGCCGCGGCGACGCGCTGTGATGGGTGCGGGAAGTCGGTGCTCCAGCAGGTTTCGCCGTCGTGGGTGATGAGGTAGGCGTCGTATCCCGGTTGGGGGTCGATCCACTCGATCGCGTCGAGACCGAGAACGAAGGCGGCCGTGGCATAGGCATCGGCGATGCCGAGATCGCGACCGACGACCGTTGCGCTCGCCAGTTCGGTCGTCGGCGACCCGACGCGAGGATCCATGATGTGTGCGCCGCGCTCGTACGTCGCCGATGTCGCGATCGCCATCGTGCCGCGCACCTCGAGTACGAGCGCGAGCTGGTCGACGTGGTCCGGATGGCGAATTCCGATCTGCCATGCGTCACCGGGAGCGGGCTCACCACGAACTGCGATGTCGCCGCCGGCGTTGATGCAGAAGTTGATCGCACCACCGTCTTCGAGCATCGCCGCAGCGCGTTCGATTGACCAGCCCTTGACGAAGCCCGAGGGATCCAGCTGGGTGCCGTTCGGAGCCGGGACCGCAAACACGTCGAACGCGCCACCTGTGAGGTCGGTCAACTCGATGCATTGCAACAGGACGTCCTGGACCTCCGCGGTGAGGTCGTCGATGGCGATCTCTCCGCGGCCGAAGCGAGTGATCTCGCTGTCGTCGAGGTAGGTGCTGAAGGTTGCGTCGACGTGGTGCAACCAGCGCAGCACCTCCGTGAGGGTGCCGGAAATCGGTGCGGGCTGGCGAATGTCGAACGACACCGCCATGCCCATCACATGCTCGACGTGGTGCAGGCAGACGTCGGCCCGATGGGGCGTCATGCCACCACCGCACCAGCGGCCAGGGCCTTGTCGATCGCGGACTGCAGCGACTTCACGTACGCGTTGCTCGTGTACGTCGCGCCGGAGACCGTGTGAACGGTTGCGCTCTGCGCCGTCAGTGCCTCGCTCTGCAGTTCCGGTAGCGCACGCTGGTTGATGCGCACGCTCTTGCCGTCGCCGTTGGGATATTGCATGACGGCCACCGCGACGAGGCTCCCGTTCTGCACCTGTGCCTGAACCTGCACCGGCCCGTATTTGGTGTCGATCGTGGCGCCGTCGTAGGCAGCCACGGCGCTCGACGCCGCCGGGGGCGGACTCGCAGTCGTGCTCGGCGCAATCGCCGGAGCCGCCACTGTCGATGGTACGGCCGGGTTCGTTGCCGTCGCGACCGTCGTCGGCGCAGCGACGTTGGTGACCGGCGAGACCAGTACGGGGATCGATGAGCTCGCCTGCGAAGGCTCGGCGCCGGCGAAGAAGTAGGCCAGTCCACCCGTGGTTGCGCAGCTCGCAACCAGGGCAGCGACGCGTGCACTCCGGGCCGGGTGGCGGCGACGGGTACGCGCCGATGGCGGCGCTGCGGTCGCTGGTGCTCGTCCCTGTCGGGCCGACAGCCGCTCGAGTCGGTCGAGCAGCGGATCGCCGGTCGGTGATGCGTGTGCTCCTGGCATGCGCCCATCGAACCGACCCACCGTAAGCAATGCCTGAGACCCACCTAGGAGTCAGCTGTGAAACGCACCCGTCAGGACGACATCGACCGGGAGACGGCGCCGATTGCGCGCAACACGATCGCGTAGACCGTCAGGGCTGCGGCCGCGCCCAGTCCGACCTCGAACAACAGCTTCGTCGCGTCGGATCCGAGCTGGAAACCGTGGAGGCCGGCAAGCGCCACGCCCGCCACGGAGGTGAGATGCAGCCACCGCCAGACCTTGCGGGAGAACCGCCGACGTGGCCACGAGGTGAACACGGCGATCACGAAGGTGTAGGTGGCGAGCACCCCCCACGTGACGGCCCACGTCGCGGAGGCGGCGGTGCCGGGGATCAGCACCTGCACGATCCCGATGCCCGAGTTCGGGTCCAATGCGGACGCCAGCAGGTGCACGCCGGTGAAGACCAAGGCGAGCCCGCCGAGGTAGTTGTGCAGATCCAGCCACCAAGCCGGCGTCTTGCGGTTGCCCGTGTTGCGCGCCGAGAAGAACGCCCCGAACACCAGCGATCCCACGGCGAGGACCGTCGCCACGATGCCGCTCGCTCGTGTCAGGTACCACCACCACTGGTCCATCAGTCGACCTCCCGATCGTAGTGAAACGGCAAGAGAACCGTGATTCGCACGCCGCGCTGTGGGGTGGTGTCAAGCGAGATGTGACCGCGGTGGGCGGTGACGATCGCGTGCACGATCGCCATGCCGAGCCCGGCGCCGCCCGACTCCCTGGATCGCGACGGGTCGGCACGAAAGAACCGCTCGAACACGCGCGCTGACTGGTCGGCCGTCATTCCCGGCCCGTTGTCGGCGACCACGATCGCCGCCTGCCCGTCCTGTACACCGACGTGCACGGAGGTCGCCGTACCGGGGGGCGTGTGGGTGCGGACGTTGGCGAGCAGGTTGTCGACCACCTGCCGCAGCCGGCCGGCGTCGCCGTCGATGACGACGACGTCGTCGACGTGGAGAGAGATCGGCCAATCCGAGGAAACGGCGCGGGCGGCGGCGATCGCATCGACCACCACTTCAACGAGGTCGACCCGCTTCACCTCCAACGGTCGGCCCTCGTCGAGATGTGCAAGGAGCAGCAGTTCCTCGACGAGCTCGCCCATCCGACCGGATTCCAGGCTGATGCCGCGCAGCGCTCGCTCGAGGTCGGCGGGTCGATCGCGGGCACCGCGCTCGAACAGTTCGGCGTACGCGACCACGGCGGCCAGCGGTGTTCTCAACTCGTGTGAGACATCGGCCACGAAACGGCGCATCTTCGCCTCCGACTCCTCCAGCGCGCGTTCCTTCGCATCCCGCTCGGTGAAGGCGATGCGGATGCGGCCCAACATCGTGTTCAACGCCGCTGCAACCCGACCGATCTCGGTGGAACGGTCGCTGCCGGGCACCTCGTGGTCGAGGTCACCACCGGATGCGATCGCGAGCGCGGTGCGCTCGACTTCGCGGAGCGGTCGCAGCCCGACACGCACCAGCAACCAACCGAGCACCGCCGCTGCTATCAGCGAGATGCTGGCGACGATGAACTCGATCGTCACGAGCCGGCGCTCCGACTCTGCCGCGTCCCGCAGCGACAACCCCAAGACGAGCACACTGCCGTCGGACAGGCGCGACGTTCGCAGACGCATGTCGACCGAATCATCGTCTGATGAGGCGGTCGAATAGAGCGGTTGATCGCGGAAGCTACCTGTTGTGACCGGTGGCAAGGTCAGACTGTTGATGTCGATCGATACAGGAGTGTGCCCGGGTTCGCGCGCCGGCAGCGACACCTCGAGACCACCGCTCGCGTCTATGACGGTCACCAACAGTCCCGGCGCGATCTGCGCGATCGACACCTCCAGATCGTGATCCGCGTCGGCCACACTGACCACACCAGGGCTGGCCCCGCCATCGTTGGTCCCGCCGTCGGCGTCCACCGCCACCGGGGCGACCCCACTACCGCCCTCAGATGCAACCAGTTCCTCGAGAGGCTCGTGCGTACGCTGCAACGCGTCGTCGACCTGACGCAGTTGCGATTTCGAGAACAGGGTGTACGTCGCGACCCCGGCCGACCCGAGCGCGACCAACGACACCGTGCAGACGGCCGCGACGAGACGGGCCCGGAGCGACATCAACGCCCTCCCGTGCTCACTCGTCGCCCCCGGTGTCACGCAACACGTACCCGACAAGGCGCACCGTGTGGATCAGCGGTGGGCCGTACTGGTTCAGCTTCCTGCGTAGGTAGCTGACATATGTCTCGAGGACGTTGGAGTCTCCGTCGAAGTCGTAGTGCCACACGTGGTCGAGGATCTGCGGTTTCGACAGCACTCGTCGCGGGTTGAGCAGGAAGAAGCGGAGAAGGTTGAACTCGGTCGCAGTCAGTTCGATCGGTGACCCCGCTCTCCACACCTCGTGTGTCTGCTGGTCGAGAATCACGTCCGCGAAATCCAAACGCGAATCGGGCGCTGAGACATGGCCCTGAGTGCGTTGCAGGATCGCCTTGACGCGCAGCACGATCTCGGCCAGCGAGAACGGCTTGGTGACGTAGTCGTCGGCGCCGACGTTGAAGCCCTGCACCTTGTCGTCGAGAGCATCCTTCGCAGTGAGGAACAGGATGGGCGTCGCCAGGCCGTCTTCCCGCAATCGGCGGGCGACCTCGAATCCATCGATGTCGGGCAGCATCACGTCGAGCACGATGAGATCGACGTTGCCCGACTGTGCCGCCGACAATCCGGCGCGGCCGGTGCGCGCCTCGGCCACCTCGTAGCCCTCGTAGCGCAGCGCGGTAGCGACTGCGTCCACTATCGAGGGTTCGTCATCGACAACCAGCACGTGCACCACACCAGTCAAGCCCATCCGAACGACACCCGATGCACGAACGTCCAGCTCACAGGTGGCTCACACGTCAGATCGGCAGGAGCTGCGAGATTTTCCTCGTAGAACTTGGTTCAGTACTCGCCCTTGATCACGAAGTACGAACCGCGAATCGTCCCGGCCAGCTTCGACTTCTGCCTGGCGAACTTGAACCGAGTATCCAGCTCTGCGGGGACGTCCATTCCTTCGGAGAGCTTGAAGCCGACCGCCCGCTTCTTGGGCTCCCCGATCTGGTACATGACGTTGATCGACAGACCGGACTCGTAGAACACGTATGCCATCCTGATGTCTTCGACCTGAAAGCTCGTCGCTTCGAGCGGTCGGGACGAGATAACGAGGTCGCGCTCCTCCTCGAGGATTCGATGGACCCAATCGACGGTCTGCTTCGCCCTGCTCGCCGGTTCGACGGTGAAGACGTGGTCGTACTTGTTCTTGAAATATCGTGCCTCGTTCGCCCGCAGCCCGGCGAGCGCGTCGACCACCGGCGACGACTCCAGTCCAACCGTCGACACCGTCTCGAAATCCACTTCGTGGGGCATGAGCACACGGTACGCGCCTGAGCGACGGCCCGTGGGCGTCGGCCTCGTACCCGCGGCGATCGAAAGACGAAAGCCACACATCATGTGGCGGTTGTCATGCTCTGGATCGCAACCTTCCGGAGAACCGCGACGTGTCAGTTCGTAATGCATCCGTAACATTCGTCATGTATCCGTAATGAAACACCACGTAGATGACCCAATAGGACCCGTTGATGCGTGCCAAACGCATTCGGCATCCAACACAAGGAGAAGCACCACTCATGATCGACGTACACGAGAAAGTCAGTTCCGCCCGGTGGCAACACCGCGATCGCCACCCATCCGGTCGACCAGCCGACCATCGGGCCGTCGTGGTCCTACTCCCCCTGCGGCTGTTCCTCGCCGCCGGCTGGTTGAGGGCCGCTGCCGAAAAGCTGATCGACAGGCAATGGTGGACCGGCAACAAACTCAGCACCTTTCTGACCAAACAACATGACGAGGCCCTGCCGTTCTTCCGGCCCGTGATGGATCACGTCATCGCCCCGGGGGCGCAGACCGTTGCCATCATCGTCGTGCTGACCCAACTGGCGTGCGGAATCGCCATCGCAATCGGGAAGCCGTTGCGGCTGGCCTTGCGATGGGCGGTGCTCCTGAACGTCGTGTTCATCATGGCCGGCAAGGTCAATCCTTCCGCGTTCTACCTCATCATGGAGATCGTCCTACTCTTCGCCATCGCTGACGGCACGATGGGTGTTCGACCCACTTCACCGTCGTGGCGTACCGTCGCCTTGGCGGCGACCTCCACGGCCGGGGCAATCGCCATGACGCCGTACGTCCGCACGATCGAACCGGCCAAGGTCATCGAGGACCCGGCGATGATGCTCGTGTTCCTGGGTTCCGTCGTCGCCATCACCATGCTCGCTCGTCGGGCTGCACATCGCCCCGATCACATCACCTATACCCGCCGTCTGTGGACGACGTGGGCAGCCGGATGGATGCACGCCAAGCCGCACCATCGCGTGATCAGCGATCTCGAGCAGTGGTACGCCATGCCCAGCACCGGATTCGCGCCGCCCCGGCGTGGCACGGCGGTCGCCGTTGGTCGCCCCCTGGCGGCCCCCGCCGGATTCGGCCAGGCGCCCGACATCGCGAACCGGGTGTCCTTCGAACACGAGTCGGTGTAGTCGACGAGGAGTCCTGATCAGGACGGCTCGGCAGCGTGCAGGTCGGCCCAGGTCATCCCGTCGGGATCGACGATCCATGTCGTCAAGAAGTCGGTCGAGCGTCTGGTGATGTGGGCACCTCCGCCTGAATACCGCGTGCGCGCAAGCCGAAGTGCAACGTCCTCATCGACGAGGGGCTCCCTACCGCCGATCGCAGCAAACCGGCGTTGGGTTCAGGCGGACAGGAACGGGCGCGGGGCGAGCCCGGCGCCACTGAGTTCCGATCGGATGTAGCGGGCCATCTCCACAGCTCCGGGGGTGTCGCCGTGCACGCATATCGAGTCCGCGGCGAGCGGGATCGGCTCGCCTCCGACGACTGCCATTCGTCCTTGTTCTACAAATGCAATCAGCCGCTGCGCCGCCTGTTCTGCGTCGTGGATCACTGCGCCCGGCTGACCACGAGGTACGAGCAGGCCATTTGCCTGGTACGCGCGGTCGGCGAAGATCTCGGAGTACACCTCCACTCCGGCAGAGCGGGCGACCAGTTCGAGTTGGGTGCCGGAGATGGCGAGGATCGCCATCTCCGGGAACCCGGCCGCGATGGCGCCGACGATGCTCGCGGCGACCTCGGCATCGGCCGCAGCGAGGTTGCCCAGTGCACCGTGCGGTTTGACGTAGCGCACCTCGGTGCCGGCCATCCGAGCGACTGCGACCAGGGCGCCGATCTGGGCGACCACCATCCGGCCGATCTCGTCGCAGCCCATCGGTATGATCCGCCGACCGAACCCTTCACGGTCCGCGTAACTCGGGTGGGCCCCGATCACCACACCGTGTTCGGCTGCGGTGCGGCAGGTGGCGAACATGGTCTCTGGGTCACCGGCGTGACCGCCACAGGCGATGTTGGCACTGCTGACGACTGACAGCATCGCTGCGTCGTCCCCCATCACCCATGGGCCGAAACCTTCGCCGAGGTCTGAGTTCAAATCGATCGTTCGCACAGTGGATGCCTTTCGGGTTGTCGACTTCAATAGACGATGGTCTCGACCATCGGACGTCTCTCAACGACTCGGGCCCATCCGAGGGGCGTCAGGTCGATCGTGTCGTATTCGCCGTAGGTGATCAACTCGGCGATGCCTCGGCCGGCCGCCGGAGCATGCATCACACCGTGCCCGGAGAACCCGGTCGCGAACATCATGTTGCCGTAAACATCGTGCGGCCCGATCACGGCGTTGTGGTCGAGCAGGTTCACCTCGTAGTGCCCGGCCCACGATCGGCGAAGGCGGAGTTGATCCATGGCCGGGATTCGCTCGACGAGCAACGGCCAGTAGACATCCTCGAACAGATCTCGGTGCGGCTCGAAATCGTCATCGGCATCGTGGTCATCGACAGCGGCGGGCTGGATCCCGCCGATGAACCCATCGCCCTCCGGTCGCACCCAGATGCCCGACGAATCGAACAGCATGGGGAAGCCGGCACGCGGCACCGGCGCCTGAAAGTTGAACACCGATCGCTTCCTCGGCACGACCGGAAGGTCGATTCCGGCGAACGCCGCGAGTCGACCTGACAACGCGCCTGCCGCAAGGACGCACGTGTCGCAGGCGAGGGTGTTGCCCGAATCCACCCGAATCCCTGCCACCGAATCGCCATCGATCTCGAACCCGGTCACGGTGGCCTCGACGTACTCCACACCGAGGCGTCGGGCACCACGTTTGACGAGCGACAACAGGCTCCAGGCGTCGAACCATCCTTCCCCGGACAGACCGAACGTCCCGATCCCCACGCCGGCGAAATCGAACTGCGGGAAGCGAGAGGGAAGCTCGTCCGGCGTGAAGACTGCGACATCGGCGCCGTGCGTCCGCTGCATCTCCGCTGCTGCAACCCGTTCGTCGAACTGCTCGGGACTCCCGAGGATGAGGTACCCGGCCTCCACGTAGTCGATGTGTACGTCCTCCTCGCCGAATTGCCTCCCGAGATCTCTGAACAGGTCGATTGCGTACAGGCTCATTGCGATGCACGTCGGCGTGCCGAACTGGGTGCGGATCGATGCCGCGGACAGTGCCGTGGAAGACCGCTGGTACGACATGTCCTTGTCGATCACGGTGATCGGACCCGTGTGACCCGCCCGCCGAAGCTCCCACGCACAGAAACTACCGACGATCGCGCCACCGATGATCACGACTCGATCGGTGCGGGACCCGCTCATGGCCGGCTCACGTTGTCACTGATCGCTCCATACGCCCAACGTACCCGCGAACCGCAACCTTTCCGGGCTCGCACGGGACGCCGCGTACCGTCGGACGGGGTCACGCGGCGACGGTCACCTTCAGGAACGTCGCAGGGACTGTCGCGCCGACAACCTGTGACCGATCAGATGATGGTGATCGTCGCGGTCTGATCGATGGCGGCGTTGTTGCCACCGTTGGCCGTACCCCCGTTGTCGGCGAGGTGGACGGTGATGCTCGTGGTGCCGGGGCTTCCCGAGAGCGTGAAGGTGAGGGTGCCCGATGCGCTGAGGGACGGTTGGACGGTGAACAGACTGGGGTCGGCGGCGGTCACGGTGAAGGTGAGGCTTTGGGCGGATTCGTTGGCCGGCCCGGCCGTGATGCCGGTCGCCCACCCGGCCTGGGTGTACGCGGGATCGGTGGACGTCACGGTGACGTCGGGTCCGGCGGTGAAGGTCGGTCGATCATTGACAGGGTTGATGGTGATCGAGACCGTGGCGGTGCTGCAGAACCCGCCCGTGTCGCACACTCTGTAGGTGAAGCTGTCTGCGCCGTTGGCGTTCGGGTTGGGCTGGTAGTTGATGCTGCCGTCGGGCTGCGGGTTTGCGATTCCCTTGGTCGGTGCCGACACGATCGAGACGGTGGTGGCATCGAGGTTGTTGTCGGTGTCATTGGCCAGCACGTCGATGTTGGTCGGACCGGCTGGATCCTCGAGGATCGCGGGCGCGGTGTCGTTGTTGGCGACAGGTGCAGCGTTGGCGACGGTGTACGTGAGCCGGCTTGGGCGGGTGCCCGATGCCGCGATCCACAGGTCGTTGTGACCTTCCTTGATCTGGAGGCGAAGCTGTCGGCCAATGGCGAAGGTGTGGGTCACGTTGCCCAGTGAAAGGTCGATCTTGACCCAGTTGGCTGTAGCGCCGTTGTAGTCATTCATGTGGATCGCCGTGTGGCCGACGGTGATGCAACCGAATCCGAGACTGTTGCAGTCGTAGAGAGTGATGTCGGGATGGCCATCCTTGTTGAGCCGGAAGTTCTCGATCGTGCTCCACAGTTCGAGCGTGGCCGGCCCGTTGAGCGCGAGCGGGCTGCCGGCGATGCCCCGAACCCAGGTCCTTGTGCCGAGCGCTCCATCCTTGGCCACCGTGATGCCAGGGTGTCCGTCGAGGTCGTAATCGGGCTCGGGTGTGGCGTTCGCGGGGGCCCCGATGGTCATGTTCCAAGTGCCGAACGATTGAGTGGTGCCGAGGTAGAGCCCGCCGGTGGTGAGGCCGGAGTCGACGGTGATCGTCACCGTGCCGGTCGAGGTCAGCCCGGTCCCATCGTTGAGTTGGTACGTGAACGAATCGGTGCCGACGAACCCGGTCGTGGGACTGTAGGTGAACGCACCGTCGGCGGAGATCGTGACGGAGCCGTTGGCCGGTCCCGTCAGCGGGCTCGCGCTGATGGTCAGAGCGTCGCCGTCCTCGTCGTAGTCGTTGCCCATGACGCCGGGCGCGGCGACGACCCGAGGTGTGTCCTCTGCGGTGGAGAAGGCGTCGGCGGTCGCCACGGGCGCGTCCGGGACGGGGACGACGGTGATGGTGACGGTGGCGGCGGCCGTGCTGCCGTTGCCATCCGTGACTGTGTAGGTGAAGGTTTCAGTGCCGTTGAAGTTCGCGGCGGGCGTGTAGTTGAACGATCCGCTGCCAAGGTCGGTGACGGTGCCACCGTTGATCGCGCTCGCGTCGATGGCGGCGACGACGAGCGCGTCGCCGTCGGCGTCGGTGTCATTGGCGAGCACGACGATGGTGACCCCCGCCGGGGTGTCCTCGTTCACGGTCGCGGCGTCGGCCGTCGCGACGACTGGATCGTTGACCGCAGTGATGGTGATGGTTGCCGTGTGCGACACGGAAGTGTCCACTCCACCATTGCCGGTCCCTGCGTTGTCGGACACTGTGGCGACGATCGTCGCCGTGCCGTTGGCATTGGGGGCCGGCGTGAACGTCAGGGTTCCGGCGGCGTCGATCGTGGGCACGCTCGAGAACATCGTCGGCTGGTCGACCTGGACCGTGAAAGTCAGTTGTTGCGCGGATTCGTTCGCGGGTCCGGGACGGATCGAGCTGGCCCATCCACTGATCGACGTCGGTCCGGCATCCTCGACAACCGTGACACTTCCGGAATCGGTGAACTGCGGAGCGTCGTTGACCGCGGCGATGTTGATCGTCGCTGTGTGCGGGGAGGATGTGTTCCGTCCGCCGCTACTCGTGCCGCCGTCGTCAACGGCGGTGACAGTGATCAGGGCTGCGCCGTTCGCGTCAGCTGCAGGAGTGAAGCCCAGCGTCCCGTTCGAGTCGAGGAAAGGAAGTGTGGCGAACATGGCCGGCTGGTCGACCACGACGGTGAACCCGACGTTCTCCGCTCCTTCGTTCAATGGTCCGGCGGAGATCGCATGAGCCCAGCCGGCCACCGAGGCCGCGCCCTGGTCCTCGATGAGGTTCACCGCGCCGGTGTCGACGAACTGCGGCGGGTCGTTGATGGGCGCGATGACGATGGTGACGGAGGCGGTGTCGCACGCGTTCGTGTGCTCGCAGAGCTGATAGGTCAAGGTGTCGACGCCGTTTGCGTCGGGGGCGGGTTGGTACCTGAGCCGTTTTCCGATGACCTGCGCGGTGCCGAGCCCCGGAGGATCGGTGAGACTGATCGTGTCATTGGTGAAATCGCCGTCTGCGCTGGTGTCGTTGGAGAGCAGGTCGATGTCGATCGCGGGCGAGTCCTCGGCGAGGTTCGCCCGATCATCGTTGGCGGTCGGTCGCGGGTTCGGCGTCGGAGGAAGCGGCAGCACAGTTGTGGGAGGCGGCGGAGCGTCATCGAGGATGCTGATGTAGACGGTGGCCCGGCCGCGGCCGCCGCTGCTGTCCTCGATGGTGTAGGTGAACGTGGTCTGCCCTCCTCCATCGGCCGGGGCGTGGAAGGTGACGTTGTTGGCGCTGAGCACCACCTCACCGACGCGTGGTGGTGTGACGGAGACGATCGTCAATGGATCGTGATCGAAGTCGGTGTCGTTGCTGAGCACGTCGATCACCTCGGTGGCTCCAGCATGAACGGTCACGTTGTCGTCTGCCGCCCGGGGTGGGCTGTCGACGGGTGTGACCTCGATCGTGACCATGCCCATCGCAGTCGCGCCCTCGCTGTCGGCGATCTCGTATTGCAGGTGAGCGGTGCCGACGAAGCCGGGGCCGGGCTCGAAACTGACCGTCTTGTCCGAGTCGATCGTTGCGGTTGCGTCGATCGTTGTCGGGTCGAGCCGCACGCTCGCAAGCGTGGGGGCGCCATCCTCGACGTCGGAGTCGTTGGCGAGCACGTCGATCGTGACGGCAGTTCCTTGGGGTGTCGTCGCCCCGTCTGCGTTCGCGATCGGGACATCGTTCACCGGTTGAACATCGATGTCGAGACGTGCCGTGGAGCAGTCGGTGTCCCAACAGACCCGGTACTCGCCCGTCGTGTGCCCATACCAATTCTGGTCCGGGATCAACGCCCTCGACGAGGTGGGATCGACGGCGAGATGCGGAGGTACCGATGTGATCGACATCGTCGTCGGGGGCGCATCGGCGAAGGCGGAGACATCGAGTTCGAGTCGTTGGTCTTCCAGCCCCGTCAGGACCATCGTCGACGCAACCGGCACAGGTGCGGATGCGATCACGGGAGCGGCTGGAATGGTTGTCGGCGATCCGCCGGTCAGGCCACCGGCAACGGCGACGGCCACCGAGATGAGCGACGACGCCGCGGTCACCGCCGCCGTGCCGATCGGGACGTTACCCAGTGCGGGAGCCTGCGCCAGCCAGGAGAGCGGTCCCATGACCAATCGGAGCTTGCCGACCGAGATGTTCAGGAACGCGCGAACCACATTGGCATCGAACTGTGTGCCGGCACAGCGCAGGAGCTCCGCCCTGGCCACATCTGGCGTCATCGCCTTCTTGTACGACCGCACCGACGTCATGACATCGAACGCGTCGGCCACCGCAACGATCCGGCCCGACAGGCTGATCTGTTCCCCAGCAAGCCCGAGCGGGTATCCCTTGCCGTCCCAGCGTTCGTGATGCTGACTTGTCGCGTCGGCCCACTCGCCCAACCAGGGTCGCAACGGCTCGACCAGCCGTACCCCGGCTGCCGGATGTTGCTTGAGGACCTCCCACTCGTCCTCGTCGGGCCGACCTGGCTTGTTCAGGATCGACGGCGGTACCTCGAGCTTGCCGATGTCGTGAACCAGTCCGGCCCAGTGCAGTCGGTCCAGATCCGCCTTCGGAAGGTGGAGCTCCTCACCGATCATCAGCGTGTAGGCGCGAACTCGTTCGGTATGCCCGCGTGTCATCCGGTCGTGCGAGTTCAAGGCCCCCGCCAACGCCACGAGCCGCTCCGCCGCTTCTTGGAAGTCGACTTGGCCGACGAGTTCGCCCTGCTCGAGCGTGCGCTGCAACTGACGAAGGGTGTTGGTTCGCATCGCGATCTTGAACCGAGACGGAGAGTGATCGGGGAACACCAACGACAGGTTGAACAGGGCAACGAGCGGCAGGAACTTGCGCATGACCCGTTCCGTCAATGCGAGCACCACGGTCGAGACGAGCGTCAGTGCGATCCACCAACCCACCACGCCGTACCACACCGCAGGGCGCGGCACGACACGGCTTGCAACAGCGACAAATGCCACCGACACCACGATCGGGCCGAGCATCACGAGCAGCTTCAGCACGCGGACGAGCGCGGGCCGCTCAGCCCACCGGTGTTCACCACTGCTGGCGTTCTGCTCGGCAGGAACCTCGCCCTGCTCTCGCTGCGGTACCAGCACCTTCACCTTGCACTCATCGGCAATATCGATCGCAGGTTGAGTGCTTCGATTGGGGTGGGATCGCATTGTGCCGGCCGCCCGGGCGTCTCGTCACCTCGAGCGGCGGGCAGCCATGGGTTCTGATGTCCACGTTCGGCCGTACTCGATCGCTTTCAGCACCGTGATGCTCACGATCGACGTGAAGGCGGGCCAGACTTGGCTGAAGCTTCCGACGCGGCGAGTCGCCAGGAAGATGAAGCCAGCGGTGCCGACGAACAGGATGACGGTCATGTTGGTGCGTTCGCGGCGCATGACCCGGGCGACGCTGAACGCGAACGGCGCGACGTACACGACGATCCCGATCCCGACCAGCCCCAGCGTCGCGATCTGACCGGGATGAGGATTGGCCTCGCGCACCGCCAGTGCAACGACTCCGAGGAACGACAGCACCGCCGCTGCAACCACGGCTCGCCGCCGTCGATATGTTTCGTCGTCCCGACGGCGCAGATGGCGCATCATCGGCCGCGTCGGAAGGCGGCGACGAAGTCGCGTGAGTCCTCGGTCAGCCAACGGTTGCCGTTGTGCTGCATGCCGTGCATGAGTCGCTTCCCGGTCGTGCTTCCGGAGGAGTTGGTGGAGTACGTGTTGAGTTGCACCCACTCCTGGTTGATCTCCAATTGCATACCGCGAATCGCGCCGGCCCTGATGAGCGTCTGAGCCAGCGCCTCGATTGTCAACCCTGGCCCGCCGACCCAGATCAGGTGTCCGTCGGCAGTGATTCCGGCGCCCGAACGCCACACAGCGGTCTTGTTCTTCGGGCCGGTGAAGCCCCATTTCCTGTTGGCGTCCGTGAGCAGAGCCGGGTTTGCAACCCCATTGTCGACGATGGGGTCGAGGTTCTGGCGCGCCGAATCGAGCGATGCAGAAGCGACGATGTCGCGACCCCAGATGCCGATGTTCGGCACACCGTTCTTGTCGATCGACATGGTCGCAATGCCGCTCTTCATCGGCTGGACCACTGCGCCACCGAGAATCATCCCACCCCCCGAATCGCGCAGTCGGAAGCCTCCCGCGAACGCCGCGATCAGAGATGGCTGCAGTTTGGGCTCGACGTAATCGGGCCGATCCCACGGCTGGGGGATCTTGGTGCCGGGATAGGCGCGGAAGCTGAAGAACTTCGCATCGAAGTTGACGACCTCATCGATCGAAGAGGTGTGCACGCTGTCGGGTCGGATCGACGTGACGAACGCGCCGGCCTTGCCGTTGACCAGCGGGCCCAGCGGGATCCATTTGCCCTCACCTGGGATCGGGTCGGCGGCCGGCGATTGCAAGGGTGGCGGACCCGGCACAACAGGAGCACCGACCGGAGGTGCCGTGGGCAGTACGGCCACGCTCGGCACGCCGCCCACCGCGGCCTGGTGCCTGCTGTAGTACCAGTTCTCCAAACGGTCGACGGCTGTCCCCAGGTGGTTGTCGCGCGCCCACTCGACCGTTCGGGCCTGCAGGCTGTCGCTTCCCGGCCCTGTGAGAGCACTCGTGTACGAGTAGAGGGGCACGAGAAAGAGCCCGGCAACGCCGACCGCCATCGGTCCGATCCTCAACCGGGTTGGTCGACGCCGACGCCGGGCGGAGCGATCCGACCTGGAGCCGGATCCCGGTCGTGGCTCGCGTTCATCGAACGCCGGGTTGTCGGTTCGGTCTCTGCGCTGGTGTTGTGGCGTCAGCAACGGGTCGATCAAAGCGCCCACATTCATCGCCTCCGAAACGCGAGACACGCCTGAGACCCGGTTCGGGTCCCGACTGAGAGCACGGCTTCTGCGCCGCTGTGCACGGCCGCGATGCGACTGTAGTGATGCGTCCCGAGGGCCCGGATTCGAGTTCCGTAAGAACTAGGTAAACCGACTCACCTCGTCCGGCTGCGTACATGGCCGAGCATCCAGGTGTACACGTCGACGTCGTACGGATCGCGGGCCGGATTCGTGAGACCTGACGCCATCCCGGTCAGCGTGTAGGTCAGATCCCAGGAGTCGTGACCTACGCCCGGATACGTGGTGACTCGCAGCGGTTCGCTCGGAGCACAGTTGGCATTCACGAATCCGACAGTCTTGATCGAGCCTGCGACGTTGACCCGGGGATCGGCCTCTCCGTGGAAGGCCCACAGCGCTGTGTGTTGCCAATCGGCGCACCGGATCGACTGGTTGTACCCGCCGGCGATCGGGACCATCGCCGCGAACTCGTTGGTGTCGCCGTAGGCGCCGAGGTAGTCGAACACACCGAAACCGCCCTGCGACAGTCCAGTGAGGTACAGGCGATCGCGATCGACGGCGTAGCGCGGCAGCACCTCTTGCAACCACAGCCGCAGCCGAGGTGGCGAATTGGTCGTGTCGGGATTCTGCGGTACGAGGACGACGAAGCCGGCGGCGACGGCCGGCTCGATGCCGTTCTCGTACAGGAGAGGCAGCCCGTTGACCGCGACGCTGTCGAGAGAGGCCCCGACCCCTGAACCGGCCTGGCCCGAGCCGTGCAAGAACACCATGGTCGGCCAGGTGCGGCCGCTGCTCGACGTATAGCCGGCAGGGAGATAGGCGAGGTAGCCCATGACGAGACCGGTCGTGCGATCGACGTGCCGGCGCTCCGGAGCCGAGACGGGGGGCGGTTGTGTCGAGCCGGCAAACCATCCTTGAAGGTCGACCACGACATGCATCGCCGCGCTGGTGATGACGCAGATGGTCCCACCTCCGCTCATCCGGGTGATGACCAGGTTCGGCCGGGTATGGCCAGGCGCGATGTTGAGGTTCGACGCGAACGGTGGCGGCTCGTCACATGGGTACACCGTGACATAGCCACTCTGCAGCGAATCTGTCGCAGTCACGTTGACCACCGCCGTGTCGGCCACCACCGGGATACCGCTCATCACCGGGAACGAGAGCTCCGTGATCTGGCTCGGCGGCAAACGATCTGCGATCGACACTCCGATCGGCGAGCGGGTATCGGTCATCCGCACCGGGGATATTGCCGTGTAGCCGGTGCCGGCCGGGATTCGCCCTTGCAGGTCGACGACGACGTGCGTTGGTGCGCTGGCCACGGCGCAGACACCACCGGCACCGGCTCGCGCGATCGTGAGATTGGCGACAACATCGCCGGCAATGAAGTTGAGGTTCGAGGTGATGGGGGGTGTGGTGCCGCACGGATACACGGTGAGGTAGCCGGGCCCATCGGGCTCGACAACCGTCACGTTTGCCACGACAGCGCCGCCGGAGCGGTCATCGACGAGAATCGTTTCGACGCCGGCCTCGATCTTGCGCCCGGCTCCAGTGCGCGAGTCGAGGACGCGCTGGGGTGCCGGCAGCGGATCATAGGAACCAGGCGGAAACCAACCCTGCATGTCGACGACAAGATGCGCGGCAACACTGGTCACAACGCACACGCGTCCCCCGGTGCCCGGCCTGGTGATCACAGAGTTCGGAACGGTCTCTCGGGCCCGAAAGTTCACGTTCGACGCCAGGGGAGGCTTCTGCCCGCATGGATACGCAGTAGCGAAACCGTCGAAGTCGGGTTCCGTGACCGTGAGGTTGAGCGCGACGGCCGCCGCACCGGCGGCGTCTGCGGGAAGCAGTACCGCGGTCGGCACGCCGGGCGTGGTCTTGTCCGTGCCCGATGTGCCGAACGCAACCCGAGTATCGAGCAAGCGCTGCGGCGTCGCTGCGTGGTATGACCCTGCAGCAGCGACAACCTCTTGGCGGGGCCCGACCACTGCTGCGGACGTCGTGATGACCAAGATGTACGTCATCAGCGTTCGCACATCGCGAGGATGTCGGGCAGAGATCACGAGGCCATCCTATTTCCGGCCCGCGGTGCGGATGCGTCGCGCACGACGTACCGTCGTGGCCGATGCTGTGCCGGACTGCCATGATCGCCGCGCGCCTCGTACCCGTTCTCCGAGCGTCCTCGGCGGCCGTCGTGCTCGTGGCCCTTGCCGCCTGCTCGAGTGCACAGACCGCGGGTGGCACTGCGTCGACGGCTGACACCGGGCCGCCCGCAGCGACCGGCGCGCCCACCACCGACACCGCGACCAGCAGGCCGTCCACCACAGCTCCCACCGCGTCGACCCTCGCACCGACGGTTGCCACGGTCACACCGACCAGCGCACCGCCGGCCACCGACAGTACGACCACCACGACGCTCGTCAACGTCTACGCCGATGCCGGTGTGGGCAAGTTCAGCGCAGCAGTCTTCGGCGCCAAAGAATACGTGTACGTGCCGAGCAACAACGCCGGATCGGTCACAGTCATCGACCAGGCGACGATGAAGGTGATCGACCACTTCGCCGTCGGCAGGCTGGCGCAGCACGTGGTGCCGTCGTGGGACCTGCGCACGCTGTACGCGACGTCGAGCAACTCGAACCGGCTGGTGCCGATCGACCCTCTCACCGGCAAGCCCGGCAAACCGATCAACGTCGCCGCCCCCTACAACCTCTACTTCACCCCCGACGGCACGACCGCCGTCGTGATGGCCGAGCGCCTCAACGCCATCGACTACTACGACACGGCGACGTGGACGCTGATCCGATCGGTGAAGACCAAAGGCTGCCTGGGGGTCAACCACGCCGACTGGTCTGCCGACGGTTCGTTCTTCATGGCGACGTGCGAGTTCTCCGGCGATCTGCTCAAGGTCGACACGGCTACGGGGCAGGTCGACAGCACGATCACCATGGCGGCCGGGGCGATGCCTCAGGACCTGCGTCTGGCCCCCGACGGCTCGAAGTTCTACGTCGCCGACATGATGGCCGGCGGAACCTGGACCGTGAACCAGGACGGCACTGCGATCACGGGGTTCGTCGCCACCGGGGTCGGGGCCCACGGAATCTACCCGAGCCGCGACGGCAAGCTGCTCTACGTCACCAACCGCGGCAGGCTGAAGAACGACGAGCACCGAAGGTCGCGCGAAGGCGATGGCTCGATCTCGGTGATCGACCCCAGCACCGACAGCGTCGTGGCGACGTGGGCGATCCCCGGAGGGGGTTCACCCGACATGGGTGGCGTGTCGGCGGACGGCACCAAGCTGTGGGTGTCCGGCCGGTACGACTCGGTGGTCTACGTGTTCGACACCACCAGCGGGGCATTGCTGGCGAAGATCCCCGTGCCCAGCGGGCCACACGGCCTGTGCGTGTTCCCGCAACCAGGCCGGTACTCCCTCGGCCACACCGGGAACTATCGATGATCAGCCGACGGCGCTTCCTGGCGGGGGTCGCCTGGACGGCACCGATCGTGCTGGCCGCGTGCGCCGGTTCGGACAACCCGGCAACGG
>JBDTYA010000050.1:0-3136 GCA_040005915.1 Ilumatobacteraceae bacterium
TCAGCGCCGTCACGACCTGACGATCGCCATCGAGAACGTCGCCGGCGACCTGGAGGATCTTCAGGCCGGCGGGCGCCTGGCCGACGGCATCGATCCCATCGAGACAGCTCTGGCGATCGAGACCACGTACGAACGGCTGTGGGCCGAGCTCACCGGCACCGACGAGTTCGACGCCAACGAGACGTTCCGGATCGATCATCGCCTGCAGCGACTACACGATCTCGGCTTCGACGCCGCCGAACTGGAGCTGTACACGACGTCCGACGGCTCGAAGCTACGGCTGATCCCGCGGGTCGTCGAACACGGCTTCCATGGCCACCGACTGAAGATGCTCACCGGGCTGGCCACGGGCGAGAACCAGGCGCGACGGTTGCTGAACGACATCAGCGGGTACCGCGCCCTCCTCGAGCGCGAGACGCTGCGCAAGGTGCCCGAGACCGTGGCCGCAGCGCGATGGCTCGACGAGCGCTTCGAGCCGACCATCGACGGTGTGCCACCCGACCTCGTCGGAAAGCTCGAGCCGGCCGAGCTGTACCACCAGATTCTCGAGCACCTGTGGTTCATGTCGGAGGCGGCAGGAGGCGATGTCGGTCTCGGCGAGGCCGTCACGTCGTACGTGCGCGACGTGCTGACACCGCTTCCCGACGAGCAGCGAACCGTCGAGCGGATCGGCGATGACGACGAGGATGGGGATCTCGGCGACTGGGCCGCCGAGGGCTGGGTCGCGGAGCAGGGCAACCTGTGACGGTGACTATTAGAGTCGTGCCGTGAATCGACGACGCCCGGCCGTGCTGGCCACCGCATGTGCATTGATCACCCTGTCGTCGTGCGCCACGTTCAACCGCAACGACGCGGCCGTGAAGGTCGGCGATGCGAGCCTGTCGGCGAAGGCTGCCGAAAAACTCGCGGCCACCGGCGACTCGCCCGCCACGGCGGATGCAATTCGCGGGGCCCTCACCAAGTGGATTCGCGTCACGGTGCTCGAGGGGTCGATCGGTACAGCGCCCGCGGCGATCACAACCCCGGCCGAGCTCGACACTCGCCTCGTTCAGGCCATCGCGGTCCTCGGCAGCAGCAAAGCGCGGTCGACGTACGAACTCGGCGCGAGCGGTAGTCCGCTGCTGTGCCTCGGTGCCATCACGGTCGCCACCATCGACGACGCCAACAGCGTGCTGGCAACCATCAACTCGGGCACGTCGTTCTCCGATGCGGCCCACCAGTTCTCGACCGACACCGTCATCAAGGACGCCGGCGGTGTCGTCAAGGACACCAACGGCAAGGAGTGTCTCGCCAGCCAGAGCATCAGCGCCCCGGTCGTCTCCGCGCTGAAGGACACGCCTGTCGGTCAGCCCGTTGCTGCCGACCTCGGCACGTTCTCGGCCGTGCTGATGCTGCGCCCGTTCGCCGATCTACTACCGGAGTCGCAGGCGCTGATCGCCAGTGCCAGCGTCCCGCAGGAGCAGCTCGACGCGATCGTCGACGGCGCCAACATCTACGTCGACCCGCGCTACGGCAGGTGGGACCGTGACAGCGGCTCGGTCGTGACGCTCACCTCGTGAGCAATCCAGCGATCGCCGGCCGCATCACCATCGTCGGTCTGGGGCCTGCGGGCCCCGAATACGTCACCCGTCAAACCCTCGATGCCATCGCCGCACACGAACACCGTTTCATTCGCACGACCCGACACCCATCGGCGTCGCTGATCGGCGAGGCAACGTCGTTCGACGACATCTACGAGGCTGCCGACACGTTTGCCGATGTCTACGGAGAGATCGCCGAGCGGCTCGTGACCGCTGCCTCCGAGCTCGGCGACATCCTGTACGCGGTGCCCGGCTCGCCCTTGGTACTCGAGCGGAGCGTCCGCCACCTGTGCAGCGACGACCGGGTTCAGTGCACCGTGCTTCCGGCGATGTCGTTCCTCGACATCGCGTTCGCCCGTCTCGGCATCGACCCCGTCGAAGCGGGCGTTCGGCTGATCGACGGCCACGAGTTCGCCACCGCGGCAGCAGGTGACAACGGGCCATTGTTCGTCGCTCACACCCACGCCAACTGGGTGCTCAGCGACATCAAACTGGCCGTCGAGGGCGCCACGGGCGACGAGCCGGTCGTGATACTCCAGCGGCTCGGCACGGCGCACGAGGTGATCGTCGACACGACGTGGGCCGAGATGGACCGCACCGTCGAGGCCGACCACCTGACGTGCATCTACATACCCCATCTCGGTACGCCGGTGGGCGAGTCGTCGGTGCGGTTCCACAAGCTGACGCGCACACTCCGCGAGCGGTGCCCGTGGGACAAGGAACAGACGCACCAGTCGCTGATCAAGTACCTGCTCGAGGAGACGTACGAGGTCGTCGATGCACTGCAGCTGCTCGACCCCGATGAGCCGTCGACCGATACTGCGGTGATCGAGGAGTTGGGCGACCTGTTGTACCAGATCGAGTTCCACGCCACGATCGCCGAGCAGGAGGGCCGGTTCACGATGGTCGACGTCATCGACGGGATCCACGACAAGCTCGTCCGGCGCCATCCGCACGTGTTCGGTTCCGTCACCGCCGACGACGCGGACACCGTCGTTGCCAACTGGGATGCCATCAAGCACGCCGAGAAGAATCGCACCAGCGTCTTCGAGGGCGTGGCGACATCGCAGCCGTCGCTGAGCTACGCCTATCACGTACAGCGCAAAGCGGCCAAGGTCGGGTTCGACTGGCCCGATGTCGGCGGAGCACTGCCGAAGATCGCCGAGGAGACCGCTGAGCTGACCGAGGCGATGGCCGGCGGCGACCTGCAACACATCGACGAAGAACTCGGCGACCTGCTGTTCGCCGTCGTGAACGTGGCGCGCCATCTCGATGTCGAACCGGAGGCCGCGCTGCGCGTCGCGACGCACAAGTTCCGCCGACGCTTCGAGCAGGTCGAGCGACTTGCCAGCGAACGCGGCATCGCCCTCGGTGAGGCGGGCCTGGCGGTGCTCGACGCGCTGTGGGACGAGGTCAAGCGGGCCGAGTAGAAGCAGCTCGCGCAGCGACGGGCCGGGTCAGCGGTGCGCTGCGGCCATGAACGCCGGCAGTTGGTTCTCCACCGAGCTGTACCGGTCGCGGGCGCAGGCTTGGTCGAACGAGTGCATCGCCCGCCA
>JBDTYA010000051.1:0-3457 GCA_040005915.1 Ilumatobacteraceae bacterium
CTCGCCGGGGCACTCCTCGGCGCTCTCGATGACGTCGTCAAGCTTGCCGTCGGGGATCTCCGCCATCCCGTCGGCCCCCTGCGCGTTGCCCTTCGCAGTGGCGTAGACCTTGTCGCCTTCCTTCACGTAGGCCAGACCGTCGTCGAGCAGGGTGAAGACGTCGGGCGCGATCTCCTCGCACAGCCCGTCGCCGGTGCACAGATCCTGGTCGATCCAGACCTTCATACTCATTGTCTCCTCATTAGAAGGGTCAGACCTGGCAGAGCATACAGGTCGGCCTCGTGCAAACACTGGTTACCTGTGACCGACGACCGGTAAGTGCGCGCCGAGTGGCGCTGCGTGCGTGTAGGTTCCGAACATGGCAGAGGATTCTGACCCCACCGAGGCGGTGCTGCAGGCGCAGGTGGTGGTGCTCGAGCAGGAGATCGATCAGCTGCGACGCCGGCTCACCGATGCGCCGAAGCGTCAGCGAGCACTCGAAGAGCGCCTGTTGGAGACCAAGGGGCAACTGGCGCAGGCCGTCTCGCAGAACGAGAAGTTGAGCTACACCCTGCGCGAGGCGCGCGAGCACATCTCGTCGTTGCGCGACGAGGTCGACAAGCTCACGCAGCCACCGTCGGCGTACGGCGTGATCGTCGGTAAGAACGACGACGGCACCGTCGATGTGCTCACCAGTGGCCGCAAGATGCGCGTCGGCCTGCACCCCGACATCGACCACGAGCAGCTGCCCCGCGGGTCCGAGGTGGTGCTCAACGAGAGCTTCAACGTCGTGCAGGCCCGACACCCCGAGGTCACGGGTGAGGTGGTGTCGATCAAGGAGCTCCTCGACGATGGCGTACGCGCGTTGATCGTCGGCCGCGCCGACGAGGAACGTGTCTGCGAGCTGGCCGACTCGTTGCGCGGTGTGCACCTCCGTAGCGGCGACAGCATGCGGCTCGACCCGCGCACCAACATGTTGCTCGAGAAGCTGCCGCGACCCGAGGTCGAGGACCTGCTGCTGGAAGAGGTGCCCGACATCTCCTACACCGACATCGGTGGCCTCGACAGCCAGATCGAGCAGATCGCCGACGCGGTCGAGCTGCCCTTCCTCTATCACGACCTGTTCGCCGAGCATCAGCTGCCGGCGCCGAAAGGCATCCTGTTGTACGGCCCTCCGGGATGCGGCAAGACCCTCATCGCCAAGGCCGTCGCCAACTCGCTCGCCAAGAAGGTCGCCGACAAGACAGGCGGCGAAAAGGGCCGCAGCTACTTCATCAACATCAAGGGTCCGGAGCTCCTCAACAAGTACGTCGGCGAGACCGAACGGCAGATCCGCCTGGTGTTCCAGCGAGCACGCGAGAAGAGTGAGGAGGGCTGGCCGGTCATCGTCTTCTTCGACGAGATGGACTCGATGTTCCGCACCCGCGGTTCCGGAATCAGCAGCGACATGGAGTCGACGATCGTGCCGCAGCTCCTCGCCGAGATCGACGGTGTCGAGGGTTTGCGCAACGTCATAGTCATCGGCGCGACCAACCGTGAAGACCTCATCGACCCTGCCATCCTCCGACCGGGCCGGCTCGACGTGAAGATCAAGATCGAGCGGCCCAACGACGTCGCCGCTCGTCAGATCTTTGCCCGCTACCTCACCGACGAGATCCCGATCGCCGCCGACGAGAAGGTGCCCGACATGATCGTCAGGACGGTCGAGGAGATGTACCGCGGCGACGAGGCCAATCAGTTCCTCGAGGTCACGTACCAGAACGGCGACAAGGAGATCCTCTACTACAAGGACTTCTCGTCGGGCGCAATGATCGAGAACATCGTGCGACGCGCCAAGAAGCTGGCCATCAAGCGGGTCATCGCCGGGGGAGCGCGCGGCGTGTCGACGCAAGACCTGCTCGATTCGATCAAGCAGGAGTACAAGGAGCACGAGGATCTGCCCAACACCACCAACCCCGACGACTGGGCCAAGATCAGCGGCAAGAAGGGCGAGCGCATCGTCTTCATCCGCACGCTCGTCAAAGGCCGGGCTGCGGAGGCCCGCGAGGGTGGGCGAGCCATCGAGCGAGTCGGCACCGGGCAGTACCTGTAGCCACACATGGTCACCGTGCTGCAACTCAGCGACACGCATCTACGTGCCGAACCGAACACCCCTGCCTCCAACGATCCTGATGCGTCGCTGGCGGCGACCCTGCGTGCCGTGGAAAGCGTCCATGCAGATCTCCTGCTGCTCACCGGCGACCTTGCCGACGACGGCTCGTACGAGGGTGTGCGCAGACTGGGCGATGCCGTCGGTCAACTGTCGCCCGAGATCGTCGCCGTCGCCGGAAACCACGACACCGTCGACAACGTGCGACGCGTGTTCGGAACCCGTGACACTGCAGAGGTTGGTACCTGGCGGCTGCTCGTGGTGGAAACCACGATCCCGGGCGAGGACCACGGCCGCGTCGACGTCGAGGATCTGATCCGGCGGCTGG
The DNA here is from genome assembly GCA_040005915.1 of Ilumatobacteraceae bacterium. Taxonomy (GTDB): domain Bacteria; phylum Actinomycetota; class Acidimicrobiia; order Acidimicrobiales; family Ilumatobacteraceae; genus JAENVT01. The sequence goes on from JBDTYA010000051.1 coordinate 2,457, forward strand.
ACGGGCTCGACGACCGGCCGACGTTGATCGCCCTGCATCACCCACCACGGTCGCCCAGCACCAACCCGATGTTCCAACTGATCGGTGCCGACGAGATGCTCGCCGCGCTTGCTGTGCGTCGCCACGTGAAGGCAGTCGTCAGCGGGCACCTCCACGAGGTGTGCGACTACCGCGTCGGCGCACTGCAACTCGTGGGCGCCCCGTCGACGTACTACGCGATCCGCCACGTCGGCGATGCCTACGAACTGGTCGACGATGGGATCGTCGGGGCCCAACTGCTCACGTTGGGTGACGACGGTTCGTTTTCGTGTGAGCGAGTCCGGCGTTCGTTAGGGTGCTGACATGGCAATCCCGAAGGTCTGTGGGATCGAGACCGAGTACGGAATCATGGTCCGGGGCGCTGACAGCAACCCCGTCACGGCCTCCTCGTTGCTGATCAATTCGTACCTTTCCGCAAACTACCGCAAGGTCGGTTGGGACTTCGAGGACGAGCACCCCGGTCACGATGCGCGGGGCTTCTCGGTCGACGACCTGCTGGCTCCCGACATCGAGACCAACCTCGTCAACTCGGTCCTCACCAACGGTGCGCGCTACTACGTCGATCACGCCCATCCCGAGATCAGCACACCTGAATGCCTCACCGCGCTCGAGGTGGTCCGGTTCGACAGGGCCGCCGAAGAGATCATCATCGAGAGCATGGCGGCCGCCACCGGTCATCTGCCCGACGGGGCCGAGATCCTGTGCCACAAGAACAACTCCGATGGCAAGGGCAACAGCTACGGATGCCACGAGAACTACCTGCTGGCGCGCAGCGTGCCCTTCGGCAGGATCGTCGCCCAGGTGACGCCGCACTTCGTCACCCGCCAGATCGTCATCGGTGCCGGCAAGGTCGGCTGCGAACTGCCAGGCATGTCGGCCGACGACGTGCCGTACCAGATCAGCCAGCGCGCCGACTTCTTCGAAGAGGAGGTCGGTCTCGAGACGACGTTGAAGCGGCCGAT
>JBDTYA010000052.1:0-3030 GCA_040005915.1 Ilumatobacteraceae bacterium
GACGGCCAACCGTCATCGTTCAGCCGGGGGATGGTCGGACGAGCGTCGCTCTTCCATCAGTGTCAGCACATAGAACGACCTTCGTTCAGTGAGCTGGCATAGAAGACCGGTCAGCCGGCCCGGAGCGGCTGGTCGCGCCGCCGCATCAACCACACGATCCCGGCAGCTCCGCCGCCGAGTACTACGAGCGGCACGAACCCCGACACCAATGGCACGGGGTGCTGGTCGACGTTGGCGCTCAGCAGGGCCGCTGTCGCCGCGTTCCGCCGGTCGGCAGTGTCTTGGAGCTGGAAGACCTTGGCATGTACTCCGCGCGTCAAGGACTGCCCCGCCGTCACGATGCAGTCGCAGGCGACGTGAGCCCGACCGGCCGTCGCCGCAGCTTCCGTCTTGAACATCTTGTTCGCGCCGTGAGACTTGCAGGCGTGGCAGCTGCTGCACTTCTTGGAGCAGTCGGTGGCGTCGAGTGCGAAGGTTCCGAGCGTCGACTCGTCGCCGTGGGCAACTTGAACAGGTGCCAGCGCGATGAGGGCCAGTGCCGCCGCTCCCCCGCCGAGCGCACTCCGGCGTGTCAATGCTGAGGTCATCGCCTGTCCTTCCGCCGAACGATCCCCTGCGATCGCCTCCGGGAACTGCGCCGCTTCCGCCCAATCCGTGAGTGTGGTGCGCCGCCCGATTGGGGGTGGCTCACCACGACGCGATGAGTCGCCCGAGAGCGCCCCACCACTGGGGTTGGGTTTCCACGACGCAGTGTCCGCAAGCGACCACTTTGGGTGTATGACGAGGGTAACTCCCGACAATCGTCATGACCAGGGACCTTGGTCCCCGTGCGGGCGACGAGCGTCAGCGAGAGTGGACGAATGGAGCGCCTCGGCAACCGATCGGCCGGTCTTTCCCTACGACTCGCCGCCGCCGCGGCGGCATGGTGGATCGGCTTCTCGGTCGCTATCGACCGCTGGCGGTCGATGGAGACGGCAGTAGCGGTCAGACTTCTCCATCTCGTCGGGGTCGAGTCGCCGGTGAGCGTCGGCGATCAGATCATCGCCATAGCGGCCGGCGGACACGGCTTCTCGGTGAACATCTCGCAGTCGTGCTCGTCGCTCGGGCCCGTGGCGGCGTTCGGTGCGTTTGCGGCCATCGTCGCCCGCGGTGACCGACGGCGCCGATGGTTCGCCTTCGCGATCAGTTCGGCACTCGTCGTTGTCTGCAATCTGGCGAGGGTCGGCGCAACGGTGTCGGTCGGTGTGCGATCAGGGCCGGATTCGATCCAACGCTTTCACGATGGCGTGGCGAACTGGTTCGCGGTGGCCTTCGTGCTCGCCGCCTTCGGCCTCTTCGTCTGGGCGCTGCCCCGCCGACGCGAATGGCGTCAGAGCAAGCTCCAGGCGGTACGGGTCGCTGCATAGTTGGTTGCCTTGTGTTTGCCCCTCCTCCTGAACGGGTACGTGCCGAAAGTGGTTCTCGTCTACGTGGTGTCCGCCGGGGCTGTGGTCGGCGGAGTCGTCGCGATCATCGCCGACGTCGAGCAGCACCACGAATTTGCCGATCGTCTCCGCCGCCGCTTCGACCCGACGAAAGAAACCGCCCTGGCGCTGTCGGTGGTCGCAGCGGCCGGCGCGGCCGCTGCGGTCGGAAGCGGAGTGGCGAGGATCTGGTCGAAGTCCGGGCTCCAGTCCTTCGATGGGCGCATAGCGCGTTACGGCGCCGAGCACGCGTCCGCGCTGTCGACAAAGGTGATGGGCGACATCAGCCGGCTCGGCAGCACACCGGGCGTGGTGACACTCGCCGCGATCGCGACAGCCGTCGAGCTCAATCGGGAGCCGACCAAGACGCTCCCGATGTTCATGAGCCTCGTTGTCGGCGGCCAGTTCGTGCTGTCGAACGGGCTCAAGTACATGGTCGAGAGGGCGCGCCCCGACATCAGCCGTCTCGCGGGTTTCTCGGGCACGTCGTTCCCCTCCGGACACTCGACAGCCTCGTCGGCGACGTTCGCAGCGATCGCCCTGATCCTCACTCGCGACAGGTCACGTCGGATCAAGATCTCGGGCGCATCCATCGCCGCCGGCCTCGCTGCGATGATCGCGACGACGCGCATGTTCCTCGGGGTGCACTGGTTCACCGATGTGGTGGCCGGACTGTTGTTGGGCTGGGGATGGTTTGCGCTGTGCTCGATCGCCACGGCCGAAGCGTTCGCCGAAGTGGCGGCGTCGACAGCCTGAGGGCGGTCGCCAATTCGTCATAGCCTCGATCCATGACCATTGTCGTCGACCAGCCCAGTGACCATGTCCTGACCATCGGCATCAACCGGCCGGCGGCGCGAAACGCGATCGACGGACCAACCGCACGAGCGCTGGCGGAGGAATTCCGAGCCTTCGACGACGATCCGCAACTCCATGTTGCCGTCCTGTACGGGATGGAAGGAACGTTCTGCGCCGGCGCCGACCTGAAGCAGATCGGTTCGGGCAACGGCAATCGCGTCGACGTCGATATGTCGCTGGATGGTCCACTCGGTCCGACTCGAATGCTGTTGAGCAAGCCGGTGATCGCGGCTGTCGAGGGGCACGCCGTGGCCGGTGGCCTGGAGCTGGCTCTGTGGTGCGATCTGCGCGTGGCCGCCGCCGATGCGGTGTTCGGTGTGTTCTGCAGGCGATGGGGAGTGCCGTTGGTCGATGGCGGCACGGTGCGACTCCCCCGGCTGATCGGCCACAGCCACGCGCTCGACATGATCCTGACCGGTCGTGGTGTGACGGGCGACGAGGCCCTGCGGATGGGCCTCGCCAACAGGTTGGTCGCCCACGGCGCTGCGCTCGATGCCGCGATCGCGTTGGCCACCGAGATCGCTGCACTCCCCCAACGTTGCCTCAGATCCGATCGCCGCAGCAGCTTCGATCAATGGGGACTGACGATGGACGAGGCATTGGCCAACGAAACGGAATTGGGTCTGGCGACGATCCGATCAGGCGAGACGCAAGAGGGCGCCGCCCGCTTCGCGGCCGGCGAAGGTCGCCACGGCACCTGACCTGTGTGTGG
>JBDTYA010000053.1:0-5834 GCA_040005915.1 Ilumatobacteraceae bacterium
CATGTCCATCAGGTCGATGGCCTCTTCGAACTGCTGGTCGAAATCGTCGGCGGTGAAAGGCAGCTCGGTCGGCGACAGCGCCGATTCCTCGTTGGACGGGATGTCGTCGGGGTGCATGAAGATGGGGCGGTGGGCATACGAGCCGACCTCCATCGAGCCGGCCGTCTGGCGCTCGTAGCAGAACGTGTCCATGTCGCGGACGATGGGGTAGGCGACCTCCTTGCCGCTCTGCTGCAGGATGTCGATCGGGCCGACGTCGGCCATCTGGTGCACGGCCGGGGTGAGGGGGATGTTGGCGCCGGCCATCTTGGCGATGCGCGGGCTCCACACACCGCAGGCAATCGCAACGAACTCCGCTTCGATTCGGCCCTTGTTGGTGACAACGGCCTTCACTGTCGGGCCACCGGGGCCGTCCTCGGTCTCGATGTCGAGCACCTCGACATTGGCGAACACCTGCAGCGCGCCTGCATCGACGGCTTCGTTGCGCATCTGCGTGCCGGTCTCGAGCGAGTCGACGCACGACACGCTGGGTGTGTAGAAGCCGCCGAGCAGGATTTCTTCGTTGATGAAGGGCACGAGCTCCTTGATCTCCTGCGGAGTCACCAGACGGCTCTCGATGCCCCACGCCTTGGCCGACGTCATCCGCCGTTTGAACTCCTCGAGGCGCTCGGGCTTGCGGGCGACCTCGATGCCCCCGGAGGTGTTGTTGAGGCCGTGGTCGATGTACTGGCGCTGGCTCTCGAGTGTGAGGAACGCCATCTCCTTGTTGTGGTCCGTGGGGAAGATGAAGTTGGAGGCGTGGCCGGTGGAGCCGCCGGGGTTGGGCAGTGGGCCCTTGTCGATCTGCACCATGTCGGTCCAGCCGAGGCGGCTGAGGTGGCCGACCAGGCAGTTGCCGACGATGCCGGCGCCGATGATGACGCATTTCGCCTTCGTTGGAACGGTCTGGCCTGTGCTGTCAGTCATCAACGTCTCCTCGAGCCTTGTCATCACCCCACTGGTGATATATCTTGTCGATATCACCAACGTATCACTCGGCGAGCAAGCGTTTCAACAGATCCGGCGAATGATCGTCACGCTCGAGCTCGCGCCCGGCGCGGTCGTGCGCGGCGACGAACTGCAGCACCGGCTGGGCCTCGGCCTGACACCCATACGTGAGGCCTTGCAGCGTCTCGTGCGCGACCAGTTCGTCACGATCATCCCCCGCCGCGGGATGTACGTCTCGACCGTCGACGTGTCCGAACTGTCGACGCTCTACGAGACACGGGCCATCCTCGAGCCGTACGTCATGCGACTCGCCTGTGCCCGCGGGCGCGCCGGCGATTGGGCGACGATGGCCGCGGCGCTCAGCCGGGCGCGAGGCGACAGCACGCCGACCGAGCTGCTGGAGATCGACCGCGAATGCCGCGAGATCGTCTGGGCGGCGGCCGACAACCGGTTCCTCACCGACACGCTCGACATGCTGTACGCACAGAGTGACCGGCTGTGGCACCTGTACCTGTCGGACGTCGCCGAGCTCGATCACGTCATCGACGAACACCGCGCGATTCTCGCTGCGTTGGTTGCCGGTGACGGCGAGCGGGCCGCGGGACTGATCGAGTCGCACATGCGCGAGTTCAACGACAAGATCGGCGACGCCGTGCGCAGCCGCCTCGCCTCGCCACTCGCCGGCTTCTGACCGAACCGGCCGGTCCCGCCGTCGATCACTGACGGCGAAGTGGTCCAATGCGGCCATCCCGACACCTGCGACCGAGGTGCAGGCGTACTCTGGCAAGCGTGGCGTTGCGCGAGATCCCCGACCCGCCCGGAATCCGTCGAGCCACGACGCTGCCCTCGTCGGCGTACAGCTCGGCCGAGTTCCACGATCGCGAGCGAGCGGTGATCTTCCGACGCGACTGGGTGTGTGCCGGAGTCATCGACGAGATGCCGTCATCGGGTTCGTTCACGGCGCGCACGGTGGGCGGTGTGCCGCTGCTGTTCGTGCGCGACAGGAGCGGCACGCTGCGCACCTTCTTCAACGTGTGCCGTCATCGTGCATCACCGTTGTGCGAGGACCATGCGATCCACGCCGGCTCATTGATCCGTTGCCCCTATCACTCGTGGCTGTATCAACTCGACGGGTCGCTGGCCCGGGCATCCGGGGTCGGTGAACCCGATGGATTCGATGTCGCCGACTATTCCTTGAAGCCGGTCAGACTGGCGCAATGGCGGCGAATGGTGTTCGTGTGCTTCGACGAGGCGGCGCCGGCGCTCGACCTCGGCCCGCTCGGCGACGCAATCGACGCCTATCCGGTGGAGTCGATGGAGCTCGTGTTGTCGGAGACCGATGTTCGGAACTTCAACTGGAAGGTGCTGCTCGAGAACTACAGCGAGAACTACCACACGCCGTTCGTGCATCCTGAAATCGATACGAGCTCCAGCGAGGACTACCCGATGGTCTCCGACGGCGTCACGCTGTACGCATGGGATCGGCCGCTACGACCCAACGGCTCGAGGGTCGACGACATCCGGGCAACGTTGCTACCGGGTGAGCCGGGTTGGGAGGAGCTGGCCTCGATACAGATGAACGGGCCATACGGAATCGGCGGGTACCTGACCGTGTGGCCGAACCTGATGATCAACGTCTTCCCCGGCGCCCTGCTGACGATGTGGATGGAGCCGATCGATGCCACGACGACCAGGGTCGAGCGGCGCTTGTTCGTGAAGCCCGACACCGACGACAGCGCCCGCAGGTCGATCATCGCCGCCCATGCCCTGGTGCACGCCCAGGACGTCGACATCTGCACTCGCGTCCAACGATCACACAACGCCGGACTCGACGCCGACGGCGTGCTGGCCACCGTCGAAGAACGCGGCGTGTACTTCGTCCACGAACACCTTCGATCCCGCCTGGCCACCTGAGCAACGAACCGATCCTGCCGACTCGAGGCTCCCGGCGCTACGACATCGTCCATGTAGAGGAAACTGACCGACTGTGCCGATTCGGGCTAGGGGCTCGCTGTGGTGGCAGCGACGGCGTCGTTCTGCACTCGATCGAAGTAGTCGGGGCCGATCACGACCGCGACCAGGCCCTCGATCGACGCGCCCACGAACGAGGGATCCCATGTGTCGAGGCCGTCGACCTTCAGAGCGGATCCGACCCCCTTGGCCAACTCCGTGTTGTCGCCGATCGGCATCACGACGGTCTGCCCGATCGTCTTGCCCGAGCCGGGGACGATCGTGCGGTTGTAGCCGTTGAGGCGCTGGTACGCATCCTCCATCGCCCCGGCCGGTGCACCGCCGTCGATCAGCATGATGCCGTCGAACCCGCTGATCGTCGTCGGTGTCTCATCGACGCCGTTCACCCCTGACTGGGTCGCAGCGGGCAACTCGACAGTCGAGGCCGGCAGCACGGTTGCGGATGTTGCCGACGTGTCGGCCGAACCAACCGAGCCCGACGACAACGTTGTGGAGGCGTCGTGGCGCACGACGAGCGCGGCCGTCGCCACGCCGGTGCAAGCGACGACACCGGCGGTCACCGCCATGCGCCGGTGGTTGCGGCGACGGGCCCGGCGACGAACATCGCCGAGCGACGGATGGACACCGACGGGGCCCTGCATGCGGGCCATCGCCTCGCGCAGCATTGGATCGAGATCAGTCATTGGTTATCTCCTGGCGTAGGCGGGCGATCGCCCGGTGCAATGTGGACTTCACTGTGCCGAGTGGCATCTTCAGCGTCTCGGCGATCTCGGAATCGGTGAGCTGTAACTCGTATCGCAACACGACGGCGGCGCGTTGACGTGCCGGCAGGCGGCGTATCGCGTCGATCACGTGGTTGTAGACGAGCTCGCCTTCCTCCGCTGCCGGATTCGGCGAGCGGCGAAGCAGCACCCGGCGGCGGACGACCTTGCGACTGCCGTTCAACACCGACGCCCGCACGTATGCGAGCGGCGCCGAGATCACGAGGTAGCGCAGGTACAGCCCGGCGAACGCGTCCTGCACCACTTCCTCGGCCTGCTCCTGGTTGTCGACCAGGACCATCGCCAACCGCACCAGACCGTGGAACTCGCGCTGGTACAGCGAGTCGAACGACTCGCGTACCGCGACCTCGACCGACGTCATCGGCTCGGGCAGATCGGTCACGGGTACCTCACTCATACAGCTACTGAGAGCCGCCAGCGTTGCGATCGGTTCCCCGAACGGCGAAGAACTCCCAACGATCAGCCGGCGCGGCGAGCGCCACGCCCGCGGGCCAACTGCTTCTTGTGCTCGATGAAATCGACGAGCACGTAATCGCCCAGTGTCTCGGGCGTCGTGAAGAAGGCGCGGCCGCGGTTGATCGATGTGAGCTGTTCGATGAAGGACTTGAGGTAGCTGTTGGCGTCGAGCATGAATGTGTTGATACGGATGTTGTCCTTGGTGCACCGGACCACTTCACGCAGCGTCGCCTCGATCGTCTCCGGCACCGGCGGGTAGTTGAAGAACACATCGCCGCGTTGTGTGATGTGGGCTGTCGGCTCTCCGTCGGTGATCATGATGATCTGCTTCGTGCCCGTCTGCTTGGCCAGCAGGTGCCGGGCCAGCAGGAAGCCATGTTGCATGTTGGTGCCGTACACGAAGTCCCACGACACCTCGGGCAGCTGAGCCGCCGTGAGGATTCTGGCCGTCTCGCTGAAGCCGACGATGCCCATGTAGTCGCGTGGGAACTGCGACGTGATCAGCGAATGCAGCGCCATCGCCACCTTCTTGGCCGGCAGGAAGTTGTCGCGCATCGGCATCGACAACGACAGGTCGAGCATCAACACGGTCGACGACTTGGTCAGGTGCTCGGTCTTCTCGATCTCGAAGTCGTCGGGCGAGAGGTGCACCGGGGTTCCGGTTCCGTTGCGGCGCAGGGCGTTGCGGATGGTCTTGTGCAGGTCGAGGTTGAACGGGTCGCCATACTCGTATTGCTTGGTCTCGTAGGTGCGCTCGTGGCCCTGGCCGAGGCGATCGATCTGGTGCTGGCCGACCTTGTCCTTGGCCAGCTTGTCGAACAGGTCACGTAACGCGTTGGCGCCGATCTTGCGGAGACCCTTCGGCGTCAGCTCGAGGCGGCCTTCCTTCTGCTCGATCAACCCCGCATCCTGCAACATCTTGGTCAGCTCGGCGAGACGCTGTAGCGAGCGGGCGGCGTCGTCGCCCATCAGGTCGCGGACCTTGTCCATGTCGGCTTCGGCCAAGGCGCCCGGGCTCGTGGCGTTGCGCAGCAGGTTTTCGAGCTGGTCGAGATCGCCGAGCTCCTGCATGGTCTGCATCGCCTGCCCCATGCCCATCGGGTCGCCGCCCTCGAACTGGTAGCCGCGACCCCAACCCATCTGCGGGAACATCGCCTGCAGGTTCTGACCCAGCTGGCTCATCTGCCACCGCAGGTCCATGTCATCGAGCAACTGGTCGCTGAGCTGTTGCAACTGCGCCCGCTGTTCGGGCGACATCGAGTTCATCATCGCCTGCATCGCGGCCATCCGTTGGGCCATCTGCTCCAGCAGGTCGTCGAGGGTCTCGGGGTTGTCGGGAAAGAAGTCGCCGAACTCCTCCATGAACTTCTCGAACTCCGGGTCCTCGCCGCGCTCGCGCTTCTCGAGCATCTCGTTGAGCCCGGCCATCATGTCTTTCATGTGCTGCAGGTCTTCCGGCGTCATGCCCTGCATCGCGCCGGACATCTGCTCGACCATCTGCTGCGTCAGCTCTCGGCGGATCTTGTCGAGCAACTGCTCGAATCGCTGGGCTGCCTCTGCCGATTCGAAGTCATATTCCTGAAGCTCGCGGACCTTGCCGGCGAGATCGTCGGGCAGCATGTCGAGGCGGAAGTTGCG
>JBDTYA010000054.1:0-7451 GCA_040005915.1 Ilumatobacteraceae bacterium
CCGACGCAGTCCCGGGGGATGCAGTAGAAGCGTAAGCGGTCAGCGAATTCCAGCTCGGGCGCGATTCCGGTACTTCGAGTACCCGAATCGCGCCCGATGCGCGTGTGTGGGCGCGTTGTCGGTACGGCTGGTACTGGTCTCGCGCCCGACCAGCCACCGCCCTACCGTCTAGGCCACGCGGGAGTCGCGGCCGCGGGTGTTCAGGGCTTCGGCGAGCCAGCGGCCGGCGTCTTCCCATTCGTCGGGGTGTGCGTCCTGCCAACGCTTGTTGCCCCTCGGGCTCCAGCCTGACGAGTCGATCGAGTACACGTTGGGAACGAGCTCGTTCCAGTCGGCACCGGAGAGATCGTCGGGCACCTTTGCCGGGCGGTCGCTCCATGGTCGGCCTTGCTTGCGGCGGTCGATCGTTGGCCACGTGACGTCCTCGGCGACGACGTCGCGGACGAGATCCTCGTCGGCGTCGTCGTCGGCGTCGGCGTCGACTTCGTCGACATCGGCGAGTGTGGCCGCCACCAGATCGTCGAACTCGTCGAACTCGGTCGCAACGACCCACACCGGCACGTCGGCGATGTCGGACGAGTAGTCGCCGTCGAGTTCCTCGGTCTCGACGGTGAGCTTGACCGGACGGAAGTGGCGGTACACCTGACGCATCGACTTCCAGAAGATGACGACGAACGCGGCCGAGGCCACCAAGATCCACCGCACATCGAGGTGGGTTCTCTCGACGATCGATTGAATCCACCATGTCGCCGGCACGACGAACGACGCCGCCAGGCCGCATCCGGCGACGACACGCAGCGGGCTGGTGCGGTCCATATCGTTGGCCAGCAGGCCGGGCACGAACAACGGGGTCAGCGCCATCGACGCAAGGTCGAGGTGGTTGGTGACGCGCGAATTGAAGAACGACGGCCCCACCCACAGCAGCGTCCACGAGATCATCGACGACGTGAGCAGCATCGCCGAGAACTTGCGGCGGCCGAACAGGATGAGGACGTTCATCAACAGGTACCGCACGATCAGGTACGTGATGATGGCGATCGTGAAGGCCACGGCAACCTGGTACGGGTCGCCCATGAACATCCCGACGTACGCGGCGCCGACGAACCCGCCCGACTTCAAGTTGTAGTTCTGCGACACACCCCACGAGCACGCCGCGGAGAACAGCACAGCCAATGGGATCCACCGACTGGCGATCGACATCGTTCCGAAGCCCGCCAGCGGCGCGAGGTCGTTGACGCCTTTCAGCCTCAGCAGCAATGCGAGCGTGATCGGCAACGCCACGATCACACCCGCGAGCAGCACCGCCTTCGTCGTCCGCCTGATCCCCTGACGCCCCATGTCGTGCGCGATCAACGCCGGCACCACGTAGCCGGCGCCGACGAACAGCGGGATGTTGCTCTCCCACAGCCACGGGCCCGACGGGCTGACCTTCAACATCACCGTCTGGATCATGATGGAGATCAACGCCATCAGCGTGAACTTGGCGCGGCCGTAGAGCATGAAGTGCTTGCGCAGGAAGTGGTTCATGATCGCGTACGACAACAGGGCGTTGACGAACGTGGCGACGACGACCATCGGGTAGACGAGGAAGACGGCGATGTACCCGGGCACGACGATCGAGCCGGTCGTGAGGTGCAGGCGCTCGTAGAGCATCATCGAGACGCAGATGCCGAAGACGAACGCGAACCGAACGATCTCGGACGAGAAGAGGTAGTCGTGCACTAGTCGACAGCGTCCACCGCGGCGTCCCACGGTTCCGCGATGTTCTCGAAGTAATCGAGCATCATCTCGGCCTGATGGGTGTGGATGTTGACGAAGCCGACGACCAACACGTGTGGAGTTGGCATCTCGCCGATCATCCTGTCGACGATCGTCTCGACCGGTGGGCTGTGGGTGTCGCCGAGGTTGATGATGTGGTCGAGCGGGTAGCCGTGCTGCACCAACAGGTCGGTGACGAGTCCTTCGAACGCGCCGAAGGTGACGAGGCGCATGAAGTCGAGGTCCTGGACGGCGACCTCGGCGAACTGGACGGCGCGCCGTTCTCGGTCGTCGCGGTTGTTGAGTATCCCGACCGTCGTCGTCTCGTCGGTCATGTACGGGACGAGCTTCTCCATCGCCACCGTCATCGACTCTCGATCGTTGACCGCGAAGAGGTTCGCCCACGTGACCCGCTTGCCGAGGATCTTCAGCTCCTTCATCCGCAGCACGCCGGGATCGGGGTCGGCAGCCCACATCCCGCGAAAGGCGACATCGCGCGGGATGCCGGCAAGCTCGGCAACGGCCAGCGCGATCGCGACGTTCTCCTTGAAGGCGATGTAGTCGAACTTCTCCAACTCCTCGTCGGTGACCCACTCCGGGTCGGCGATGATCAACCGGCTGCCGCGCTTCTTGGCGACCTCTTCCATGATCGGCACGATGTCGGGGTTGCGCTCGCTGGTGACGAGCACGCCGTTGTACGGGCATGTCGACAGCAGCGAACGGGCGATCTCCGGAAGCGTCTCGCCCATCACGTCCTGGTGGTCTTCGCGCACGTTCGTCAGCACGCCGATGTTGGAGCGCACGATCATCTTCTCGCTCACGGCCTGGTACTGCGGCTTCAGCGCCATGCACTCGATCACCAGGGCGCGCACATCTCCGTGGACGTACTTCTTCGTGACCTCGATCTGTTCGAGGATGGTGGGTGCGGCCTTGCGGTCGATCGCCTCGTCGACGCCCTCCCGATTGATCACCGCGGCGGCGGTGCCCGTCGACTTGGCAACGGTGACGACGCCCCCTTCGCGAAGGAGGCCGGCGATGATGCGGGTGACCGTCGACTTGCCGCGAATACCGTTGACGTGAATGCGGAAATCGAGCTTGTTGATGCGCCTCCGGTGCGCGACGGATTCACGTCCCCAACGCGCAAGGAGCGCGAAGCACACGAGGTATCCCCCGATGACAGCCAACGGCACGTGGAGTCATCGGCATTCTTGACACTTTCCTGAAGGTTTCGGCGCAATGAATCGCGGGCCGAATCTGTATCGCAAGCAGGAAAGTTGGCCGTACGACAGGGCCGCGTGTTGCCCCTTTCACCTGCCGCCCCTAACATTGCAGGGTCCTGCGCCGGATCACCGGGGCGGAGTTGACAATACGTTCGCAAAGGTAGACGCGTGCCCACCATTCAGCAGCTCGTCCGACAAGGTCGCAGCACCAAGTTCTCGAAGACCAAGACGCCGGCCCTGAAGGGTTCGCCGCAGCGCCGTGGCGTGTGCACCCGTGTGTACACCAACACGCCCAAGAAGCCGAACTCCGCCATGCGCAAGGTGGCCCGTGTGCGCCTGACCAGCGGCGTCGAGATCACTGCCTACATCCCGGGTGAGGGTCACAACCTGCAGGAGCACTCCATCGTGCTGGTACGCGGCGGTCGTGTCCGCGACCTTCCGGGCGTGCGCTACAAGATCATCCGCGGCGCGCTCGACGCAGCCGGCGTGAAGAACCGCAAGCAAGCACGCAGCCGTTACGGCGCAAAGCTCGTGAAGTAAGGATTGCCGACCCATGCCTCGTAAAGGTCCCGCTCATCGCCGCGAACTGACGCCCGATCCCATCTACCGCTCGCTCCTCGTCACCCAGATCGTCAACAAGGTGATGCTCCACGGCAAGCGCTCCGTCGCCGAGAAGATCGTCTACGACGCGCTGAAGATCGTTGAAGAGAAGTCCGGCGCCGAGCCCATCGCGACCCTGAAGCGGGCACTCGACAACATCAAGCCGCCGCTCGAAGTGAAGAGCCGCCGCGTCGGTGGCGCCACCTACCAGGTGCCGATGGAAGTGCGCCCGCGTCGTGCCTCGACGCTCGCTATCCGCTGGCTCGTCGATTTCAGCCGCGCCCGTCGCGAAAAGACGATGGCCGAGTGCCTCGCCGGCGAGCTGCTCGATGCAGGTAACGGCTTGGGCGCGTCGATCAAGCGCCGCGACGACATGCAGAAGATGGCCGAGAGCAACAAGGCCTTCGCTCACTACCGCTGGTAACGCCGCAGCGGTGACACGTTGCGGCCTCGACGACCTTCCAGTCGGCCTCGTCCGAGCACAGCTCCTGCTTCTCGCGGAACGCTGATGATCTTGTCGTCGAGAACAGCGCGCTGACCCTTCGAATCGGCCGGACCGAGCAGGATCGATGCGTAGAACCGTCACGAGAAGCTGATCGCACTGGTCGTGTGAAGTCTTCGACGGTTGCGGGCGCTGTCGTCGGGGGATCGGGATCGCCAAGGCGCCCCACGCGATCACGGCGACGCCGGCACGCCTGTGCACCAGGCCCTCCCCTCGGCACTAATCGAGCAGGACGGGCGGGGGCGCGCAGGCCGAGGACTCGGGTGGACGAACCCGATCGAAGACGAGCCTGATGGCATCGGGCTCGAGGCGTTGCGGCTGGCGGCACAGCCAGTCACGCAGATCGTGTTGGGTCCGCACGTGCACCTCGGCTGCGCAACTCATGGTCTGCACCGTGGCTGCGCCGATGAGCACGAGAACCGACTGCACGGTGACGGCGCATCCGACGGCATCGGTCAATGCGCCGCTCGACCGGCGGGCCTCGAACCTGGCTTGGCGAAGTCGATCGCTGTCGCGGCCATCGATGGTCAATTTGCTATCGCTGACCCAGACCGTGGCGCCGGCCTGATGATCGACGTAGATCACGAAGACTCCGGGCGGGCCGATGGCGACGTGGTCGGGCCGATGGCCCGGGTCCCCGAACTCGCCGCTGTCGGTTGCGTGCAGCACGAACCATCCGGCCGGCAGATCGTCGATCTCAGCGCGGACTCGCTGCTGATCCTTCACCGCGGAATGTTCGGCGCGTTCCGAGCGACTGCCGAGGCGCCGGGCAGTCGCCCTCAGTAACGCCATCGAGTGGCGCGGCGCCTCGGCCCGCGGCTCGGCTGCGGCCGGACCCGCGGCGGGACGACGGGTCGCGGAGGGCGACGCCGAGGTTGCGGCATCGGCAGGTGTCGGAGCCGGCCACGGTGATGCTGCCGGCTTCGATGTCACAGGATTGGTATCGGCTCCGACGGGCCGCTACCTGAGTCCGTGCACGGCGAACCGGTGCCTTACGATCGTGACATGTGCCGCAACATCACCACCCTGCGCGGGCTCGAGCCGTTGGCCACACCGCTGGAGATCGAAGCCGCCGCGCGTCAGTACGTCCGCAAGATCAGCGGCGTGCAGAAGACCTCACCCGCGACCGATGCCGCGTTCGAGCGGGCTGTGCTGACCATCACCCAGGCGTCGGCCCAACTGTTGCGTGAGCTGCCGCCCCGCAAGCAGCCGCCGCCGACCTTGCCACCCCTGCGCCGCATGGCGCTCGCCAAGGCGGCCACCGCCGACTAGTGCGGGTGAGTCAGAGGGTGGGCACCCGATGGAACCATGGGTCGGCTTGTTCGAGTTGCGCGGCGAGCTGCAAGAGCGCGGCCTCCTCGCCGGATCTGGCCATGAAGTGTGTGCCGATCGGTAGACCGTCGCCGTTCCAGTACAACGGGACCGACATCGCCGGCTGGCCGGTTCCGTTGGCCAGGGCGGTGAATGGCGAATAGGCCAACACGCCACGTGGGCCCATGCGATAGTCGACGAAGTCGTCGTTGTCGGGCTTGAATCGGCCGATCCGCGCGGGGGGCTCGGCGAGTGTTGCCGACAACAGCATGTCGAAGCCGCGATCATCGCCGAGGAACCGCGCCATCTCGCGGCCGATCGCGTGCACGGTGCCGATCGCGTCGAGGTAGTCGGCTCCCGAGACGGTGCCACCGAAGGCCACCGCACCTCGTGTCACGCCGTCGAGGAGGTCGTCGGACGACGTCCGGCCCAGTTCGGTCAACCGGGAACGGACGGTCAACTCAGTGCCACAGGCGACGATGTCGGTCCACGCGGTCATGAACCGGTGGATGTCGACAATCGGGTCGGCCTCGACCATCTCGTGCCCCAGAGCGGAGCACAGCGCAGCGGTGTGCTCGATCGCGACGCGGCAGTCGTCATGCACTGGTTCACCGGTGAATGACAGTGTCGAGTACGCAATTCGCAGTGGCCGCGGCGGGGTGCGAATCGCGTCGAGAAGTGACCCGGCGAGCGGCGGTGCGTAGTAGGGCGCGCCGAGGTCGGGTCCATGTGTGGCGTCGATCAGCGCTGCAGTATCGCGGACACTTCTCGTGAGGAAACCGTCGATGGCCATGCCCGCCCAACCTTCGCCGGCGGATGGTCCGTCGGGCAGGCGGGCCCGGGTCGGCTTGAGCCCGAACAGCCCGCACGACGAGGCCGGGATACGTACCGACCCACCGCCATCACTGCCGTGGGCGATCGGCACGACTCCCGCGGCAACGGCGGCGGCCGAGCCGGCAGACGAACCGCCGGCGACATGGCCGGTGCTCCAGGGGTTGCGGGTCGGCCGGCCGTAGACAGCGCCTTCCGCGGTCGGGCCGATCCCGAATTCCGGGCTGGTCGTTCGAGCGAAAGTCACCAGTCCGGCCCGCTCGAGCCTGACGAACAATTCGGAATCGACCGTGTACCGGTAGTCGCGGTAGAGGCGCGAGCCCATGCTGGTGGGGAAGTCGACGGCCTCGCAGCCCAGATCCTTGATCAGGAACGGGACGCCGGTGAACGGTCCCTCGGCAAGGCCGGCGGCGATGGCCCGGCCGGCCCGGTCGATCTGCGGGTAGACGACAGCGGCGATCTGCTGGTCGGTCGCGGCTGCTTGTTGCACCGCCAGTTCGAGCAGTTCGCCGGCGGTGACGTCTCCGCTGCGGACCAACTGCGCCAGTCCGAGCGCGTCGTGGTTGCGGTACTCATCCTGGCGCATGGCGACCAACGTAGCGTCGGAGTGACACTGCGACGGAGTCGACCAGAACCGCGCTCAGCGGTTGTTCTTGAAAAAACTTGAGAGTTCGGTTCGATTGGTCGATGACTGTTCATGACGCTTTTGGAGACGGAGCCGCGCGGTTCGCTGGACGACGCGCCGGAAGAGCGGGTCGACACCGGTCGATCGCAGTTCGCGCGATGGGGAGTGACCCCGCAGGATCTGCTGGTGCTCACCGCCGGGGCCTTGTTCGCCGCCTCTACCGGACCGTTCATGTTCGGCGGCTGGACACCGCGCATGGCTGCGGTGTTCGCCGGTCTGCCACTGGGGGTGGTGTTGCTGGTACGCCTGGCCTGGCGCCGCGACAAGCCGGCGGTGGTCGCGGTCGGCTTCCTGGCCTGGGCTGTTGTAGGGGCCGTCGCGTCCGGTGCTCCCTGGCGGTCGCTCCTCGGGCAGGTCGACGGCAACACACAAAGTGTTCTCATCCTTGCCGGCGCGTTCGGTTTCTGGGCGCTGGCCCGGACCATGTCTCCCCGTGGGCGGGAGCTGGTAGGGCCAGTGTTGGTTGTCGCCCTCGGCGCGAGTGCGGCCGTGGGCGTGCTGCAGATCGTCATGAACATCCGGACCGGGTTGCTCACGCAAGTCG
>JBDTYA010000055.1:0-9803 GCA_040005915.1 Ilumatobacteraceae bacterium
CCGAGCTGTACCGGTCGCGGGCGCAGGCTTGGTCGAACGAGTGCATCGCCCGCCAAACAGCAGCCGCGGTCGACAACATCAAGATGACGTCGATCGTCACCAGGACGGTGAACCACGTCGTGTTGTTGAAGCTGGTCTCGGGCAGGATGGTCGTGGCGATGATGCGATAGCCGAGCGAGGCCAACGGGAACCAGATCAGCCTGGTGAACTGATCGGCGTCGGCTCCGATTCGCCGTGCCGAGCCGCGCAGCGACAGCAGCACGAGACCGTGCCCAAGGCACACCCAGGCAATCGCCGCGACGAGCCAGATCCCGTTCGATTCCGGTCGGTAGACGGAGCCGACCGCTGCAGCCACCGGGCCGAGGAGATAAGCAAACGGGGGCAACCACGGCGAGGACGCCAACGGCACGACGCGATGCCCGTTGATCGCTGCCAAGGTGGCCCACACGACCCAACCGAGGTACGCCATCCCGAACGACGACAGCATCAGCGGAAGCAGCCAATGGATCTGGTCGAGCGCGGCGCGCCAATTGTCACCGGTGATGTGCCGGTACGACTTCGACAGGGCAACGGCGGCAACGGTGTATCCGACCGCGCTGCCGAACCAGCCGGCCGCTGCCAGGACACGGGTCGCCCCGGTTCCGACGAGCGCGGGACCGGTATGTGCGGTGTGCTCGTAGGCCCTCGTGACGAGGGGTGGCTGGACCGGCTCCGCGGCGTCGTGCTGGAAAGCAGGCGGCAGCGTCGGTGAACCGATCACCAGCAACTCGGGCGCCAGCAGGGTCGAGAACTCGGGCACGTGGGCCAGCGGGTGTGGCGGCGGGGGTGCCGGCGAGGTCAGGGACGGCGCAGACGAAGGCGACGGCCACGTTGGCTGAACCTGCTGAGTATCCACGTCGACATCATCGGCAGGATCCGGCCGAGCTTGAGAGCCAACCCGCTACCCTCTGCGCGATATGAGCGAGATCGTCAGCATCGTCGGCCGCGAGATCCTCGACTCCCGCGGCAATCCCACGGTCGAAGTCGAAGTCGAGTTGGAGAGCGGCTCCAGCGGTCGAGCCGCAGTGCCCTCCGGCGCGTCGACAGGCGAACACGAAGCGGTCGAACTGCGCGACGGTGGCGCGCGGTACCTGGGCAAGGGTGTGCGCACAGCAGTCGGCTACGTCAACGGTGAGATCGCCACGGCCCTCAACGGTGTCGACTCCATCGAACAACGGCTCATCGACACCGAACTGTGCAACCTCGACGGAACAGACAACAAGGCCAGGCTCGGCGCGAATGCCATCCTCGGCACGAGCCTCGCCGTCGCCAAGGCGTCGGCCGCCGAGCTCGATCTCCCGCTGTACCGGTACGTCGGCGGGCCGAACGCACATGTGCTGCCCGTGCCGATGATGAACGTCCTCAACGGAGGGGTGCACGCCGACAACTCGGTCGACTTCCAGGAGTTCATGGTGATGCCCGTCGGCGCGCCCAGCTTCGCCGAGGCGCTGCGCTGGGGTACGGAGACGTACCACACGTTGAAGAAGTTGTTGCACGATCGCGGCCTGTCTACAGCGGTCGGCGACGAGGGCGGGTTCGCCCCCAACCTGGCCACCAACGAGGACGCGATCAAGCTCTTGGTCGAGGCCATCGAAAAGGCCGGCTTCGTACCCGGCGACGACATCGCGATCGCCCTCGATCCCGCGGTCAGCGAGCTGTACCGCGACGGCAACTACCACCTGCCCGGCGAGGGCAAGGTGCTGTCGTCGACAGACCTTGCTGCGTACTGGCAACGCCTCGCCGGCGCCTATCCGATCGTCAGCCTCGAGGACGGGATGGCGGAGGACGACTGGGATGGGTGGTCGGCGCTGACGCAGGCGATCGGGTCGAAGATCCAGCTCGTCGGCGACGACCTGTTCGTCACCAACACCCGTCGACTGCAGATGGGCATCGAGCGCAAGGTGGCCAACAGCGTGCTGATCAAGGTCAACCAGATCGGGTCGCTCACCGAGACGCTCGACACCGTCGAGCTCGCCAGTCGTCACGCATACACCAGTGTGATGAGCCACCGCAGTGGTGAGACCGAAGATGTCTCGATCGCCGATCTGGCAGTGGCCACCAATTGCGGTCAGATCAAGACCGGCGCCCCGGCCCGCAGCGATCGAGTCGCGAAGTACAACCAGTTGTTGCGCATCGAAGAAGACCTCGGCGAGGCAGCTGAGTACCGCGGTCGAAGCGCGCTGGCCCCGCGCTGACCCCCTCTCATCGTTCGATTGGCCCGCGGGCGCTGCCATTGACGCCGATTCGAACACCGGAACTGCGAGAATGTGCGCCGTGAGCGACGGGCACCGAACCACTTGCATTCAACGTCCGCGCGATTCCACGCGCGCCGTGTTCGATCGTGGCCGTGACGATTCGAGGTTCGCCGAGTTCACACGTCCGATCTCCAAGGACAAGCAACTGGTCAAGGGCCGCGGCAAGCGGCTGTTGTTCGCGCTCGTCGGCACAGTGATCGCGGCGGCGCTGATCGCCTCTCTCTTCGTGCTGCCCATCAAGAGCTGGCTGCAACAGCGCGACGATCTGGTCGACAAGCAGAACGAGTTGGCAGTGCTCGGCAACGCCAACGCCCAGCTGGCAGCCGATGTCAATCGCCTCCAGACGCCCGACGGCATCAAGGAGGCCGCCCGGCAAGAGGTCGGCCTCGCCGGCGTCGGCGAGCAACGGATCGCCGTGTTGACGATGCCCGACGCGCCATTGACCCTGCCCACAGGATGGCCGTACGACGCGATCGCCGAGATCATCGCCGTGCGTTCTGCGGAGGCCGCAACGGCAGCCAGTTCCGCCGCACCGGCCGTGCCGACTCCGTAGCACTTCGGTCACGCACCCGGCAGCGTCTAGTGTCGGCCCACCGACCGTACGACATCAGGGGGTCAACGCGTGGCTGGCAGCATTCTCGGCAACAGGGTTCTTCGCAAAGAAGATCCGAAGTTCCTCACAACCGGCGGCAAGTACGTCGACGACCTGCTCGACGAACCGCTTTTGGCGGGCGCCGCGCACGTGACGTACGTCCGCTCGTCTGTGGCACACGGCCGGATCCTCAACATCGACACCTCGGCGGCGCTGGAGCTTCCCGGTGTGCTCGGCGTCTACACCGCCGCCGACCTCGGCCTGGTCGAGGAGCCGGCCGCCTTCAACCCGGCGGTCATGCGCGGTCGGCTGGCCATCGGCAAGGTCCGCTTCGTCGGTGAGCCCATCGCGGCGATCGTCACCGAGGATCGCCAGCAGGGAGAGGACGCGATCGAGGCCGTCGTCGTCGACTACGAGGTGCTCGAGGCACTGGTCGATCCCGAAGCAGCGATGACCTCGGCCACCCTGATCTACGAGGGCGCCGGCAGCAACGTGGTGTTCGACACCACTGCTCTCGGCATGCCGGACAACACCGGCGACGAGTACTTCGCCGACTGCGCCGTCGTCGTGACCGGTCGTTTCGTCAACCAGCGCGTCGCCCCATGCCCTCTCGAGGTTCGCGGCTCGGCGGTCGCCTGGGTGCCATCCGACGACGGCAGCCTTCGCCTGTACCAGTGGCTCAGCACGCAGGGCGCACAGGGCGCCCGCGACACGATCATGGCCGGTAACGGGCTCACCATCGAGCAACTCCGCGTGATCACGCCCGATGTCGGCGGGGGGTTCGGCGCCAAGATCACCTGCTACCCCGAAGAGATCCTGCTCGGCCAGCTCTCCAAGCTGGTCGGCCGCCCGTTGAAGTGGCGCGAGACCCGTTCGGAGTCGATGATGGTCCTCGGCCACGGCAGGGCCCAGATCCAGTACGTCACCGTCGGCGGAAACCGCGACGGCAAGGTGACCCACTATCGCCTGCACGCCATCCAGGACTGCGGCGGGTGGGTCGAACTGGGCACCATCCTCGCCCCGTTCATGACGCGCCCGATGTCGTCGGCCGTCTACGACATCCCCAACATCGAGTGCCGCACCACCAGTGTCGTCACCAACACGACTCCCATCACGGCGTACCGCGGCGCCGGCCGACCGGAGGCGACAGCCGCAGCCGAGCGGGCAATGGATCTGTTCGCGCTCGAGCTCGGCATGGACCCGGTGGAGGTGCGCCGCGTCAACCTCATCCCGAAGTTTCTCGAACCGCACACCACCGTCATCGGTCAGACGTACGACGTCGGCGACTTCGAAGCAGCGATGGACAAGGCGCTGGCCGCCGCGGACTACACGGCGTTGCGCGCCGAGCAGAAGGCCCGGCGTGACAGCGGTGCCAGCAAGCAGCTCGGCATCGGTGTCAGCGTGTACGTCGAGATCACCGGTGGCGTCGATCCGTTCGGCGAGCACGCCAAGATCGAGGTCCTCGACGATGGTCGTGCCGTCGTCTACACCGGCACCTCCCCTCACGGCCAAGGCCACGTGACGGCATGGAGCATGCTGGCCCACGAGCAGACCGGCATCCCGATGGACAAGATCGAACTGGTGTGGGGCGATACGGATCTCGTGCCGATCGGTTACGGCACGATGGGTTCGCGCTCGCTGCAGCAGGGTGGTGCGGCGGTGTGGACCGCCGGCGCCGAGCTCGTCGAGACCGCCCGCAAGCTGGCCGCCAAGCTGCTCGAGGCCAACGACGCCGACGTCGTGCTCGACAAGGACAACGGAGCGTTCCACGTCACCGGCACGCCGGCCGTCGCGAAGTCATGGGCCGAGCTCTCGATCGCCGCCAAGTCCGACAAGGACCTGGAGAACGGCCTCGAGGCGGCCACCTACTTCCAGGCATCCAGCCCGACGTTCCCGTTCGGCTCACACATCGCTGTGGTCGAGGTCGACACCGAGACCGGTCAGGTCCGCCACCTCCGCCATGTCGCCTGCGACGATGCGGGCACCGTGTTGAACCCACTGTTGCTCGAGGGCCAGATCCACGGCGGTGTCGGCCAGGGCACCGCCCAGGCGCTGCTCGAAGAGGTCCGCTACGACAGCGATGGCAACCCCATCACCTCGAACCTCGCCGACTACGCATTCATCTCGGCGGCCGAGCTGCCGAGCATCGAGGTCATCCACATGGAGACCCCGACGTTCGTCAACCCGCTCGGGGCCAAGGGCATCGGCGAGAGCGGCACCATCGGTTCGACACCCGCGGTTCAGTCGGCCGTCATCGACGCGGTCAGCCACCTCGGTGTGCGCCACATCGACATGCCGTGCACAGCCGAGCGGGTGTGGAACGCGATCCAGGCTGCCGGCGCCTGACCGACGCAGACAGGAAACCAGCCGAACATCGCCTATAGGGCTCGACAACGAGCGATTCGATCGTGAATACTGGTGTTCATGATCGATCGACAACTCCTCGTCGAGTTGCACGCTGAAGAGGAGCAACGCTTCGTTGCCACCCATCCTCGTTCTGCCGTGCTGGCCAAAGAGGCCCGGGCGAACCTGCTCAGCGGTGTTCCCATGCCGTGGATGACGCGTTGGCCCGGGGCATTCCCCATCTTCTTCGACACCGCCCACGGCGCCCACTTCACCGACGTCGATGACCTCACGTACATCGATTTCTGCCTCGGCGACACCGGGGCCATGATCGGTCACGGCCTGCCGGAGGTGGCCGAGGCGCTGCACGCCCAAGCACTGCGGGGCATCACCACGATGCTTCCCTCGGTCGACGCCGCGTGGGTCGGCGCCGAGCTGGCCCGGCGGTTCGGCCTGCCCGTGTGGCAGATGGCGATGACCGCCACCGACGCCAACCGGTTCGTGCTGCGATTCGCCCGCCACCTCACCGGGCGCAGCAAGGTGATCGTCTTCGATTGGTGCTACCACGGATCGGTCGACGAGGCGTTGGCCACGCTCGACGGCGACGGGCACACGGTCTCGCGGCCCGGCAACCTCGGTGCGGCGTTCGATCCGTCGATCACCACGGTGGTCGTGCCGTTCAACGACCTGGCCGCGCTCGAGGCCGCGTTGGCAACGGGCGACGTTGCCTGCGTCCTGGCAGAGCCGGCGCTGACCAACATCGGCATCGTCATGCCGGATCCCGGGTTTCACGAAGCCATGCGCGAGCTGACCCGGGCATCCGGCACGCTGCTGGTGATCGACGAGACGCACACCATCTGCGTCGGACCCGGCGGCGCGACCGCGGCGTGGGACCTGCAGCCCGACTTCTTCGTCATCGGCAAGACCATCGGTGGCGGGATGCCCGTCGCCGCGTACGGCATGTCGGCCGAGATCGCCGCCCAGTTGGACCCGATCATCTCCAACGCAGATGTCGATGTCAGCGGCGTCGGCGGAACGCTCACCGGCAACGCGCTGGCCATCGCCGCAGTGCGGGCCACGCTGACCTCTGCGCTGCGCGACGAGGACTTCGCCCAGATGATCCCGCTCTCTACCGCATGGACGCGAGGCGTGAAGGCAACCATCGACCGCCATGCGCTGCCGTGGCACGTGCAGCAGCTGGGCGCTCGCGCCGAGTACTGGTTCTGCCCACCGCCGCGCGACGGCGCGGCAGCTGCCGCCGCTGTCGACGAACAGCTCGATGCGTTCATGCACCTGTGGGCGGTGAACCGTGGCATTCTGTTGACCCCGTTCCACAACATGGCGTTGATGTCGCCGCACCACTCCGTCGCCGACGTCGACGCTCATACCGAGGTGTTCGCATCGGCCGTGGAAGCATTGGTCTCGTGAGCCGCACATGAACCTGTCCGGTCAGGTCGCCATCGTCACGGGGGCTGGTAGCCCAACCGGCATCGGCTACGCCTGCGCGCGATCGCTGGCTGCGGACGGCGCCCACGTCGTCCTCGCCTCGACCACCGATCGCATCGACCAACGCGTCGCCGAACTCGTCGCATCCGGGTGTTCGGCCACCGGCTTCGTCGGCGATCTGATGGTCGACGGTGTTGCCGACGCCTTGGTCGACGCCACCAACGCAGTCGCCGGACGCGTCGACATCTGCGTCAACAACGCGGGGATGATCGCCGTCGGCATCGACCCCCGCAGCAGGGCAACCACCGAGGTGACGGCCGCCGAGTGGGCCGACAGCCTGCACCGCAACCTGACCACCTGCTTCGCAGTCACCCGGGCCTGCCTGGGGCCGATGCAAGCAATGGGATATGGGCGCATCGTCAACGTGGCCTCGACATCGGGACCCGTGCAAGCGTTCCTGGGCGACCCCGGCTACCACGCCGCGAAAGCTGGGATCATCGGCCTGACCAGGGCTGTCGCGCTGGAGGTTGCCGGTGACGGCATCACAGTCAACGCCGTGTCGCCGGGGTGGATCTCCACCGGCGCGCAGCTGACGAGCGAGCACGCCGCCGGCAGCTACACGCCATTGGGGCGCAGCGGCACACCCGACGAGGTCGCTGCCGCAGTGCGCTTCCTGTGCGATCCCACCGCCAGCTTCATCACCGCCCAGCAGATCGTCGTCGACGGTGGCAACTCGCTACCGGAGGATCGCTCGTGGCGCCCGTCGCACTGATCACCGGCGCGGCCGGCGGTATCGGCGGAGCGACTGCACGACGCTTCGTCGCCGGTGGGTGGCGCGTCGCCGCGGTCGACATGCGCACGGTCGACATCGGCGCGGCCGCCGCCTCGGCCGCCGACGGCGAGGGCGAGGTCGAGGTCGACAGAGATTCGGTGCTGCCGATCGTCGCCGACCTACGCATCGTCGGCGACTGCCGTCGCGCCGTCGACGAGGCCGCGCAATGGGGTGGTCGGCTCGACGCCGTCGTCAATGCCGCAGGCGTGTGGACAGAGGGAGCCAGCGCCGACACGACCGAGGACGACTGGGATCGAGTCATCGATCTCAACCTGAAGGGCCTCTACTTCGTCTGCTCTGCCGCCATCCCCCATCTCGCCGCGACGAGCGGCTGCATCGTCAACATGTCATCGGATGCCGGCGTGCAGGGCAACGCGGGTGCGGCTGTCTATTGCGCGTCGAAGGGCGGCGTCTCGATCCTCACCAAGGCCCTCGCGCTGGAGCTTGCGCCACAAGGGATCCGCGTCAACGCGGTGTGCCCCGGTGATGTCGACTCGCCGATGTTGCGCGGGCAGGCGGCGGCCAGCGACGACCCGACGGCGTACCTCCGGCGCCTGTTGCAGATGTACCCGCAGGCAGCGTCGGCGCGATTCATCGAGCCGTCCGAGATCGCCGAGCTCATCTGGTTCCTTGTCCAGCCGACCTCCGCGGCCATCACCGGCGCCAACATCTCCATCGACTTCGGCTTGTCGGCGGGGATCGTCTGAACCGCATCCCATGACCACGACGCTCGACGACATCGACCGGCAATTGATCGAAGCGCTGCAGCACGATGGGCGTGCCAGCTACGCCGACCTCTCCGACTTGGTCAACCTCTCCCCCGCCGCCACACGTCTGCGCGTGCAGCGATTGCTCGACGCCGGCGTCGTGAAGGTGGTCGGCGTCACCGACCCGTTGGCCCTCGGCTATCCGGTGATGGCCGCTCTCGGCGTGCGCGTCGGGCGAAACGTCCGCGACGTTGCCGATCGGATCGCCGACATCGCCGGGGTGATCTACGTCGTGTTCACGTCAGGCTCGTTCGATCTGCTGGTCGAGGTGCTGTGTGAGGATTCGGCGCGGCTGCTCACCGTGATCGACGACGAGATCCGGGCCATCGACGGTGTACGCAGCGTCGAGAGCTTCACGTATTTCGGCATCCACACGCACCGCTTCGTCTGGGGTGCGCGCTAGGCAACGAGCCGGCGTGACCGAGCGAGTCAGTCGGGCGATTTCAATTTGAAGTACAACGCCAGCAGACCGAGCAGCACGACGATGATCAACAGCGTGCGGATGAGCCAGAAGATGGTGCCGACGACGAAGTTGAACAGCACCACGACCAACACGGCCACGAGCACGTAACCGACGACCGTCGCCAACACCGAGCGAGCAGCACCTGGTCGTGTCGACATACCGGGAGTATGCCAGCTCGGCGCCGGAACTGTGTTCGGCAGCTCGCGTGCCAGCACTCGACGGATAGCGCATTGGAGAACCTGAAGATCCCTTCAGGTTCCTTCAGCCGGTCGTCAATCCAGCGCGCAGATGATCAGCGACGTCCGACTTCCTCGCTCGGCCGTCAGGAGTCCGCGATGAGCAATGTGGTCAACTTTCAGCCATCCCCGAATCGCGACGGAGGACGTCCGTTGTGGGCGTTTGCGGCGCCGCCGGCCACACGGCACCCCGCCCGCCGGCTCACGACCTTCGACGACACCGGCCCGCCCTACCGCCTTCCGAGCCTCGCATATCCGCTCGATGCGTTGGAGCCGTATTGCCGGGCGGAGGCGCTGGCCCTCCATCACCAAAGGCATCACGCGGCGTACGTGACCGACGCCAACCGCGCCCTCGACCGCCTTGTCGCGGCGCGGCGCGATCACGACTGGTCGGCCATCAACCAGCTGGAAGCCGACCTTGCGTTCAACGTGTCGGGTCACGTGCTGCACAGCCTGTTCTGGTCGACGATCGGCCCACCTGCCTACGACCGGCCCGTGGGAGACGTAGCCGTGGCCATCGACGAGAGCTTCGGCAACTTCGAGTCTTTCCGAGAACAGTTCACCCAATGCGGCCTCGCCCTACAAGGTTCGGGTTGGGTTGCGCTCGCATGGGAACCGTTGGGCGGTTGCTTGGTGATCGAGCAGATCCACGATCACCAGTCGGCAATCTCGCAGGGTGCCGAGTTGCTGATGGTCTGCGATCTGTGGGAGCACGCCTACTACCTCCAATACCGTCAATCACGACTCGACTGGCTCGACGCGTTCTGGCACATCGTCAACTGGTCGGCCGTCGACGAGCGGCTCATCCGCAGCAACTTCTACATCACCGG
>JBDTYA010000056.1:0-44517 GCA_040005915.1 Ilumatobacteraceae bacterium
TACCCGAACCGCGCCCAACCGGAGTGACGCGCCGACGTGCTCGGCAACCCGGCCGCCTGTGGCGTGGGCCACATAGGGCGTTGGCCGGGTCACGGCACCAGGGTGCGTGATCGGCGGGCACCGACAGCCCGTTCGCTGATCCACACGGCCAGCAGTACCAGCGCGGCGCCCACACCATCGCGCAGGTGCAGGTGCTCGCCCACGACCAGCCACGAGAAGAGCACGCCGAACATCGGTGTCAGGAACATCGTCACGGCGACGCGGTTGGAGGGTTGGTTCTTCAACACGAAGCACAGCAGCAGGTACGCGATGCCCGAGCCGATGCCGAGGAAGATCACGGCACCGAGCGCCTTCGGCGTGACCGAGTGGCCGCGCAACATGCCGCCGTTGAACACGTCGAAGAGGCATGCCGGGATCACGAAGATCAGCGCGCCGACCTGTGTGACCGCGGCGATGGCGAGCGGGTCCACGCCGCGCCCGACGCGACGAACGAACGCGGTGTAGATCGAGAATGCAACGACGGTGCCGAGCAACAGGATGATGGGCACGACCGGTGACGGACCGGAATGTTCGGTGAAGACACCCGAGGCGACGAGGGCTCCCGTGAAGCCGATGACAAGGGCGACGAGGGATCGTCGTGACGGAGCGTCGCCGACCAGCAGCACACCGGCCAGCGCAACGCCGATCGGCTCGAGACCGACGACGATCGAGCCGATGGTGGCCGAACCGCGGTCGACGCCGATCCCCATGAACACCGCCATCAACCCGATACCGAACATCCCGATGACGATCAGGCGGCGAATGTGTTCTCGTGCCGAAGGCAGCCGCCGTCGAGCGACGATCATCAGCATCGTCGCGGCCAGCACGAAGCGCACCAGGTTGGTCGTCGCCGGGCCGAAGCTCTCGCTGGCCAGCTTGTAGGCCGGCAGGCTGCCGCCGAAGAACACGACGATCGTCAACAGCGTGGCGCGCACGGCAAGGGTCGCCGGTTCGGTGTGGCGATCCACATCCACGGTCGCCGGTTCCTTGATCGCCACGAAGCAACCCTACGCGGTCACCCGCGGCCAGGGTGTCGAACTGTGCCTCGTCGCCGGCCCATGACATATCATCGGATCACTCACCGGCGCCGACCTCTTCGATGCGATCGAATGTGTCCGCACCCGATCGACCAGGAGACCAACGGTGATCAAATCGTGGCTGTTCGAGTTCTTCCACCAGCCACGCGAGGTCGATCGCCGGTCTGATCCGCAGGCTGTCCACGATCATTTCCGGTGGTACATCGAGCTGTGGGCGCGCGCCGATGCCCGCAACTTCGAAGGCATCTTCTTCAGCGAGCACCACTTCGGCGCCGCCTACAGCCCCTCGCCGAACCTTCTGATATCGCACGTGGCGGCGCGCACGACGAGGCTTCGCCTCGGCACCCTGGGAATGGTGACGCCGTACTCGACGCCGTGGCGAATCGTCGAGGAGATCGCCATGCTCGATCACCTCACCAACGGGCGGTTGGAGATCGGCGTCGTCAGCGGGATACCTCCCGAGCTGGCGGTGGTGGGGATCACGCCCGCCGTCGCTGCGGGGCGTCACACGGAGATCATCGACGTGCTCGATTCGGCCCTGACCAACGCCGTCATCTCGCACCACGGCGAGCATTGGAACTTCGATGATCTCGAGATCCTGCCGCGGTGCCTACAGCAACCGTCGCCGCCGGTCTGGACTGCGGTGCGCACCGCGGCCTCGGCAGAACGGGCCGGCCGGCGAGGGTGGAAGGCATGCGGTGGCTTCCTGTCGGCGAAGGAGATCGGCGTGGTGTTCGACGCCTATCGACAGGGTGCCGAGGAAGCTGGGCATGCGTCCGGGCCGGAGCAGATCGCCGTTCGGCGGATGGTCACGTTCACCGACACGCCGTCGCAGCAACGCGACGCCGTGAACCGCGCCAAACGGGCATTGCTCGAAGTGTTGACCGCCAGCGCCGGACCACTGCCACCGTGGGCGGCGCTACTCGATCGTCCCGACGAGTCGATCGCCACGCTGAGCGACGAGGAGTTCGTCAGCGGTACGCCGCAACAGGTCGCCGAGCAGTTGATCGAACACTGTCAGGTGATCGGCGCCGGCCATCTGCTCGTCGCGTTCAGCGAGCGCGACCACGGCCGCCTCGAGGAGTGCCACGAGCTGTTCAGCACCGAGGTCGCGCCGCTGTTGCGCCAAGCTGCAGTCGCCTGATCCGCCGAGCACCCGGGAGACACCGACGACTCGATTGGCCGGCAAAGTTGCATTGATCACCGGCACTGGTGTCGGCATGGGGTCGCGCCGCATCGCTGCGATTCGCTGCTGAGGGCGCCACAGTTGCAGTCGTCTGGCTCAGTCACACGGGAATCGTAGGTTTCACGGCGCGTTGAGGGGAACGATCACCTGCTCCGCGAAGCGCAGCGCCGGCTCGACGTCGAGCGGATGGCCGAAGTCCATCACGAAGTACGTCACACCGAGCTCGCCGAGGTGGGTCAGCCGTTCGACCCACTGCGCGGACTCGACGTCGTTACCGGGCAGATCGCCGGCAACGGTGAGGCAGCTCTCGATGTGGGACGGATCGCGCCCTGCGGCGTCGGCAGCACTGTCGACGATGGCGCGCTTTCGCTGCCAATCGTCGTCGTTCTTGAATGCGCCGTTCCAGATGTCGGCTTGACGCCCGACGATCGGCAGTCCGATCTTCTCGCCGGAACTACCGATGCAGATCGGTGGGACGAGGTCAGGACGCGGTGCGGCCGAGGCGTCGTCGATGCTGAAGTACGCGCCGGCGAACGAGGGGTGGGCTTCGGTCCACATCAGCCGGCAGATCGTCACGACCTCTTCGAGTTGACGCAACCGGACCGCGGTCGATGGGAATTCGTACCCGTACGAGCTGTACTCGTCCTCGCGCCACCCGCCACCGATGCCGAGCATGAAACGCCCGCCCGACAACACCTGCAGGGTCGCCGCCATCTTGGCCGTGAGTGCCGGGTTGCGGTAGCCATGGCCGAGAACGTGGTGGCACAACATCACATCGGGAAACTTGGCCGCAAGCCACGTCAGTGTGACCCACCCTTCGAGAAACCCCTCCTTCTTCTCGGCGTCGAAGCCGTAGAAGTGGTCGGCGATCCACAGCGAGTCGAAGTGCGGCAGCACCCTCGGGAGGATGTGCTCCTCCTGGTACATGGCAATCGGTTGGAAGTTGCTGCCGCCGTGGCCTGCAACCGGTGACAACCATCCGAACTTGGCCACGACCACACATCCCTCCTGGTGACGCGCTCTGGCGCGTGACGAGACACAACTCTTTCACGATCGTGCGAATCGGGCGCAACGGCGCGTCCGCGTGCCCGGCCGGCCGCCTGACGGCCCGGACCAGCATTCGAGGTCTCATGCCCATACTCGGGGCGTCAGCAGGGCTCGAGCTCGTTGATCTCGCAGCCAGGGCGTGGGCGGAAGTCGAAGAACCGGCGGTCGGCCTGGTATTGATCGCGCAGGCGCTGCGGGGCCGCGAAGTGGGGATCCGCCATGAACTTCGACGACCGCCGGGTCAGGTCGGCATCGCCGAGGTACGACTCATTGCTGACGGCTTCGAGAACACGGAAGTTCGTCGTCACCCAGGCTCGAAGAACCGCCCGTCGAACACGCCTCAGGCCTTGATCCGCACGTTGTCGGGATCGTAGAAGGGACGCATCGAGACTCGTGCCGGGTAACGGTGTTCCGCGATCTCCACATCCCACGTTCCCGACGACAGGTACGCAGCGTCGACGGGCTCGCCGGCTTCGACCATCACCAGGCCGACTGCGCCGCCGAGCGTGAAACCATACGACGCGGCACGCACGTACCCGACCGCGCGGTCATCGCGACGCACGACCTCGGCGTGGAACATCAATGGATCGGGATCATCCACGAGCACCTGCACGAGCCTGCGCGTCAAGGGACCGGCCGCCTTCTCGGCGACCACCGCTTCGCGACCGATGAAACCCTCGGGCTTGTCGAGATCCACGGCGAATCCGAGGCCGGCCTGTAGCACCGAATCGGTGTTGTCGATGTCGTGGCCGTAGTCGCGGTAGCCCTTCTCCATCCGCAGGCTGCCCAGTGCCCTCAACCCGGCGTGACGCAGACCGAACGCCGCTCCCGCAGCGACGATCCGGTCGTACACGTGCACGGCTTGCTCGGCAGAGACATACAGCTCGTAGCCGAGCTCGCCGAGGTAGGTGATCCGCACGCACAACACCCTGGCGAAGCCGACGTCGATGTACCGCGCCGCGCGGAATGGGAAGGCCTCGTTCGACAGATCGACACTGGTCAACGACTGCAGCAGCTCACGTGATCGCGGGCCCTGCACGTTCAGCTGTGCGTATCCCGCAGTGACGTCGGTCGCGATTGCATGGCGGTTGCCGAAGTGACGGCGCATGCGCGTCTCGACGTGGCGGTGCGCGGTGTCGGTGGCGACGACCCAGAAACGATCGTCGTCGAGCTTGGTCACCGTGAGATCGGCTTCGAGCCGGCCGGAATCGTTGAGCCACTGGGTGTAGGTGATCGAGTCGGCCGCGCCATCGACGTCGTTGGCCGACAGCTGGTTCAACAGCCGACCCGCGTCGGAGCCCTGCACGAGGAACTTCGACATGAACGACATGTCCATCAGGATCACGTCGTTGCGCGCCGCCTCGTGCTCGGCCCGCCAGTACTCGAACCAGTTCTGCCGACCCCATGACAGCTTTTCGATCTTGGGCTCGACACCCTCCGGCGCGTACCAATCGGCGCATTCCCATCCGCTGACATCTTTGAAGTACGCGCCTTGCAGTCGCAATCGTTGGTGGATGGGCGACACCTTGGCGTTGCGCGCCGTCGACATGGACTTCCCCGGGTAGTGGCATTGGTAAACCATCCCGAGCGACTCGACCGTGCGGGTCGCGCGGTACTCCGGGTTCGACTGATAGCGATGCAATCGGTCGATGTTGAATCCCGTGACGTCGACGTCGGGTTGGCCGTTGAGGACCCAATGCGCCATCACCCTGCCCAACCCGCCACCCGTCAGGATGCCGACCGAGTTCATGCCGGCGGCGACGAAGTAGTTCTTCAACTCCGGGGCTTCGCCGACGACCGGCAGGAGATCGGGCGTGAAGCTCTCCGGCCCGCAGAAGAACGTTCGGATGCCCGTCTCCAGGGCGATCGGGACGCGGCTCATCGCCGCTTCGACATAAGGACCCATACGATCCCAGTCGGGTTGGATCACGCCGAACGAGAAGTCGTTGGGTATGCCGTCGACGTTCCATGGCGCGCACACCGATTCGAACAGGCCGACCATCAGGCCGCCGACCTCCTCGCGGTAGTAACCGAAGTTGGCCGGGTCCTCGATCACCGGCCACGTGTTGGCCAGGCCCTCGATCCGTTCGGTGATGAGGTAGTAGTGCTCGGCCGCCTGCAGGGGGATGTTGACGCCCGAGGCCTCACCGAGTTGGCGGGCCCACATGCCGGCGCAGTTGACGACGAACTCGGCCTCGATCTCGCCCTGATCGGTCTGCACACCGGCGACGGTTCCGCGACGCTGCGCGACACCGGTCACCGTCACTCCTTCGATGATCGTCGCGCCTTTCAAGCGGGCACCCTTGGCCAGGGCCATGGTGACGTCGACCGGGTTTGCCCGGCCGTCCTCCTTCACGTAGAAGCCGGCCAGCACATCGTCGGTACGGGCCAACGGGAACAGTTCGCCGACCTCGTTGGCCGAGATCTCGTGCACGTCGACTCCGCAGTAGCGGTTGAACGCACTGACCCTGCGGTACTCCTCCAGCCGGTCGGGCTCGGTGGCCAGCTCGATGAAACCGACCCTGTTGAAACCGGTCGACTGCCCCGTCTCCGCCTCCAGCCGCTCGTACAGATCGCACGTGTACTTGCGCATCTCCGTCGACGTCTCCGACAGCGAGCCGAACGTCACCATCAGGCCCGCGGCGTGCCACGTGGTGCCGGAGGTCAGCTTGTCGCGCTCCAACACGACTACGTCGCTGCAGCCCATGTCGGCCAGGTGATACGCGACTGAGCAACCGATCACTCCCCCGCCGATCACCACGACTCGGGCACGTTGCGGCAGCGGCGGTGGCATGAGTGCCGAGTGTATGCATCGGTGCTGCGGTGGACCGACGACCGGTCGATCGGCCAAACCCGGCGTCGTCCGGATCGGAATCGGCGTGTCGGTGGCGGCGATCGCGGCTTTGCTCGTATCGTCTCATCGAAGCACCGTTCAGGCCGCTGGTTGGTGCCGAGCAATCCACGATCCGTTTGGCAACGAAGGAGCTACATGACCGAGAGGGTGTCGCGGGTGGCCTCGAGGTCGATGAATGCTGCGTAACGCGCTCCGTCGCCGCGGCTTCGACGAGGCCGGCCTCGACGACCCGCTCGAAACGCTGCTGAGCCGGGCCGGTCGAGGAGACCAAGCAGCCTTTGCGACGCTGTACGACTCGCTGGCCCCACTGTTGCACGGTGTCGTGCTGAAGGTCGTCCGCGATCCGGCGCAGAGCGAAGAGGTCACTCAGGAGGCATTCATCGAACTGTGGCGGCTGGCGCCGCGCTACGACGCGTCACGAGGTTCCGTGCGATCGTGGGCTGCCACGCTTGCCCACCGCCGCGCCGTCGACCGCGTACGTTCCGAACAGTCGGCCCGGGAGCGCACCGAACGCGAGGCGCAGAAGCGACCCATCCAACTGGACGACGTCGCCGAACAAGTGGTGGCGAACATCGATGGGACACGAGTGCGCAAGGCACTCGAGCGATTGACCGAAATTCAGCGACAGGCGGTGGAGCTGGCTTACTTCGGTGGACACAGCTATCGCGAAGTCGCTTTGCTGTTGGGCGTTGCAGAAGGAACGATCAAGACCAGAATACGCGACGGGATGATCCGATTGCGGGACGAGCTAGGAGTTGCCACGTGAGCGGCACCGATATCCATCAACTTGCAGCGGCATACGCTCTGGATGCGGTCGACGAACGCGAGCGGGCCGACTTCGAGTCCCACTACCCCACCTGTGCCGTCTGCCGTCCCGAGGTCGTCGGCTTCAGGGACACCCTGTCGCATGTTGCCGCCTCGGTTGCGGTCGCGCCTCCGGCGTCGCTGAAGGCCAGCGTGATGGCCGAGATCGGAAACACCCGTCAGCTCTCCCCGCTGCTGCCGGACTCGGTCGTCGACCTGGCTACCCATCGCAAGAGGCAGCAGCGCATGGTTCGCGTGCTCTCTGTCGCTGCCGCACTCATCCTCATCTCCATCGGGGCGTTCGTCGTCGGCAAGCAGGCCGGTGGAGACACCGGCTACGACGTCGCCGCCGCGGCGCTGTTCGCTCGACCCGATACACGCACCACGACCCTGGTCGGTCCGGGCACCGGATCGTTCAGGATCGCCTGGTCGCCGAGCGGCAGAGAGATCGTGGTCCTCGGCGACGGGCTGGCCAAGCCTGCCGCCGGGAAGGCGTACGAGCTGTGGCTGGTCGATGCCAAGGGTGCCCACGCCGTGCGGTTGCTCGACAAGGCCGATGGCCAGAAGGTCCGCAGAGTTATCAAGATCGACGGCGACCCGAAGCAGTGGGTCATCACCGTCGAACCCGAGGCGGGGGTCGCCCTGGCCACCGGCCCCGTCATCTTCGCCGGGGCCGTCTGACCCGTTCCAAGACCGGTGGAGTTCCACGAGGCACCCACGTGGGCGCTGGACACTCCACTCAGAATGCGGCGCGAAGGGCGGCGATGTGCGCTGGACCGATGCCGCAGCAGCCGCCGATCATCGCCAGGTCGAAGTCGCCTGCCCACTGCCCGGCGTAGTCGACGTACTCCTGCACCGGGATGATGTCGACGAACTTCCAATCGGGCATCGCGAAGTATCCCGACTCGGCGTACGCGCCCAACGATCCGCGCCAGTGTCGGCGAACGATCTCGAGGGCCGGGCCGGTGACGTGCGGCGCACTGTGCATGACCGAGGCCATCGCCGGGGCACAGCGCAGCAACTGCTCGACGAAGTCCTCCAAGAGCCAGTTCGGGCGGCCGAAGCCCGTTAGGCGACCGTCGCCATCCTGCTCGACCGCGATCCCGATCCACACCGGCAGGCCCGTGGCCATGGCCGCCTCGGTCGCCCACAGCGAATAGTCGCCGTCGCGCATCATCTCCATGGCGATGATGTCGGCTCCGGAGGCCACCAGGCCGTCGGCCTTTGCGGCGAACAGGCGGCGGGCCTCCGGCTCGCTCCATTCCCGGAGCATCTCACTGCGATCGCTGCCCACGATTCCCGGCCGCATCACCGAGAAGGAGGCGGCCACCGGCACGGAGCCATCGCTGGCCCGACGCGCCAACTGGACCGCCGCCGCATCGATGCGTGCGACATCGGCGTCGCGGCCGAGGTGGTTGAACAGCAGTGGGCTCGTCGCATAGGTGTTGGCGATCAACATCTCGGCCCCGGCCGCGAGGTACTGGCGATGGGCTTCGACGACGATCTCGGGGTCGGTGAGGTTCGCGTCGGCACCCCACGTCTCGTCGTTCATGGTGGCCCCCAAGGCCTGGATCAACGTGCCGGTACCGCCGTCGAGAATGATCATCGACGCAAGCTATCGGCTCGGTAGCGGCGCGATCACGAGGCCTACAGTTACAGCATGCGCGCAGCGAGACTTCACTCCATCGGCGGAACACTTCAGCTCGACGAACTGCCCGACCCGCAGCCCGGGCCCGACGAGACCTTGGTCGACATCGCCTACGCGTCGGTCAACCCGCTCGACGTGTGGATCACCCAGGGGTCCATCGGCACCGCGGCCCAGAACCTTCCGTGGACGCCCGGCACCGAGGCCAGCGGTCACGTCGACGGCCGGCCCGTGCTGATCCGTGGCGGCGGTCTCGGCGTCGCTCGGCCGGGCACGTACTGCACCAAGATCGCCGTGCCACAGGGTTGGGTGATGCCGGTCTCCGACGAGATCGACCTCGCCCAGGTCGCGGCGATGCCCGTGGCGGGCATCACGGCGTGGATGGCGCTGCACTCGCGCGCTGGGATCGGCGCCCTCGATCGGGTGTTGATCCTCGGCGCGAGCGGTGGCGTGGGCGCCGTCGCCATCCAACTGGCGAAGGCGGTCGGGGCGACGGTGTGGGGTCAGACAGGTTCGCCGCACAAGGTCGACGGGATCAAGGCCAACGGCGCGGACGAGGTCATCGTCAGCGGCGCCGACGGCATCGAGGGCGCTGTCGAGAGCTACGAGCCGACCGTGATCCTCGACTCACTCGGCGGTCCGTTCACCGACGCGGCGATCGCCTCGATCGCCAACAAGGGCCGGCTCGTGGTCTTCGGCACGTCCAACAACGAGCACGTCGAGATCAACCTACGCCGCCTGTACCGCAAGGGCGTGAGCCTGCTGGGCTACGCCGGGCTGGTCGACACGCCGGAGGAGCAGCGGACCGCGATGGACACCCTGCTGGCGATGATGGCCGCCGGTTCACTGCGCATCCCAGTGGGCGACGTGCTGCCGCTCGCCGATGCCGCCGAGGCACACGCCCGCATCCTCGACCGCAGGGTCGAAGGCAAGATCCTGCTCGACTGTCGGAGCTGAAGTCCTGGCAGCGCTGAAACGGCTGCCTGCTCAGCCGGCGATGGCGGCCCGCTGGTAGTCCCGCCGCGCCGCAAGCATCGACACCGCGGCGATCGCCAGGAGGCCGACCGCGAGGGCGATCTCCAGCGAGCCGCTGCCGCCGTCGGGATCCCAGCCGATGAGCTCCTCGATCCACTCGCGGGTGATGAGCGTCAGGATGAACAAGGCGAATCCGACTGCGCCGGTGATCGCCTCGAACCAGAATCGTGCAGGAAGTTTGCGGCTCATGCCGTGCAGCTTACGAGTCCACCTCGCCAGGTGACAGGATTCTGCTGTGACCACCGTCGACCAGAAGTTCCTCACTGAGATCCGCTACCGCTGCATCGGGCCAACGCGCGGCGGCCGGGTCGTGGCGGTCGCCGCCGATCCAAAGCGCCAAGCGGTGTTCTACTTCGGAGCTGTCGCCGGCGGCGTGTGGAAGACCGACGACGCCGGACAGTTCTGGGAGAACGTCACCGACGGGTTCTTGACCACGAGCTCGATCGGCGCGCTCGCTGTCGCTCCGTCCGATGGCAACGTGATCTACGCAGGCACCGGCGAATCGACCATCCGCATCGACGTGACCCACGGCGACGGCATGTACAAGTCGACCGACGCCGGCGTGACGTGGCGGCATGTCGGGCTGGCGGAGTCGCGCCACATCGGCGAGATCCGTGTGCATCCCGACGATCCCGATGTCGTATATGTCGCGGCCCTCGGTCACTCGTCGAAGGACAACCCCGAGCGCGGCCTCTATCGATCGCGCGATGGCGGCGAGAACTGGGAGCTCGTGCTGCACGTCAGCGAGCGGGCCGGCGCGGTCGACGTGTCGCTCGACCCCAACAATCCGCGCATCATCTTCGCCACCATCTGGCAGGCCCGTCGCACGTTCTGGTCGATCGACAGCGGTGGCCCCGACAGCGGTCTGTGGCGTTCGCGCGACGGCGGCGACACGTGGGAGAACATCAGCCACAATCCGGGCATGCCCGACGGCATCCTCGGCAAGATCGGGGTGTCGGCCTCACCGGCACGATCCGGGCGGGTGTTCGCGATGGTCGAGGCAGAGGGTCGCAAGCGCGGCCTCTACCGCTCCGACGACCTCGGCGAGACGTGGGAGAAGGTCTCGTCGAAGACCGATCTCGGCTGGCGCCCGTGGTACTACGAGCACGTCATCGCCCACCCGACCAATGCCGACGAAGTGTTCGTGATGAACATGAAGGCCTGGCGATCGGTCGACGGTGGCAAGACGTTCGACGAGTTCCACACACCACACGGCGACAACCACGCGCTGTGGATCGACCCGACCAACCCCGAGCGCATGATCGGTTGCGACGACGGCGGAGCCTGGGTCTCGTTCAACGCCGGGGAGTCGTGGTCGACCATCTACAACCAGCTGACCGCGCAGTTCTACCACGTGGCAACCGACGACCAGTTTCCGTACATGGTGTACGGGTCGCAGCAGGACAACTCCAGCATCGCTGTGCCCAGCCACACCGGGCTCGGGGCCATCAACTGGGCCGACTGCTACGCGCCGGGCACCGCTGAGAGCGGGTACGTCGCGCCGAAGCCCGGCGACCCGAACATCGTCTACGTGGGCGCGATCGGCAGCTCGCCCGGTGGCGGCGAATCGCTGCAGCGTTACGACCACATCACCAAGCAGATCCAACTCATCAACGTCTGGCCCGAGGCCTACCACGACGGCAACACGGCCGAGGTCCGCTTCCAGTGGACGTACCCGATCGTGTTCTCGCCCCACGACAGCAACGTGCTCTACGTCGCCGGCAACAAGGTGTTCCGCACGACGGACGAGGGGCACAGCTGGCAGACGATCAGCCCCGACCTGACCTACGCCGACCCGGAGACCATGGGTGTTTCCGGGCCGCTCACGATGGACACCGCCGGCGCCGAGATGTACGCCACCGTGTTCTCGTTGATGGTCTCCGCACATCAACAGGGCGTGTTGATGAGCGGATCCGACGACGGGCTCGTGCACGTCTCCAAGGACGACGGCGGCGAATGGGTCGACGTCACGCCACCCGACCTCCCCAAGTTCTCGCAGGTGACGATGATCGCCGAGTCACCGCATACCGCCGGCACGGCGTACATGACCGTGGCCCGCCACAAGACCGGCGATTACGCGCCGTACGTGTACAGGACCACCGACCTCGGCACGTCGTGGACGCGGATCGACGCCGGGTTGCCGAGCAACGAGTTCTGCCGCGTCATCCGCGAGGACCCGAACCGCAAGGGTCTGTTGTACGTCGGGACCGAGCTCGGAATCCACGTCTCCTTCGACGATGGCTCCAGCTGGCAGTCGCTGCAGTGCAACCTCCCGGTCACGCCGGTCTACGACTTCGTCGTGAAGGACAACGATCTCGTCGTGGCAACGCACGGGCGCTCGTTCTGGATCCTCGACGACCTCACCCCGCTGCATCAGATGCACGACTTGATCGGTGCAAGCTGTCATCTGCTGAAGCCCCGCGATGTCGTTCGCAACCCGCCGCACATCGCCGCCTCGTGGGGTGGAACGCCAGGCGGCAAGAACTACCACGTGACCACCGGCCAGAACGCAACGTTCTACGTCGAGGAGCTCGCCACCGGCCACGTGCGCAAGCGCGTGATCGACGCCGGCGAGGACCTCGAGAGAGGTGTTCGATTCATGTACCTCCTCGATCACGACGCCGTCGGCGAGGCGACCCTCACCATCAGCGCCGGCGATGGCGATGGCGAGGAGATCCAGACGTTCTCGAGCATCATCCCCGTCGAGAAGAAGGATCGCCACGGTTTGTACATCACTGCCGCCGCCGGCATGAACACGTTCCAGTGGCCGATGACATACCCGGAGGGCGAGAAGATGGCCGACACGGAGTTCCACACGCGCCCCAGCGGTCCGCTCGCCAAGCCGGGCACCTACCAGGCGACGCTGAGGATCGGGGACTGGTCGATGTCTCAGTCGTTCGAGCTCCTCCGAGACCCGCGCATCACGACGAGCGAGCCTGATTTTGCCGAGCAGTTCGACTTCCTGATCCAGATCCGCGACAAGCTGTCCGAGATCGTCACTGCGGTCAACTCCATCAGATCGATGAAGCGCCGGCTCGACGACTGGACAGAACGGTTGTCGGGCAACGAGTCGGCGGCCGCGGTCGTCGCCGACGCAAATTCGTTGAAGGACCGGCTCGAGGCCGTCGAGAACGAGCTCGTGCAAGTCGAGTTCACGTCGGACGGCGACTCGTTGAACTACCGCGAGAAGTTGTTCGAGAAGCTCGGCTCGCTGCCGCCTGTGGTCGCCAGCGCCGACACACGCCCCACCACGCAGTCATATGCGGTGTACGACAAGCTGGCCGGCCAAGCCGACCAACAGATCGCCGAGCTGACCACCCTCGTCCGCACCGATCTCGCCCGACTCAACACCGCCCTCGGCGCGCTGGGCATCGACATCATCGGCGCCTGAGCGAGATCAGAAGCGGGCGCGGATCAGCGGCTCGTAGTGCTCGAGAGGATTCGTAGCTGGCGTCGAACGCTGTCCGGTCGTACAAGGCGCCGAACTCCTCGGTGAGGTCGTGGTGCGGCGAGTCCGTGAACTTGTCGCGAGCGTCGCGCATCTGCGCGAGGACGATGACGGCCCAGTCCTCGCGGATCGATTCCTCGTAGGTGTTGAAGCTGGTCGGGATCGCGTCGCCGGTCTTGTCACAAGCCTTTCACACGTCGACTGCGGAGCGATCAGGGAGGACCCTGCAGCAATGCCAGACCCTTCTGCACGTCGACGACGTGGTGCACCGGATCGTGCAGGAAGTAGCGGCCGAACGTTTCGACCGTGAACGGTGAGCCGTCGCTTCGCGTTCCGGGCCGGTCCCACTGCTTGCCCGAAACCGTCTCGTAGATGTCGGCCAGCGCTGTTGACGCGGCCGACAGGTCGTCGGCGACCGTCAGTGGATCCTGCAGTTCGTAGTGCTCGGCGACCGCAGTCTCGTCCTGATCCCAGTTCGCGAACGACGGGTTGTCCTCGAGCAGCATTCGGTTCGCCCGCGACACGCCGAGCTGAAACACGTCGCGCACGTGACATCCGTATTCCAACGCCGACCAACGATCGTCGGCCGGACGAACGCGCACGAGCGGGTGAGCGAGCAACTCCCGCCATGGCTTCCCCGCGTCACGCACCAGGCGGGCCAGATCGGTGGACGGGAACGACTGGGTGTCGAAGCCACACTCCGGGCACGGTCTCTCGAGCACCCACGTCCAATTCTTGTTCTCCGGTTCGATCGTCACGCCCGACAACGTATTCGACGGGCGGGCCGCCGAGCCGCCGGGGTCACAGCTCGTGTTCAGCCAGTTCGCGGAACTCGTCGGGCACCGAGGTGTGCTTCGACAGCACGACGCCCGCGTACCCGACAGCAGAGCGGCCGAAACGCTCGCGTACGGCGTCGATGGAAAGGTCAACAGCCCAGCGCGCCGCGCCGACACGCGAGCCTGGTCGCTCGGCCTCGTCGGGCAGGATCGGCAGTTCGAGCTGCAGCACGGGCTGCTCGACCAGGTTCGAGACCGAGATGGCCAGCAGCGAGACCTGGTCGTGATCGGGATGGTCGGCCAGCGCCTTGTAGACCAATCGCTCGGCGATCTCGGTGAGGGTCAGCGTCGTCGATACCCCGTGCGCGCCGGTGTGCGACCTGGTGACGGCGCGCATGCTGGCAAAGCGGACCCTGACCGTGATGGTCCGGCCGGCCCGTTGCTTGGCGCGCAGCCGGCCGGCGACCCGATCCGCGAGATGGCCCAGCACCGAGCGGACGAGATCCGGCGATGCATCGCGCCGACCGAACGCCGACTGTGCGCCGACCGAACCGGCACGACCCTGCGGGCGCACTCGGCGCTCGTCGTCGTTGGCCGCCAGCGCCGTGACCTTGCCGCCCAGCGCCCGGCCGAGCAGCGACTGCAGCTCGCCGTCGGGCGACTGGGCGAGTTGACCGATGTTGTAGATGCCTCGCTCGGCGAGTCGCTGGCGTGTGACCGGCCCGATCCCCCACACCAGCCCGACCGGCAGCGGGTCGAGGAAGGCGCGCTCGTCGGCAGGCTGTACCACGACGAGGCCGTCGGGCTTGGCGACCTGCGAGGCGATCTTGGCGAGGTGTTTGGTACGCGCCGCGCCGACAGAGATGGGCAGGCCGACCTCGGCGCGAACCCGGCTACGGATCCGTTCGCCGATGACTTCCACCGGACCGAACAGGTGGACCGAGCCGGACACGTCGAGGAACGCCTCGTCGATGGAGATGCGCTGGACGAGCGGCGTGAAGTCGCCCAATACCGCCATCACCTGGTCGGCCAACCTCTGGTACTCGGAGAAGTGTCCGTGCACGAACAACAGGTCGGGGCACAGCTTCTTGGCGCGCCATCCCGACATGCCACCCTGTACACCGAACTGCTTGGCCTCGTACGACGCAGCCAGCACCACCCCACCGCCGACAGCGATCGGCAGGCCGCGCAGTTCGGGGTGCAGGAGCTGCTCGACCGACGCGTAGAAGGCATCGAGGTCAGCGTGCAAGATGGTGGCACCGATCGGCACCCATTCGACTGTAATCGAACATGTGTTCGTTCAGGTGAAACAACTGGATGAATATCGAGGCCTGCGCGATGCGGCGATCGATACCATCTCGCCGATGGGACTTCTCCTCGCCGGACTCGGGGTGCTGGTGTTCAGCTTCAGCCTGCCGATGACGAAGATCGCCGTTCGCGGGCTGGACCCGACGGTGGCCGCCGTCGGACGTGCCGCTGTCGCCGGCGTACTCGCGGCGACCGCGCTGCTGATCGTCAGGCCGCCACGGCCGAACAGGACCCAGCTCCGCCGTTTGGTGTTGGTGGTCGGAGGCGTGATCTTCGGGTTCCCCATCCTCATCGCCTACGCCCTGCGGCACACGGCCAGCCTTCACGGTGCGGTGGTCAACGGCTTGTTGCCGCTGGCCACTGCCGGACTCGCCGTGGTGCGCGCCGGCGAGCGTCCGTCATCGACGTACTGGGCATGCAGCGCGGTCGGCTTCGCCGCGGTCGTTGCCTACGTCGTACACGAGGGCGGCGGCACACTGCACGCAGCCGATGCGTTGCTGATCCTGGCAGTCCTCGCCGCTGCCGTCGGATACGCCGAGGGCGCACTCCTGGCAAGGCAGCTGGGCGGGTGGCAGGTGATCTGCTGGGCCCTTGTGCTCGGCGCACCGTTGACGTGGACCGTCACGATCGTGGCCGCCTCGCGGACGGGCCTGCACGCCACCGGCACGCAGTGGGCCGCCTTCGGC
This sequence comes from Ilumatobacteraceae bacterium, assembly GCA_040005915.1. Lineage (GTDB taxonomy): Bacteria > Actinomycetota > Acidimicrobiia > Acidimicrobiales > Ilumatobacteraceae > JAENVT01. The sequence continues at coordinate 15,866 of JBDTYA010000056.1, forward strand.
TACACCGCGCTCTTCTCGATGTTCCTCGGGTTCTTCGCCTGGTACGCAGGCATGGCCAAGGCCGGCATCGCCAAGGCCAGCCAGGTGCAACTCGCCCAACCGGCGCTGTCGATGGTGTGGGGCTGGCCGCTGCTCGGCGAGCACCTGTCGGTGGCCGCGCTGGTGACCATCGCCGTCGTGCTGGGTGCCGTCGTCATCGGTCGCACCGCAGTTGTCCGCACCGCTCAACCGGTTCCGGTCGGCGTGCAAGATGCAACACTGATGTGATGTCGGCGTACAACTCGACCGGGCTGATCGTCCACGATGCGGATGCCCACGTGATGGAGACACCCAACTGGCTGCGCGACCACGCCGACGCGTCGGTCCGCGACCGGATCGAGGCCCTCGGCTACACCGGCGGCAACGAGTTGCGCCAGACCGGAGATCCGCAGGAGCAGCTCGGCGACGTCGACGAGGCCTTCGAGCGGCTCGTCGCCCGCCACCGGTCGGCGGAGTACCTCGACACCGAGGCCGCCGAGATCATGAATCGCAAGAACTTCGCGGCCACCGGCGCCTTCATCGCCGAGGACCGCGGCCGGGCGCTCGACCTGCTCGGCTTCGCCAGTCAGCTGATCTTCAACACCTTCCACAACACGCGGCTGCGCAACTGGGAGCACTCCGGTGATCTCGCGCTGGCGATCGGCGCGGCCCGGGCGCACAACCGGGCGATGGTCGAGTTCTGCTCAGTCGATCCGCGGCTGCTGCCGACCCTGTACGTGCCGTTGGCCGACGTCGACCGCGCCGGCGACCTCGCCGCCGAGGCGATCGCGATGGGTGCGGCCGCCCTCCTGATCGCGTCGGGCTGCCCGCCGTCGCACTCCCCCAGCCACATCGCGCTGGACACGGTCTGGCAGCGCGCCAGCGACGCCGGAGTCCCGATCGTGTTCCACGTCGGCGGCACCGGCGAGCTGATCGACCCGAACTACTTCCGCAACGGCCTGCCGATCCCGCACGACTTCCACGGCGGGGACGAGAACTTCCGTTCGGTCGACTACATGGGGATACCCGGCCCGCCGGCGCAGACGCTGGCGACCATGATCTTCGATGGCGTGTTCGAGCGGTTCCCCGGTCTGCGAGTCGGTGTGATCGAGCAGGGTGCGATCTGGGTGCCGTCGTGGATGCGTCAGATGGAGGCCGCCTTCGATGCGTTCCGCCGCCACGAAGACCGGCTGCGGTCGCTGTCGATGCGCCCGAGTGAATACGTTCGCCGCCAGATGCGTTTCACGCCGTACCCGACTGAGGATGTCGGCTGGATCATCGAGCAGAGCGGACCCGAGGTGTGCCTGTTCTCGTCGGATTATCCGCACGTCGAGGGAGGGCGGCGACCGATCGAACGCTTCGAGGCCAGCCTCGCCGGCACGTCGCCGACGGCGCGCCAGGCCTTCTACCACGACAACTTCGTCGACCTGATGGGCAACGGCCTTCAGGTCTCGATGGGATCGCCCAGCAGATAGCGGGCACCGGCGCCGCGGCGGGCGGCGCGGTCGCCGACGTTGTACAACTCGCACGTCTCCAGCGACAGGCAGCCGCAGCCGATACAACCGTCGAGGCGATCACGCAACAGCTCCAATGCGGCGATCTGGTCGTCGATGCGCGGCAACCAGGTCGCGGCGAGCTCGTTCCAATCGTGGCTCGTCGGCGTGCGCGCCGATGGCAGCGATGCCAATGCCTCGCCCACCTCTGCCAGCGACAGGCCGATCCGCTGGGCGACCTGGATGAACGCCACCCGCCTCAGCGAATCGGCGCGGTAACGGCGGTGGCCCGACGAGTTGCGCTCCGAGGCGATCAGTCCGTTGGCCTCGTAGAACCGCAGCGCCGATGTGGCCACTCCGGCGCGCGCCGCCAACTCGCCGACCGACAACCGCTTGACTTCAACCATGGTTGAAGTCTTACCGTTCCAGCCCATGAACACGACACAGACAGCCGCCGGCACGCCCGTGGCCAACATCGACGACCTGCCGATCGGATCGATGAAGATGGTACGTGTCGACGGCCGCCGGCTGTGCCTGGTACGCACGACCGCAGGGGTCTTTGCCCTCGACCACGCCTGCCCGCACGAGGGCTACGGGATGACGCAGGGCTCGCTCGACGGCAACCTCATCACCTGCGCCTGGCACAACTGGAAGTTCAGGGTCGACGATGGCGCGTGCGTGGTGGGCGAGGAAGACATCACCACCCACGACGCCGAGATCGACGGCGACGGCACGGTGCGGGTCACCGTTCGCCGGCCCGACATCCAACAGCTACGACCACGACTGCAGGCCAGCCTGCGTCGCGGCATCGAGAACGACTACATCGGACAGGTCAGCCGGGATGTGGTTCGCTTGCTGCAGGCCGATGCGAACCCCGGCGAACTGGTGTGGGAGGCCGTTCAACACGGGGCGCCGAGAGCTGATTTCGGCTGGGGGCATTCGATCGCCTCGGCCACCGACTGCCTGGCGATGGTCGACCTCTACGAAGGCGATCAGAGGGCGCTGCCCATTGTGCAGGCCATTGCCGGCATCGCCGAAACCGAACGCGACCGGCCGGTCAACCCGTTGCCCGATCCCGTCGGGGTGCTTCCTGCCGATGCGTTCGGCGCGTTTCGCGACGCCGTCGAGACCGAACGACTCGAGCTGGCGCAGGCCCTGGTGCGGGCCGCGATCCACGACGGCCGAACGGCCGATGACCTGCGGCCATGGTTCACGGCGGTGGCCAGCGACCACCTGCTGTCCTACGGCCATGGAGCCATCTACTGCCAGAAGGCGTTCGAGCTCCTCGAGTTGATCGGCTGGGAGCGAGCCGACACCGTCCTGCCGTACCTCGTGCCGACCATCGTCTACGGCACCCGCGAAGACGTGCTGCCATACACGCGACCTTTCATGCGCGCCTTGGCGGGAGTGGACCTGGCGATGCTGGCCGACCTGCCGGTCACCGCCGGGTGGAGCGACGACGGCCTGCTGTTGGCCACGCTGCTCGGCAACGACCGCCAGGCGATCGTGCCGTCAGTCGTCGCCGCGATGCACGGCGGCGCCGGCGTCGGGGGCGTGCTCGACGTCGTTGTCGAGACCGTCGGCGAGCGGATGATGCGTTACGACCTCGCCGGCGAACACGACCTGCTCGACGATTTCGGCTGGCTCGACATCACGCACGGCCTCACCTACGCGCACGCCGCGCGATGGCATCACCAACAGGCCGAGACCGAGCGCGATCGCCGGCCGGGCGCTGGCGGCGACATCGTGCGACTGGCCATGTTCACCGCCTTCCTGGCTCAGTGGACCGGCCGCCACGAATGGCACACCAAGGTCGCCGAACGCGACGAGGGGCGCTCGTTCGGAGGCACCGTGACCGAGGCGGGCGAGGCGCTGCAGCGCGAGGCCCTGCTCGACAACGCCTCCGCGTTCATCGTCTACGCACACGGCATCAAGACCAGCAGGGCGGCGGCAGGCGAGGCGGAGAGGTCCGGCTCGATGCTGCCCCTACAGGCGGCCGCCCGCCTCCTCGACTCGCCGCGACTCGAGCGATTCGTCGCCGCCAACGTGGCCCGATCGATCGAATTCCTCGCCGGTCGGGCGCCCCGAGACGACTGAGCTGCGTGGACTTCACGTCGGCTGCGCAGGTAAGTTGTAAAGATTGTCAAGAAATCGTAAAGGTTCTTGCGCGTCCTGCCGAAAGATTGGCATGTCTCGGATTCAACGAGCGCTGCTGGCCGCCTCCCTTTCGGCCATCTCGCTCAGCACTCTGACCCTGCCTGCTGTCGTCTCGGCCACCGGTGCGCCCGGCGCGGCACCCACGATGTACGTCGTGAAGAACGGCGACTTCCTCGCGGGTATCGCTGCCAAGGTCGGCGTCGCCCTCAGCGACCTGCTCGACGTCAACCATTTGACCAAGAAAAGCCTGATCCTGCCCGGCGACAAGCTGGCGGTGCCGGCCGGCGCCGTCGCCACGGTCGTCGCCGCGGTCCCGGCCGCCGGACCGACTGCCGGCGCCGTCGTGCACACCGTCAAATCCGGCGACTTCCTGCTGGGCATCGCGGCCATGTACAAGGTCACGCTGGCCGACCTGCTGACCGTCAACCACATCACGACCACCAGTGTCATCAGCCCCGGTCGCCAACTGGCATTGCCTTCCAACGCAGTCGCGCCGCAGCCGACGGTGACCGCGTTGGCTCCAGCCGGTACACCCGCCGCCGCCGGCCTGACGTACACGGTGATGAGCGGCGACTTCCTCGCCGGGATCGCTTCGAAGTACAAGGTCAAACTGCCTGACCTGCTGACGGTCAACAGGCTGAAGCCCAACAGCCTCATCCTGCCCGGCACCAAACTGGCGATGCCGGTCGGGGCGGTCGAGCCCGCCATCGCGGCTGCCTCCGGCGCCGATGTCGTCTCTTCCCCCGGGCCCGCCGGAACCGTCGTGGCTTATGCCTACGCACAACTCGGCAAGCCATATCGGTTCTTCACCGCCGGCCCGGCAACGTTCGACTGCTCCGGCCTCGTCAAGGCGGCGTACGCCCAGGTCGGGATCGAGATGATCCACCATGCCGCGTCGCAGGCCGGTTACGGGACCGCCGTAGATATGTGGAACCAGCCCATCAAGGCCGGCGACCTCATCTTCATGGCCACACACGGCTCGGGCGAGATCACCCACGTGGGCATCGCCGTCGACGCCACGCACTGGATCCACGCCCCCGCCCCGGGCGACGTCGTCCGCCTCGGGCCGATACCGGCCAAAGGCCTCCTGGCTACCGTCCGCCGCATCATCCCCGGCTGATTGCCTGTTTCGCCACGCTCACTGTCAGCGCACTGAACGACAGTCGGCCTGTGCGCTTACAGTGACGACGGATCGAGCGCCGGATCACCGCCGAGCGCTCGCCGGACCGCCGCTGGAAGCTACACCTGGGCGGGCTGAGGTACCTCGGCCGGGCCGACGATCGCGGGATCGAAGGGTCGTCGGCTGAACACCTCGCGCAACATCGGCTCGAACGTCTCCATGGGTTCCGTCGGGTAGCCGGGGTCGAACGACTCCTGGTCCCAACGCTCGCAGAAGTTGGCGCAGCTGTCGTACCAAGGGTGGTCGCGGTACGCATCGCGCTGGTCGGGATCGAGGCCGATGTGGGCGCCGAAGTACTTGTACTGGAAGACGCCGTGCATGTTGACGACCCACGTCACCTCGGGTCGCACGTACGGGCGGATGATGGATGCCGCGACCTGCGAGTGGTTCTCGGGAGACAGGTCGTCGCCGATGTCGTGGATCAAGGCAGCGACGATCATCTCGATGTCGGCACCATCGCGCATCGCTCTCGTCGCCGTCTGCAGCGAGTGCTGGTATCGGCTGATCTGGTAGCCCTCGAGCCCGTCGTCGAGCCGGCGCAAGGCCTCGATCAGTCGCTCGGGAAGGTGGGAGATGTACTCCTTCTCGAGGCCGTGCAGAAATTGGTACTCGTCGCGAGTGCCGTCGGCCATGCGAGTGAAATCCACGATTTGGGCGGTCATGTCCTCATAGTAGAACCTGACGGGTGCCGATGAGCACGCCGGCGCGCAGTGGCGCATGGAATCACCCCGGGAAACGGATCCGTCCATCCGTTCCCCGGGTGAGAATTCCCAGGAGCGACGCTGCTCCTTGGTAACCGGCCGCCCGTCCCGTCGGCCCGGCGATCAGTAGAGCAGCCGATCGGCGAACCAGATACCGCGGCGCCACTCAATGGGTCATACGGACTACGCGATACGTTTCATCCGTGACCACACCCTCGTTCCCTCAGCCTCTCGGCGGCAACGACATGCCCCGATTCGCCGGAATCACCACGTTCATGCGGCTTCCGGGAACGAGCACGCCCGACCAACTCGACGCTGCTGTGGTGGGGGTCCCGTTCGACATCGGCACCTCGAACCGACCCGGGGCGCGCTTCGGTCCGAGGGGCATACGCAACGAGTCGGTGCTGCTGCGGCCGTACAACATGGCTACCCGTGCTGCGCCGTTCGACAGCCTGCGGATCGATGATCTCGGCGACGTCGCCACCAACCCGTACAACCTGCTCGACTCCGTCGACCGGATCGAGAACCATTACGACGCGTTGCTGAGCAACGGATTGATCACCGCGACCATGGGCGGCGATCACACCATCGTCCTGCCGATCCTCCGGGCGATGGCCAGGCGTCACGGGCCCGTCGGTCTCGTGCACGTCGACGCGCACACCGACATCAACGACAGCATGTTCGGCGAACGCATCGCCCACGGCACGCCGTTCCGGCGGGCGGTGGAGGAAGGGCTGCTCGACTGCAACCGCGTCGCCCAGATCGGCGTACGCGGCACCGGCTATCAGGCCGACGACTTCGACTGGTCGCGCGAGCAGGGTTTCCGTGTCGTGCAGGTCGAGGAGTGCTGGCACCGCAGCCTGGCCCCCCTGATGGCCGAGATCCACACACAGCTCGGTGCGGGCCCGGTGTACCTCAGCTTCGACATCGACGGCCTCGACCCGTCGTTCGCTCCGGGCACCGGCACGCCCGAGATCGGCGGGCTCACGATCTGGCAGGGCATCGAGATCATCCGCGGCTGCCGCGGCCTGCAACTGGTCGGGTGCGACGTCGTGGAAGTGGCGCCGATCTACGACGTGTCGGGAACGACGTCGCTGGTCGCCGCGAACCTGCTGTACGAGATGCTGTGCGTGCTGCCCGGGGTCGACTACCGCGCCTGAGGCTCACGGCGCGCGGCGACCGACACTCATCCGGGCAGAGACAACCTCCCTCACCGATACCACTACCCGAGTCGGACGGTCAGCCGGCTCCACGCACCGAGGTAGATGCGGTCGCCGTCGTGCAATGCCGTGGGCTGCCCGGCCTCGATGGCGTCGGTGACGTCGGTCGGTTCGCTGCCCGCCGGCACGACGTAGGTGCCGTTGGTCGAGGAGAGGTCGAGCACTGCCAGGTCGTCACCGTCGCGGACGAGTTGGGCGTGCCGGCGCGAGACGCCGTTGTCGCCTTCGAGCGCGATCTCGGGATGGATGTCGCGCGATTGGCTGGACCTGCCGATCAACGCGGTGTGTTGGGTGAGAGCAACGGTCGACGACGAGGCCGCTGGGCACGGTTGATCGGCGAGCGACCCCTTCAACCCGTACCACGCCTGATCGACCTCGACGACCACGACCCACTTGACGCCCGACTCTGGTTCGGCGTCGGCTGAGGCCGGCGGCTCGTCGACCTCGACCTTGGGCGGCGCCTGACCCGTGGTGAAGTCGTAGCCGCACTGTTCGCAGAACAGGTTTCCGGCGTCGTTCGACAGACCGCAGTTGGGGCAGTCGACGATCGTACCGATGATCGGCGCCGACGGGGCTGTACTCGACCTCGGGCTCGACGGGCTCGGTGGGGGCGCAGCGGCGGAGGCAGAACCACCGATCGGCGCACCGCAGGTGTCGCACCACTGCGGGTCGCCGCTGCTGTGACCGTTGGGGCACATGTAAGTGGTCACCCCTCGCGCCTGATCCGCGTGGTCTTGGTGCTGCGCGTGTCGAGGGCCATCTCGTCGGTGCGTTCGATGTTGCTCTTCAACCGCACCGTTCCTGCCTCTGCATCGACGACATCGACGACCTTCGAAAGCAATCGGGTGGTGTCCTCGTTGCCGCTCTCGTGGGCGATCTTGGCAGCCTCGCCGAGCAGCACGGTCGCGGTGCGATCATCACCGGCAGCCTTGGCAGCGAGGCCCTTCTGGATCGCATCGGCCAGCTGAACCTGACCGGTGTAGTGGGCCACCGCGGGGTCGATGCGGGTGGTCAGGTTGGCGTCGGCACTCCACGTCGCCTTGACCAGGCTCTTGGCGACGACCTCGTCGGCGATGACGACCTCGACGCGGGCGGCGAGGCGCTCGTTGCCCAGCGGGGCGACGGGAACACGCACGGCGACGTGGTAATCGCGGCTCTCGTTGCTCCACGCGCCCGTGGGGAACTCGCGGATCAAAGGGCCGACCTGAACGGCCTTGGCGGTGAGGTCTTCGACCGTCGGGGCGACCTGACGCACGAACAACACCTCGCTGCCCTGCGGCGCCCATACCCGCAACCTGGCATCGGCGACGCCACGGCTCATCGACGTGCGGATCATCGCCTCGAAGTCGGCCTCGAGGTCTTCGGGCTTGGCGATGATGTCGACCGTGCCCAGCAACGCGTCGGCGATCATGCGCATTTCGTCGACCACCCAGTCGGAACCGATGCCGCGGCAGTCGCATTGGAACTTGCCCTGCGCCGCGGCCAACGCCTGCGGCAGCGCCGACGGCAGCTCGCCTTCGATCTTGCCGTCGGTCAACAGGATCGCGTGACGCTGCCCTGATTCGACCTGGGCGAAGAGCTCGGTCGCGGCGCCGATCCAGGCACCGATCGCGGTGGCGCCACCTGCTCGCAGCGCATCGATCATGTGCGTCGCCTCGCGGCGCGTCACGTCGGTCATCTTGGCCATCCCGGCATGGGACGGATACACCATCTGGGCAACCGTGTGGCCACTGACGACCGCGAACCACGTGCCGTCGACGATCTCGGTCAGTGCGACCTTTGCAGCGCGGCGGGCGGCGACGATCTTCGACGATGGCATGTCCATCGAACCCGACGTGTCGACGATGACGACCTCGGCTGCCTCGCCGTGGCCCGATTGACCGGCGGTGCCGGCGCCGGCGCACGTGACCGACACGACGGCGTGCACGTCGGTGGCACCCTCCGCAAGGAACTCGTTCTGAAAGACCTCTGCCTTGAACTCAGCCACTGGGTGTCCTCTCCTGCTGCAAGCGTAGCGATGGGTCGCAGCGCGCCAGGGCAGCGGTGATGTTGTCGTGGCCGCCCGCTGCGTTGGCCCAGTCGACGAGCGATGCCGCCAGCAGCACAGGATCGCTGCCGGCGCTGCCACGCAGATCGGTCACCAGTGTCGCCATGTCGGTCAGCTCGGCCGCGTAGTTCCACAAACCGTCGCTGCACACCAGCAACCAGCCGGGTCCGTCGATGGTCTGTGAGGCGAACTCCGGGCTGTGATCGACGGAGTCAGCACCCAGCCAACGGGTGATGGTGTGGAATGCAGGATCGGCTTCCGCCTGCGCCTGCGATTCGCCCGCCGCCAACAGTTCGGTGCCGAGCGAGTGATCGACGGTCAACTGCCGCGGATGTCCAGCGTCGGGCAGCCAGTAGGCGCGCGAGTCGCCGCACCAGGCGACCGTGATCAACGAACCCGAGACCACGACCGCCACGTAGGTGCACGACGGCGGTTCGACAGGATCACCGAGCGTGTGCGACACACCGATCGCCGCGGCGTTGGCCTCGTTGGTCGCGGTGAGCAGTGCCGCAGTCCAGTAGGTGACCGCGGCGGCGACGCTCCCGTCCGGCGGTGCAGGCACCCCTGTGAGGTTGCCGCACGCCGCACGCGACGCGGCGAGTGCGGCGCGATCGCTGTGCGGCGCGCTGGTGACGCCGTCGCAGACCACGATGATTGCCAACGAGCCGTCGGCCGTCGCGGCGAGCGCCATCGCGTCTTCGTTGCCCGCGTGCACGATGCCCTTGTCGCAGATGCCGCCGACCCACGACGCCGGCTTCTCGGTCCAGTGGTCTCGGGGCGAACGGGCTTTCTGACCACACGTGCCGCAGAACCCGTCCTCCAGGATGCGGCCGCCACACGCCGAGCACACGCCGTTGGTCACGGTGGTTCGGGGTATCGGCGAGGTGTCGTCGGCCGACACCGCGGTGGTAGCTGCCGGCGCCGCAGTCGACACCGTGGGTTCCATTGCGGCGACAGCACCGGGATCCGAAGCGGCCGGCACAGGCGATGTGCCCGGCAACTGCACGCCGCATGCCTCGCAGAACGTGTCCCCGGCCGCGATCGCTGCGCCGCATGCCGGGCATTTCGGTTCGTCGGAGGTCATGTCAGCGAGCGCACCCTGACGAGGTTGGCCTGATCGACGAACCTGACGCGCTCGACAGGGTCGGCGGTCAGCCGAGCGGCCTCGCGGTACGCCTGCTCGAGCGCGGACCGAAGGGACGGCACGGTGCCCTGTGCGCCGGCGATGGTCAGTTGCGGGGCTGCGCCGTGATCGCGGATGTGGTCGAGCGCAGAGGTCAGGATCTGGATCCGCAGCGCCGTGCGACCCGCGGGATCGAGCGCAGCTTGTTCGAGCTCGTGAGCCGCTGCTGCGAGGTCGTCGAGAGGGTCTGCCGAGCCGGCGGTAGACGACAACATCAATGCCCGTTGGCGGCGGGCGTCGCCATACGCCCGGCTGGTCACCGGGATCCTGTCGAGCGCGGCGAGCGCCTCGTCGCGGTCACCGGCTGCGGCGGCAAGGCGGGCCAGGCCGAACTGTGCCGGTGCGACGTACGCCGCGTCCGTCCGCGCGCACTGCACGTACATCTGCGCGGCAACGTCGGGTTCGCCGCCGAGCTCGCAGGCCCGTGCCAGGGCCAACTTCGGTGCCAGCTCGCCGGGCAATTGGCCATACACGCTGTTGAACGAGGAGATCGCCGACGGGTAGTCACCGGCGCCGAGGGCCACGAGACCGTGCAACCACACGCCGCGCCACTCCCACGGATCGTTGCCCAAGATGGCGTCGGAAGTTGTCGACGCCTGTTGCAACTGCTGCGCGGCCATCGCCGCATAGCCGCTGGCCATCATGACTCCGACCGTCTGCTCGGGTGCAGACGACAGGGCCTCGAGCCGGTCGGCGGGATCCTCGGCGGTCACCGAGGCGACCCATGACGCCATCGGGTCGAGTTGATCGACGGCAACCATCGGCAGGTCGACCCAGTCGAGCCGGTCGCCGGCGACCGCGGGCGTGTCGAACAAGCGTGACGGTGTGCTGCGCGTCACTGCACCGGACGACGTCGCCGCGGTCACTTCGCGGAGAACTCCCAACAACTGGTCGCGCATCTCGTCGGCACTCTGGAAACGGTCTTCCGGTTGCGGCGCGGTGCCCTTCGACAACCAGCGGTACAACGAGTCGTGCTGGGCGAACACGGGCACGTCGGTGGGCGACGGCAGCGTCGTCTCGAAGGTGCTCTGGTAGCCCTTGAACTCGAAGATCAACGTCGCCAGCGTGCGCGCCACGGTGTAGAGATCGCTCGCGATCGACGTGCCTTCCTTGGCGACTTCCGGCGCCTGGAAACCGACCGTCCCGTAGATCGGTGACTGGTCATCGTCGATGCGTCGCACGCCGCCGAGATCGATCAGCTTCAGGCCGTCACCGACCTGGATGATGTTGGCCGGCTTGAAATCGCAGTACAACAACCCCAGCAGGTGGAGGTAGGCGAACGCCGGCAGGATCTCGACGATGTAGGCGATGGCCTGGTCGACCGGGATGGGCGAGAAGCGTCCGGTGACCTTCATCCGGTCTTTGAGGATGATGTTCAGCGACCGGCCGCCGACGTACTCCATCACGATGTACGACGCGCCGTCGCCGGCGGTGACGAAGTTGTAGATCTCGACGATCAGCGGATGCTCGACCTCCGCGAGATACTGCTTCTCAGCGACCGCGGCCCGCGCTGCGTCGGGGTCACCGGTGTTGAGCAGCCCCTTCAGCACGACCCAGCGGTCGTTGACGTTGCGATCGTTGGCGAGGTAGATCCAACCCATTCCGCCGTGGGCCAGCCCGCCGACCACCTCGTACTGCCCGCCGACGAGCGCGCCGGGTTGCAGCTTCGGATCGAAGTCGAACGGCGTGCGGCACTTCGGGCAGAAGCCCTTCGATCGGCCCGGCACCCCCTCGCGGGATCGCCCGACGGGCGAGCCGCAGACCGAGCAGAACCGCTTGTCCTCGGCGACCGTCGGCGGGTCCATCAACGCCTGGCGCGGGTCGGTGACGGGGACCGATGGGACCTGCGTCAGGCCGGCCCCGAGTCGCGAGGTCTGGGTCGTCGCGGTCAGCCGGCGGGTCGGGCGGCTCGCCCCGCTGGAACGTGCGGAGCCCAAGGGGATCTGGCCGAGCCGCGTGGTGCCCGACTGGCTGGTGACAGCGCTCGGTCCGGCGAGGTGCGCCGCGGAGTGCGCGCTCGGCGGTGTTGCGGTCGTCGCGGGCGCCAGCCCGCACACATCGCAGTAGCCGTCGACGACCGTGCCGGTGCAGCCCGGCTGAGCACACTTCATGAGCCCAGCCCACCGGGCGAGACGGTCGAGGCGATCTTGGCGTTCACGGCGGCCACGTACTGATCGACGAGCGGCCGGGCCGCAGCGAGGTCGCACGGCGCGGCCCACAACAGCGACTCTGCTCGGCGGTACAACGGCTCGATCTCCGCGTTCTCACCGAAGCCGTGTGCGCCGGCCTTGTCACGGAACGACTGCAACAGGCCTCGGAGATCGTCGCGATCATCGAGTGGTTGCTGGAACCTGCGGCGAGCCTCGGCGAAGGCAGCCTCGAGCCTGGCGACCTTGTCGACGACCGGCGCCATCGCGGCGCGTGCCGCGGCCCACGGCATGGCCTTCAACTCGTCGATCGACGCCAGAGGACCGACGGCGGCGACAGACGGGATGGCCAGCGTCGGTGGCTTCAACACCTTGGCGTGACAACGATCCGACAGTTGGTGCACCGCAGCTTCGTCGGCGGCGAGTCTGCCCAGCCGATCGGCGAGGGCGGACCACGTGTCGAACAGTCGGCGTCGCTCGGCGTCGATGTGCTCGAGCTCGGCGCGCAGCCCGGCGGCGCGCGCGGCAACACCGGTGAGATCGCGTCGGCCGCTGAGATCGCTGCGCAACTGCGAGGCACGGTTGACGTTGCTGCCGAGCTCGTTGGCGAGGCGCTCGGCGACCCTCAGGTCGCCATCGGCCTGGGTTGCCGTGGCGACCTCGTCGACCGAACGGGTCTCGATGCTCGACACGTTCGCCTCGACCCGCTGCACGATCGCGTCGACCAACGCCGCCGCGTCTTCGAGGTTGTTGCCGATCGGCGTGCCGAGGTCGTCGACCAACGGTTCGTTGGCGAGTGCGGAAGCCTTGGCCCGGTCGCGGCGGGCGAGCTCGTCGATCTGCCGCAGGCGATCGTCGACGATCTTTCGCGCCACGAATGCCGCAGCCAGATCCGACTGGTCCTTGTCGGTGCCCGCTGTGCGGACGCGGTCTTCGAGCGACAACATCGCGTCGGTGCGAACCGCCAGCCAGTCATTCCATTCGGCGAGCAACGCCGACATCTGTTGCGAGGTCGGAGCGGCCGTCATCCGGGCTCCCTGCCGTAGACGGCGGAGGGTGGGTCGATGACGGTGTCGCTCAGCACACCGACCAACCATTTCGAATAGATCGCCTGCCAGCGCCCGTCGGTTCGCATCTGTTGGATCACGCCGTTGACGAACCGTACGAAGTCGACGTTGTCCTTGCCCATTCCGAGGCCGTAGGGCTCGTCGGTGAACTTGTCGCCGACAACCTCGGTGTTGGGGTCCTGGGCGGCGAGACCGGCGAGAACGGTGTCGTCGCCGGTCGCGCCGTCCGCCTCGCCCTGTTGCATCGCGACCAGGCAGTCGGTGACGTCGGGCTTGGCCAGCACCACCAGCTGCCCGAACCGATCGTTCGCGTTCTTGCGGAGCAGGTCGATGTTGGTGCTGCCCTCGGGTGCGCAGACCGTTGCCTTGCCGGCGTTGAGGTCGTCGATGCTCGTGAAGCCCGAGCCCTTCTTGACCAACACGCGCTGACCGGCGTCGAAGTACGTCGACGAGAAGTCGATGCGCAGCCAACGCTTGCAGTTGATCGTCATCGTGTGGGCGACGATGTCGACCCCGCCGTTGTCGGGCCCGGCCTCGAGGTTGGGCAAACGGTCCGCGTACGTGATGACCTTGTACGTGATCTTCGAATCACCGTCGGGACCGAAGATGGCCTTGGCCACCTCCTTCAGCATGTCGATGTCGAAGCCCTCGATCCGGTTGGTCAACGAGTTGCGGGCGCCGAACAACAACGTGTCGCCGGAGACCCCGACGATCAACTTGCCGCGCGTCGCAATGGTTGCCATCGTCGACCCTGCCGGCATGGCGCCCGGCGACGGCAGCGCGCCGTCGGGCTCGTACGAACGGGTCGGATCCAGGGCGGCCTGTGCTGCCGAGCACTCGGGTGCCGTTGGAACGACGACGTCGGATGATGCCGGTGCCTCGCCCTCGGCCGCAGCCGACAGGCGCACCGAGCCGGAGCAGCCGGCGAGCAGCCCGAGCGCGACCACCGTCGGCGCCAGGCGAAGTCGGCGGATCATCGGTACTCCCTCAGCCGTTGCCCGATGCCGATCGCCCCGAGTGCGGCGACGACCAGCCCGGCGATGAAGACGATGTTGCGCAGCGCGCCGAGCGAAGAGGTGGCGTCACCGAGGAGCGTCGATGCCTTCGCGCCCTCGGCGGCCACGATCTGCCCGACGTTCTGGTCGAAGTCGTCGAACGTCGTCGCCGCGCTGGGTCCGATGTCCGGCTTGCCCAGGCTGGCAGCGACGGCTGAATCCCAATCACCGCCGTCATCGAGTTCGCGGATGTGCCGATGTGCCGAGACGTAGCTCCGGTACGTTTCGCTGGCGCCCTCGATCAACCCGGGGGCAGTGCCCAACTTCGTGCCCAGTTCCTGATCGACGATGCTGTTGCTCAGCTGCCAGTTGAGCTCGTTCGCCGCGCCGTTGCCGCGGTTGATCAACGTCAATGCCTCTTGCGACCGGGCTTCGAATGCCGCGGCGCGCGCTTGGGCAGCGTTGTCGGCGCCGGTCAACTGGGTGCTGACCGCGTCGTCCGCGTTGCTTGCGGCACTGGCTTGCGTCGCGCCGCCGATGATCAGCAACAGCAGCACGATCACACCGGCGATCAGGATGGGCAGGTTGACGACCCGGCGGAACGTGCGCATCAGCCACACGCTCTCCAGCACCAGGCCGGCGATCAGCAGCCAGCCCAACGCCTGCAGCCAGACACCGGCGCGGTGCGCGGTGGCCAGGCTGTCGTTGATCTGGGCCCGCTGCGAAGCCTCGACAGCGCGCAGCGACGAAACGATGTCGGGCGCCTGGGGGTCGGCGTTGCTGACGATCCCGTTGGCCTGCCGTTGGTAGGTAGCGCCGACCGGGAAGCCTTGGCGGTTGTTGGCCCTGGCCTGCTCGACCAGGCCGACGTAGCTGCCCAGCAGTCGGCTGGCCTCGCTGAGCTGGCCGAGATCGGTGGAGGTCGCTGCCCCCGAGACTGCCACGAGGCCGTCACCGGCCTTGGCGACCTCGTCGAGGTACGCCGTGCGTTGCGCCGGGTCCTCCTGACCGCTGCGGAGGTACGACGAGCTGGCGATGGCGTCGGCGTGCACGACGCGGACCTGGATGTCTTGGAGCGCCAGCAGTTGGCGGGATGCGGTGCGCACGTCGTGGATGGCGTTGGCCCGACGGTTGACGCCGAACGCGCCGCCGACCGCGAACACCACCGCGACCACGATGAACGCGGCTCGCAGCGCCGACAACCTGGCCGGTGTCGACGTGCCGGCCAGGCGCCGACCGAGGAGCCGCGTGAGTGGTGGGGTCGACTGCCGTTGCGCCGTTGTTGTCGCGGTTGGGAGCACCCACCACCTCCTGGGGGTCGGAGTGTATGCGCAACTCTTGGTGATGCGAGCGGGTTGGGTACCGTTGCCGCATGACTGCCGCGTTCATGCACCCGTATGCCAAGCCCACCCGCGAGAAGTTCATCCGCCTCGAACGCGGCGAGGGCGCCCTGGTGTGGGACGAGGACGGCCGCCAGCTGGTCGATGGCATGGCCAGCCTCTGGTACAACGCGATCGGTCACGGCCGCGACGAGATGGCCGACGCGATCGCCGCCCAATCGCGCAAGCTGGGGGCGTATTCGACGTTCGATCCGTTCACCAACGAGCCTGCCGAGGCCCTGGCAGAAGAGCTGCGCCAGATCGCACCGACTCCCAACGCCCGAGTGTTCTACACCTCGTCGGGCTCCGAGTCGATCGACACGGTGATGAAGCTGGCCCGCATGGCACACGTGCAGGCCGGGCAGCCGCAGCGCAAGCTCATCATCAGCCGTACACGCGGCTATCACGGCGTCGCCTATGGCGGTACCAGCGTGCTGGGCATCGCCCCGTACAAGGAGAACTTCGGTCCGTTCGTCGACGAGGTGGCCACGGTTCCGGCCGACGACATCGAGGCGGTCGCCACGATCATGAGCCAGCGCAGCAACGAGGTCGCCGCCGTCATCACCGAACCGGTGCAGGGCGCCGGCGGCGTGTTCCCGCCGGCCGATGGCTATCTGCAGTCGCTGCGCAAGCTGTGCGATCAGCACGGTGCGTACCTCATCTTCGACGAGGTCATCACCGGCTTCGGTCGCACCGGTAGTTGGTTCGCGTCACACCACTACGGCGTGTCGCCCGACTTCGCGACGTTCGCCAAACAGGTCACGTCGGGGTACATCCCGCTCGGTGGCGTGTTCGTCGGCCTCGCCCCCACCGCGGCGTTGGAGTCCGATCCCGACTTCTTCCTGATGCACGGCTTCACGTATTCCGGCCATCCCACGGCGTGCGTGGCCGGGTTGAAGAACATCGAGATCATCCGCCGTGAGGGTCTGGTCGAGCGCGCCAAGCACATCGAGGATCGCTTGGGTGGAGGCCTGCAGTCACTGGCAGCCGACGGGGTCGTCGACTCAGTGCGCGGCGTCGGCGGGATGTGGGCCCTCGGCCTGCGACCCGACCAGGACGCCAAGGCGATGCGGGATCACATGATCGACAAGGGCGGCGTCATCGTCCGTGCGCTCGCCGACGGTCTGGTGATGTGCCCACCGCTGGTGATCCTCGACGAGCACATGGATCAGCTCGTCGACGCGGTCGCCGCCGCGGCCCGCTGACGATGAAGTTCGGCATCTTCTACGAGCACCAGATCGGTCGACCGTGGAACGACGGCACCGAGCACCAACTCATCCAAGACGCTCTCACGCAGGTCGAGTTCGCCGACTCGCTCGGCATCCAATACGTGTGGGAGGTCGAGCACCACTTCCTCGAGGAATACAGCCATTCCTCCGCGCCCGAAGTGTTCCTCGCGGCATGCAGCCAGCGCACCAAGAACATGCGCCTCGGCCACGGCATCATCCTGACCGCGCCCAGGTTCAACCACCCGGCGCGCACGGCCGAACGGGTCAGCATGCTCGACCTCGTTTCGGGCGGACGGGTCGAGTTCGGCAGCGGTGAATCGTCGAGCGAAGCCGAGCTCGCCGGCTTCGGCGTCGACCCCTTGGAGAAGCGTGAGCAGTGGCTCGAAGGGCTCGAGGTGGCCGTGCGGTGCATGGCCGAGACACCGTTCACGGGCGTCGACGGCAAGTACGTGCAGATGCCGCCGCGCAACGTCATCCCGAAACCGGTGCAGAAGCCTCACCCGCCGTTGTGGCTCGCATGCAGCCGGCGCGAGACGATCCTGCTCGCTGCCGAGAAGGGAATGGGCGCGCTGACGTTCGCGTTCATCGATCCGGAAGAGGCGGTCAACTGGGTCAGCGAGTACGAGCGCACATTCATCGACAACTGCCACCCCGTGGGCTTCAGCGTCAATCCACAGGTCGCCTGCGTGAGTCCGATGATGGTGCACCACGACGAACAGGAAGCCATCCGTCGCGGTACCGAGGGGGCCAACTTCTTCGGCTATTCGCTCGGCCACTTCTACGTGTTCGGCGAACACCGGCCGGGTAGGACCGACGTGTGGTCGCAGTACGTCGAGCGACGCGCCGCGCAGGGCTACGACCCCGAGGCGATCGCCGCCGCGGTGCGCGCCGGCCAGAACGCCGATGTGCTCGGGGCCAAGCAGGCCGCGGGCGACACCACCGGGTTGCGCGGCAGCGTGGGTACGCCCGCGCAGGTGCGCGAGTATTTGAGGCGGTTCGAGGAGGCCGGAGTCGATCAGGTGATCTTCGTGCTGCAGGCCGGCCGCAACCAGCACGAGCACATCATGGAATCGATCGAGATCTTCGGCAACGAGATCCTGCCCGAGTTCATCGATCGCGATCCGGCCCAGGTGAAGGCCAAACAGCAACGGTTGGCGCCGGCGATCGAGGCCGCCATGCAGCGTCGCGCCGACGAGTACCGAACGGTCGACATCGGTGACTACTCGTTTCCGGCACTGCCGGTGCAGTGGGCCAAGGCCGTCGGCTCCCCGGAGCTCGAAGCGACGTTGCAGCAGTGGGCCGACGATCGTGCGGCCGGCAAGCGCGATCTCGGCGCCGGCATCACCGGATGACCGACAACCGAATGGAGCCCGACGTGGAGACAGCACTCGCAGCACTGACCCGCGTCGCCGACCGCACGACCGATTGGCGACCCCACTGCTGGTATTGGGGCGACGCGATCGCGACCGACGGCTTGCTCGAAGCCGACGCCCTCGGTGCCGGTGACTATCGCGACTCGGTGGTCTCGACGTTGCAGGCCTGGCACGATCACTGCCTCCCCAACTTCGACGATGTGCTGGCGCCCGGCGCGGCGATCGTCCAACTCGTCATGGACGGCGATCTACCGGCGACGGCCGCGCAGCGGATGTTCGACCGGCTCGACGGGCTGCCGATGGCCTACGGCCAAGCGCCATCGCTCGAACCACATCGCCCGGTGTTCAGGTACGGCCTGTGCATCGATGCCGTGTACCACCTGCCCGCGGCGTACGCCATGGCCGGGCGGTGGCGCGATGACCCGGGCCTCACGGTCAAGGGATTGCGCATAGGCGTCGATGCAATGACCGCGCTTCGTTGCGGTTCCGGCTGGGCGCAGTGGTTCGACATGACCCGCAAGAGGAACAACGGCATTGCCTGGACCCGCGGCCTGGGTTGGGCAGTCCTGGGCCTGTTGGATCTCGTGCACATCGTGGGCGAAGCCGACGTGGCCGAGGCGGCCGACCTCGCCGTCGACGTGTTGGAACTGTTGGCTGCTACACAGACACCCAACGGCAACTGGGCCGAGGTGCTCGATCACGCGCCGGCCGGGATCGAGACATCCACTGCCTCGTTCTACGTCGCAGCCGCACTGCATCCGGCGGCGGCCGGGCTCGTCTCGTTGCCGCCCGACGTGCTCGAGCGCGCAGCGGATGCGTGCCGGTTGGCGCTCGCCGACGACGGCACGTTCACCGGTGTCACCTCCGACGTGTTGCCGAGCTGGGACATCTCGACATACGAGAACTGCCCGACCGAGCCCTCGCCATGGGGACAGGGCGCCGCCGTCCGCGCATTCGCCGCCCTCGCCCGCACCGAGGCCGCTGCAACCACGAAGTAGCGGGTCGGCAGATCTGCCGCGCCCAACTGACGTGGTCACATGCTGACCGTCTCAACGACGGTGGCGCCGCGACCGCGTTCGCCCGAACGCGCGAGCGGCGCATCTCCACCATGGTGCATCGAGCAGCACGACGGTCTGTGCACGTTCGAGCCGGAGGCCGAGCGTGGGGGTCGCTAGTCTCCGGTCGACCTGTGTGAAGGAGGCGAGGTGGCGATGGCGTTCGATCCAGCATCGATGAGGCTGATCGAGCGGGTCCGGCTCCGTTCGTTGGTCGACGCCGATCTCGACGTCGCTGAACCTCTGCACGCCGACGATTATCAACTCGTCTCGCCGAGCGGACGGACGTACTCGAAGGACGAGTACCTGTCGGCGGTTGCCTCGCGGGCGCTGGAGTACAGCGTGTTCGAACCGGTGTCCGACATCGAGGTGCGCGGATCCGAACAGGCCGCAATCATCCGCTACATCGCCAGGATCGGCTTTCGCGGTGATGGTAACGTCCCACCGTTCGAGTGCTGGCACACCGATTTCTACGAGCATCGAACCGGACAATGGCAGGCGGTCTGGTCGCAGGCTACGGCGATCCGGCCTGCCTGAACGTCCATCCGGTTCGTGTCACCGACAGGTGATCGATCGCGAAAATGCGGACACGAACTGCTCAGACGATGGCGGCAATCGATCCGATCGCCCAGGCGGGCCGACCGTTGTTGGCGAACCGCATGGTGCAATCACCGAGCGCGATATCGACCGAAGGACCGTTCGGCGTGAAGGTCGGGACCTGGCCCACCGAATCGATGCCGAGCTTCAGCAACAGGGACCTGGCCGCTGCTTCAGACTCCTCGTTGGTGGCCGCGGGCAAGTCCTGGGCATCGAGGTCGGCGTACTGCCAGGTGCCTCGGAGCGGAACGTTGATGACGAGCGAACGGTTCCCAGCGGTGACCATCTGGCCGCCGTCGATGTCGTGGAGGTCCGGGCGGCCAGGGAGGTCGAAGGCCGTGAGTAGGACGGCGATCTGCGCGTCGGTCGCAGGTTCGTCGACCGGCGCCGTCGACTCGCTCGGTATGGCATCGATAGGTGCCGCAGCGACCGTCGTGGGTGCCGGATCGCTGCTGTGATCCACATTGGGAAAAGTGTTGCTGACGGGGAACGTGTCGCTGGGGGATCCGCTGCGGGAGAGACGATGATCGGCGCACCCGAGTCGCCTCTGACCAGCACTCGGGCACCGAGTGGTTGCCTGAGTGTCGTCGACACCTCGCGGCTGTATCCGACGAGATCGCAGTCGCCGCCCGCATGACGGGTCTCGACCACGGCCGTCTCGACATAGGCACGATGCTCGATGACGTCGAGCCGATAGTCGGCGGTGCAAGCGCCAGTTCCCTCGGCAGCGCCGACGACCGCGAGAGTCAGCGTTGTTCCGGCCGGATCGATGGTGGCGTGATCGGAGCCGATCGGGACGGGCGCGTCGCCCAAGAAGCGTGCCGGTGCGTCGACCGCCACGATCGCGATCGGCCCCGTTGCACCATCGATCGTCACGAGCCACGCGGGGAGGATCGACGAGCCGCGGTCGGTCATGAACTCGGCACGCGTCAGAAGTACATCCATCGTCGGCACCGTGGGCACCGCGGCCCCACCGATCGCACGTCGAGCGGCGGCGACCGCATCCGCAAATCCCATGATCGGAAAGCTGTCGAGCGTTGCCGGGGCGGCAGGCACCGTTTCGGGGATCGCGAACGCCGCTGCGCCGCCAGCCTGCTTCGCTGCGTCGGTCGTGTATCCCTGCGGCGGTTCGCTGATGCCGCCTGCGACCATCACGAATGGACGTGTCGGCGCATCGACGGGGAACTGCTCCCACGCCGACGCCGCGGTCTGCTCACCGACGTCGCTGCCAGCGGCTCCGCCGGAGTCTTCGATCGCGGCGGAGCCGCAGCCGGCGGTCGTGCACAGCAGAACCACCACGCCAGCCACCCGAGCGCGCATGGCCGAACACTACTCAGCCAACGAGGCCCGATTTCGACGAAGGTGTCAGGTAGCCGCCGAGGGACCGAGCAGCGCGTCGAGGTAGGCGTTGCGGAACTTGCCCTGCGGATCCCACTCGGCAACGAGGGCCTCGAACTGGGTCATCCGCTCGACGCGTGACCTCACCACTTCGCCCGGCAGGGTCGAGAGCTTGCCCCAGTGCGGTCGCGGCGCGAACGGGGCCAACGCCGATTCCACTCGGGCGAGGACCGGCTGCACGTCGGTCCACGATGGCACCCAGGTGAAGTGGAACGAGGCGCAGTCGCGCCCGTAAGCGGGGCTCATCCACAACGTGTCGGCGGCGATGGTGCGTACCTCCGAGATCTTCATCACCGGCGCCAACACGTCGTGCAGCTCGATCAGGGTTTGCATCACCATCGGGGCATCGGCTCGGGCAACGAAGAGCTCCGACTGCAGCTCGTCGCCACTGCTCGGTGTGAAACCCATCCGGAAATGCGGCAACCGCTCGTGCCATGGCCCGGCGACACCCAGTTGCTCGGTGCACGGTTCGGCAGGTAGCCCGGTGATCGGATGCATCTCGGCCGTCGACGGGGTGGCTCCGAATCGACCGCTGCCGGCATCGGCGTCGGTGTCCTCGCGCGCCGGCTCGACGCGCTTCTTGATCCACAGCTGTTCGATCTCGTCGGGTCTCCACGAGGTGAAGAGGCTCACGCTGTACCCGGCCGCCATGATGTCGTCGAACTGGGCGATCGCAGTCGTCATCGGCAGCCGCTCGTACACCCATTGCCGTACGTTGAACGCCGGCTCGACGGCGAGCGTCAGGCCGGTGACGATCCCGAACGCACCGAGGCCGACCGACATCGCGTCCATCAACTGTGGGTCGTCGTCGCGCGAGATGTCGACCAGGTCGCCGGTGGCCGAGACGACCTCCATCGCCTGCACCGCGGTCGCCAGGTTGCCGTTGCCGGACCCGCTGCCGTGGGTTGCCGTCGCACACGCGCCGGCGACCGAGATGTGCGGCAGCGATGCCAGGTTGGCCAGCGCCCAACCCGCAGCCTGGAGTCGGTTTGCCAGCTCGCCGTACTTGATCCCGCCATCTACCGTGACCGTTCGCGCGACCGCGTCGAGTTCGACCGTTCGGGCCAGCGCGGCCAGCGACACCTGATCGCCCGTCGTGTCGGCGATGTCGTTGAACGAGTGCCGGCTGCCGACACCGCGCACCTTGGCGGCCGCGGCGACGATCGACTGCACCTCGGCGACCGTGGCCGGCGCTCGGAAAGCCGCCGCTTCGTACGCGATGTTGCCGGCCCAGTTGCGTTCGACCATCGGATCCCCCTCGGCGCCAACATACCGTCGAACCCATATCAAGATCGCCCGGAGCCGGAACCTGGGAGAGATCGCCCTATTCGCGAATTCGCGCGCTCGCCAGGTGGTGACCCTCAGCCGACGATCGGCAGCGGCTCGCGCGCCGCGGGATCCTGTCGGTAGTAGCCGGCCAACACCTCGTACAGGTCGGGTTTGGTGTCGCGCAGGTCACAGGGCCGCCCGAAGAAGACCTCGGTGGCGACCGCGAAGAACTCGCCGGGATCGGTCGCTCCGTAGTCGTCGAGCAACGACCCGGCGTCGCCGCGACGCATCAGGTCGAGTTCGGCGGTGCAGACCTCGATCCATCGATCGAGCGCGACTTGGTCCGGCAGCAACGGCGTGCCGTCGACGACTCCATC
Source organism: Ilumatobacteraceae bacterium (assembly GCA_040005915.1). Classification (GTDB taxonomy): domain Bacteria; phylum Actinomycetota; class Acidimicrobiia; order Acidimicrobiales; family Ilumatobacteraceae; genus JAENVT01. The sequence goes on from JBDTYA010000056.1 coordinate 38,751, forward strand.
GAGCATGTCCATCTTGTGGGCGAATTCGTGAAGCACGACGTTGTGGCCACGCCCGCGGTGGCGGGCTCCGGTGCGGACCTGATCCCACGCGAGCAGGATCGGACCACGATTGTGATGCGCCTGGCCGAGCAGCGGCTGGGTTCCGGCGTCGAGCATCCCCAGAACGGCGGTGGCCCGCGGGCCCGGGATCGAGAAAGTGGTCGGGTGCACGATGATCGAGCCCACCTTGCCGAAGTAATCGCTGTCGAGCCCGAGGACGAGAACGGCCGCCTGCATGGCGATGGTCACGACGACCTCGTCGGTGAGGACGAACCCGTTCGCCGCCTCCCAACGCTTGCTGACGACCAGGTGCTCGCCCAATTCGGTGAGCCGATCCCGCTCGGCGTGATCGAGCAGCTGCCAATACGCCATGCCGCGCTGGACGATCTGTTCCCAACCTTCAGGCAGGTGCTTCCGCCGCGACATCGCAGCCAATGTATCGACGCCACCCAGACCGTGTGGAGTGTCACGAGGCACCCACGTGGGTGCCTCGAACTCCACATGGCCTGGGCTGGGTTACTGCGGCTTCATCGCGTCAGGCGCGGCTGGTTCAGCGGGCCGGGCCCGATCTGCTTCGAGAAGGTGTCGATGTCGATGTTGGCGCCGCACACCACCAGGCCGACGGTCAGGCCTTCGAGCCTGTCGCTCAGCGGGTACATCAGCGCGGCGAGTGCCGCAGCACCTGCCGGTTCGACTGCGAGCTTCGCAGTGCGGAACAACAGGCGCATCGCTTCGCGGATCTGTTCGTCGTCGACCAGCACGACCTCGTCGACGAACTGTTGGTTCAGGGCGAACGAGTAGGGCTCGCAGCGCGGTGCACCGAGCGAATCGGCGATGGTGCGCACGGCCTCGATCGATTGCGGCGATCCGGCCTTGAAGCTGCGGCTCAACCCGTCGGCGCCCTCAGGTTCGACGACGTACACGGCGGTCGACGGGCTCAGTTGCTTCACCGCGCAGGCGACCCCTCCCGTGAGTCCTCCTCCGCCGGCGGCGACGATCACCGCGTCGAGCGTGCCTCCCGCGGCAGTGACCTGATCGATGAACTCCACGCCCACCGAGGCGGTGCCCAACGCCGTCTTCGGGCCCTCGTACGGATGCACGAACGTGCGGCCTTCATCCGCTTCGATCTGCTTGACGCGATCGAACGCATCGTGCACGTTGTCGACGAGCACGACCGTCGCACCGAACTCGCGACACACCTGCACCCGAAACGGGTTGGCGCTCCTCGGCATGACGACGGTGGCGGTGGTTCCCAGGGCGCGGGCGCAGTAGCCGAGCGAGATCGCGTGGTTGCCGGCAGAGACCCCTGTGACGCCGCGCGCCAACTCGTCGGGGCCGAGGTCGAGCATCACCGAAAGAGCACCGCGCGGCTTGAAGCTGCCGGTGCGTTGGAAGAGCTCCTCCTTCAACCACACGGTCGTGTCGGCGCCGACCTCGGCCGACAATGCATCGTCGACGAGGTGCCGAACAGGGGTGGTCACGATGAGGTCGCCCAGCCTGTCGCGATTGGCGCGGATGGCTTCGATCGTCGGCGCGACGACCGAGATAGATGTCACTGAAGCCTGTCTCCCGCCGGTCTGCTCACGCCTCGGGCGAGAGGACCACGACGGGGATCTGGCGCGTTGTCTTGACCTCGTACTCGGCGAAGCCCGGAAAGCGCTCCTTCTGGGTCTCCCAGATGCGGTCGCGCGTTGCGCCTTCGGCCACGGTCGCCACGACGTTGACCGTCTGATCACCGACCTCGATCGAGGCATGTGGGTTGGCGACCAGGTTGTGGTACCAGTCGGGGTTGGTCGGCGCGCCGGCTTTGGAGGCGAAGACGGCGTAGGTGGCGCCGTCGGCCTGATACATCACGGGCGCGATTCGCGCCTGGCCCGACTTGGCGCCGGTGGTGTGCAACAACAGCAGCGGCGCCCCCTCGAACTGGCCACCGACCTTGCCTGCGTTCGCACGGAACTCGTCGATGACCTGCTTGTTCCAGTCGTTCGTGTCGGCCATGACCCTCTCCTTCTCACTCTTGGATGCCGGCGCCAGATTACGCGGCGCGAGCGACAACTCCTCAATCGTTCGCCAACAGGTGGATGAGGCTGGAGGTATCCCAACGCTTGCCGCCGCGGGCGATCACCTGGGCGTAGAACTGGTCGATCAGCGCGGTCATCGGCAGTCGTGCGCCGTTGCGGTTCGCCTCGCCGAGCACAATGGCCAGATCCTTGCGCATCCACTCGACGGCGAACCCGAAGTCGAACTCGCCGGCGGCCATCGTGCGACCGCGGTTCTCCATCTGCCAACTCTGCGCAGCGCCATAACGAATGACGTCTACGACCTGATTCGGGTCGAGACCGGCCTTCTGTGCGAAGTTGATGCCCTCTGCCAGACCCTGCACGACACCGGCGATGCAGATCTGGTTGACCATCTTGGTCAGCTGTCCGGCCCCGGCGCCGCCCATCAACGAGCAGGCCTTCGCATAGGCAGCCATCACCGGCTTGGCCAGTTCGTAGAACGCTTCGTCGTCGCTGCCGCACATGATCGTGAGCTGGCCGTTCTCGGCACCCGCCTGGCCACCGGAAACGGGCGCGTCGACGAACCCGACCCCGAACTCGGCCGCGGCCTCGGCCAGCTCCTTGGCAACTTCAGCAGAAGCCGTGGTGTGGTCGACGAGCACGGCACCCGCGCCGGCCCCTGCCAACACTCCGTCGGACCCATAGACGACCTCGCGGACGTCGTTGTCGTTACCGACGCACATCAACACGAACTCGACGCCCTCGGCGGCCTCGCGGGGCGTCGGCGCGGCGCGGTTGCCGTACAGGGCGACCCATGCGAGGGACTTCTCCGGGGTGCGGTTGTAGACGGTGACCTGGTGGCCGGCGGCAGCGAGGTGACGGGCCATCGGCGTGCCCATCACGCCGAGCCCGATGAAGGCGACAGAACTCATCGGTCCAGTCTTGCCGGTCACGAGATCACGAGCGACCACACTCGCTCACATTCGCCGACGAACGGCAATGATGTCGGAGATGATCGACCATCTGGTCTACGCGTCCAACGACCTGCCGGCCGCCTCGGCAACGATCGCCGAGCTGCTCGGCGCGACGCCCACTCCTGGCGGCAGTCACGTCGGCAGGGGCACGTACAACGAACTGTTGTCATTGGGTGGGGCGACGTACCTCGAGGTGATCGGGCCGGACCCGGCGCAACCTGCTCCCGATGGTCCGCGACCGTTCGGGATCGACGGGCTCTACGCGGCAGGACTCGTTGCGTGGTGCGTGCGACCAAACCGTGCCCTGGCCGACATCGTCGACGAGGCGGGCGCGGCCGGCATCGAACTGGGCGAGGTCGCGGCGATGTCTCGGCGGCGACCCGACGGCGTCCTGCTGTCGTGGGAGCTGACGTTCCCGCAACTCGATGGACCGTTCGGGGCGGCGCTGCCGTTCATGATCGACTGGGCCGATTCAGCGCACCCCAGCGACTCATTGCCGCTCGCCGCTCAGCTCGTCGAGCTCGACGTGTACCACCCGAATTCGGCGGCGCTGACCAAAGCGCTCCAGATCATCGGAGTGACGTCGGCCGTCCGGGTACACCAGGCTGCCCGGGTTGCGTTGCGCGCCCGGATCTCGACGCCGGGCGGCGAGGTCACGCTGACAAGCTGAGCATCAGCTCATCGATGATCGACATCGGTGTGCGTGGGTGCATGAAGACCAACCGTCCGACAGCCTCGCCGCGGTATGTGGACGGGGCGACGAACGCGACACCTGAGGCGAGGAGCCCGGTCGCCCACTCCTTCCATTCGACAGTGCCCCAACCCGCGCGGCGAAAGAGCACGACACCGAGCTCGGGCCGCATGATCAACTCGGTCGAGGGTGATGCCTCGAGTGCGTCGGCCATCGCCACGGCCAGCCTCAGCCCGTGGCGGATCGCCTCGCGGTGCGCATCGACGCCATGCAACGCGAGGGCGAACCAAGTCGGAAGCCCGCTGGCGCGACGCGTCAGCTGGTAACCGAGGTCGCACGGGTTGTACGCCTCGTCGCTGGTTCGCAGCACGTCGATGTACGGCCCGTGCTGCGTGTGCACTCGGCGAGCGAGTTCGGGGTTGCGATACACCAGCGCACACGAACCAGCGGTCGCGAACAGCCACTTGTGCGGATCGACGATGAACGAGTCGGCGCGCTCGAGGCCGACGAATCGGTCACGCAGCTCGGGCAACAGGACGGCGGCGAGCCCGTAGGCGCCGTCGACGTGAAACCACGCGTCGATCTCACCCGCAACATCGGCACATCCGGCAAGATCGTCGACAACGCCGGCATTCGTCGAGCCACCCGCGGCGATGACGATCCCGACATCTCGCCGATCGCCGATCGTCGTCCGTACGGCGTCGCCGGTCAACCGACAATCGGGGCCGGTGGGCACGACCACCGACTGCAGACCGAGGAGGTGCAATGCGTTGTCGACGGAGGCGTGCGCCGTGTCGGCAACCGCGACGAATCGCCGATCTCCGGCGTGGGCGCGGCCCACCGCGAGCGCCGAGAGGTTGCCGATCGATCCCCCACTCATGAAGCATCCGGCAGCGCCTGCCGGCATTCCTGCAGCGCGACAGAGCAACTCGATCACCTGGTTCTCGGCGGCGACTGCACCTGCGCCCTCCAGCCACGACTCGGCGGAGAAGTTGGCCGCCGACACGATCGTGTCCATCCAGACCGAGGCGACCGACGGCGACAGCGGGATGAACGCGAGGAACCGCTCGCTGTCGAGCCCGATGTTGTTCGGCGCGACCACGTCGGCAAATCGCTCCCACGCCTGATCCAACCCGAGGCCGTCATCGGTCACCGAGCCCTGCAGCGCGGCATCGAGGGCTCGTTTGTCGCCGATCACTCCCACCGGCGAATCGGCCAGCCGCCGCTTGATCCACTCGAGGGCACGCTCGGGCAGATCGCCGACGTCGCTCTCGCTGCCATGCAGCAACCTGCTCACTCCGGCGTGACGTATGCGGCGGTGATGCCACCGTCGATGATCAACGACTGGCCGGTCATCCAACTCGACTCGTTCGATGCGAGGAACAGCGCGCCATTGGCGATCTCGGCAGGCTCACCGAAGCGACCCATCGGGATGTGCACCAGGCGACGGTTGCGTTTGGCGTCGTCGCTCAGGAACTTGGCCAGCAGTGGCGTCATGATCGGGCCCGGGCACAACGCATTGGCGCGAATTCCTTGCCGGGCGTAGATGACCGCTATCTCGCGGGTCATCGCCAGTACGGCGCCCTTCGATGCTGTGTAAGCGACCTGCGGAGTTGCCGCGCCCATGTGCGCGACGAACGAGGCGACGTTGATGATCGACGCGGCCTCACCTGCTTCCTCCGCCGATTTCAACATCGCCGGGATCGCATACTTACAACCCAGCAGCACGCCGAGAACGTTGATGTCCATGGTCTTCTGATACGTCTCGACGGATGTCGTCACCGGGTTGTCGTCGTCGCCCAACATGACGCCGGCGTTGTTGTACAGCACGTGCAAACCGCCGAACGTTTCGACGGCGTGTTGCACCGCGGCTTCGATCGATTGCTCGTCGGTCACGTCGCAGCGGACGTACGTGGCCTCACCGCCGGCAGCCGCGATCGCCTCGACCGCCTCGTCGCCGTCGGAGAGATCGGCGATCACCACCTGGGCTCCTTCGGCGGCGAACAGCTCGGCGCCGACGCGGCCCAATCCCGACGACGCACCCGTGATCAGTGCCACTTTCC